>NZ_JAKFIA010000001.1:689375-1026562 GCF_022569295.1 Pedomonas mirosovicensis | reverse complement strand
ATTAAACTCCTCGAACTGCTGCGCTTCGATGAGCGCGGCCTGGCTGGTCTGTTCAGCGATATAGCTCGCCGTCTGCCGTCCGACAGTGCGGAGGAGGTCAAAATCCTCCCAGTTGAGCGACCGGGGGGAGCGGGAGCGCTCGATGACCAGGAAGCCGGTCAGCCGGTCGAGGTGCAACAGCGGCACGCCGAGCCAGGCGCGGTCGTCCTCCGCCGCCCAGCCCGGCAGCGTCAAATCGTCATAGTCGCCAATGCCCTCGCGCAGCTCATCGAAATCGATGATGCGCTGGCGCGTTGCGAGGAACCGGACCAGCGGCCCGTCCGGCGCTTCCGCGCCATGCCCGGCGGTGCGGAAATTCCAGCGGGTGGCGAGCTGGAACACCCCGCCCTCGCCCGGCAGCCACAGCGCGCCGCCCGGCGAGTCGACGATATCGCACACCGCCTGGATGGCGCGCGCCTCCAGCGGCCCGCTGCCCGCCCCCGCGCCGGAGAGCGTGGCGATGAAGCGCAGCCATTCCTGCCGGTAGTCGTATTTGTAGGCGAAGAAGTGCTTGTTGATCTTCACCCGCGCCCAGGCGCGGAAGCGCCCTGAGAACAGCACCACCGCCGCCAGCACCAGCGCGCCGAACAGGAAGCTGACCTGCAGCAGGCTGCCCCAGCTGCCGCCCACCAGCTTGAGGCCGTAGGCGGCGATGGACATGGCGATGAGGTAGCACCCCACCGCCACCAGCGAGAGGGAGTGGAACACCACCTCCCGGGAAATCTGCACTTCCAGCTTCCACAGGCGGTTGCGGCGGATCGAGAGCGCGATCAGCGGCACCACCAGCGCATCCACCAGCCCGCGGGCGTTGTAGAGGTCCCAGCTCACCCCGCCGGAGAGCGCCGCCAGCGTGTAGAGATGGATGTCGTAGATGAAGAAGCCGCCAAGGCCGATACAAACGAACCGCACGCCCCAGCGCTGCTCGGGCGCGGCGTTGCTGTAGACGTTGTGCACCAGCACCAGCGCGCCGATGGAGCAGATAAGGCGGATGACCACGAACAGGTAGGCCACCCGCGCATTGGCCAGCGGCGTCGTGCCCGTGAGGCCGAACCAGCTGTTTGCGTCCATGAGCAGCTGGACGGCGAACAGGAAGCCGAGGCCAACCGCCAGCACGAACGACAGGTTGATCCGGTCCGACAGCCGCCAGGAGCGCATCAGCAGCGACACGAGGAAGGCGATCCACGCCGCCGTCCGCAGCGTCTCCATCGGCGAGACCATCTCGATGTAATGGCCGCCGAAGCGCACGGCAAAGACGAACGTCCCCGCCCAGACGGCGGTCGTCAGGGCAGCCGTCGCCAGCCAGACGCTGGAGACTGTCTGCTCTTTCTGGAGCACCAGTGCTCCGGCCAGCACGAGAAAAGCCAGGCAGGCCAGGCCGTGAGCGACCAGGCCAACCTCGGAAATCAGTGGCGTCATGCCCCCGTCATGCTCCCCTGGACCCCAGGCCGGCCAAACACCTCCGCCCCAGGTTCCAGCTTGTTGTACCGCTGCGGCACATCCTTCTCGGGCCGGAAACCCCAGCCCTCAAACCTTGGCAACGCGAACAGGCTCTTGCGCGCTCAGCGCACGCCATCCTGCCACAGAACCACCCGAACCGTCTGGATCAGAATGAGCAGGTCTAGGAAAATAGTATAGTTCTTGATGTAGTAGAGGTCGAACTCCAGCTTGTGGCGGGCGTCCTCCTCCGAAGCGCCGTAAGGGTAGTTCAGCTGGGCCCAGCCGGTGATGCCCGGCTTCACGATGTGGCGCTCGTTATAAAAGGGAATCTTCTTTGCCAGCTCATCGACGAAGAAGGGCCGCTCCGGGCGCGGGCCGACGAAGCTCATGTCGCCCCGCAGCACGTTGAAGATTTGCGGAATTTCATCGATGCGCGACGAGCGGATGATCTTCCCGATCGTGGTCACGCGCGGATCGCCCTTCTGCGCCCACTGGGGCCGGCCATCCTTCTCCGCGTCCACCCGCATGGAGCGGAACTTCAGCACCTCGAACGGCTCGCCGAACTGGCCCACCCGCACCTGCCGGTAAAAAATCGGCCCTGGGCTGGTGAGACGAATGGCGACGGCCGTGATGAGCAGAATCGGCGCGGTCAGCAACAGCAGGAGGGAGCTGGCCAGAATATCGAACAGGCGCTTGGCGACGAGCGCCGTGCGCCGGCTGCTGCGGAACCCGTCGGAGAAGATCAGCCAGCTGGGATTGAGCGAGTCGAGATCCACCCGGCCCGTCTGCTGCTCGATGAAGGCGGAGAGGTCATAAACGCCAAAGCCGCTCATGCGAACGTGCAGAAGGTCCGAGACCGGCAGCGAGCCGCGCCGCTCTTGCAGGGCCACCACCACATCCTCGACGTTGTGCATCTCCATGTAGGAGGAGAGCGAGCCGATGCTCTCGCGCGGCACCGCGCCTTCGATGTCATCCTCACTCGGGGCCATCTGCACGTAGCGAAACACCTCGAAGCCCGCGCCCGGAGCTCCGGCCATCGTCTGCAGGCGGCGCGCCCGCTGCCCCGCGCCCAGCACCAGCACCCGGCGGCGGAACCGGTGCCAGCCGACCAGGCGACTAAAGATCCAGCGCAGCGTCAGGATGGAGAAGTAGGTGAGCAGCGCCGCGACCACGAACACCGAGCGCCAGGTGGTGATGCCCGGAAAGGTGAAGAAAATCACTGACAGGGCAACGAAATCGATGGCCAGCGCCACCGCCAGCCGCAGCGCCGTGATCCGCACCGAGCGGTAGCACTGGCTCTGGTAGAGCCCCACCGCCAGCATCACCACGTAGGTGACGATGGCATAGGTGAGCACTTCGGGCAGGAAGGAAAAGGCAGTCTCGATCGGCAGCCCGGCCTGCCACAGCCGGCCATACCAGGCCAACACCGCGGCGAGAATCAACGCCGCGAATTCGATGATCCCCAACACGAGGAGGGGCAAGGGTACATAATGCCGAAAGACGCGAATCATGCGGTGGTGGGTCCCCTGTTTTAATCCCGCCCCGTGAAAACCATTTCAGATGTCTAGTGAGAAATAGTTCAGAGTCCAACCTGAGGCTGAATTTTTAAATTTTCGAGTACCTTGCGGATCGAACGCGGCGCATCGGCCTTGGCTTTCGAGACGCCCAGGCGCGCCTGAAACACCACGTCGAGCGGGTCGATTCCCGTTACTCTCATATAATCCTGCGCGACGGTTGCGGCAGCGTGCCGCAGCGGGGGCTCCACCCCCTTCTCCGGGTTTTCCTCCCGGCTCTGCGAGGAGCAGAACACCGCCGCCAGCGACGGCTGGAAGGACAGGCCCCGGCGATTGGCCTCGATCCAGAAGCGCATCAGCCGCTCGCCAATCGCCAGCCGCTCCTCCGGCGTGACGGCGTGCCCCGGCACTCCCGCCCGGCGGATCACGGCGAAGGCGCCGCTGTTGATCGAGGGAATGACATCCATCTCGATGCCCGCATAAAGGCCCGCCCCCAGCCACTCCGCCGCCGCGCGCATGCGCTGCCAGTCCGCCAGCACGAATTTCATGACGCGCTGGCCGAGCGGGTCCATGCCCAGCGCCCCGGCAGGCATGCCCGTGCGGCTGAACCGGTTTTCCCAGTCGATTACTTCCTGGTGCACCCGGTGGCACCGCTTGGAGCGCAGGCGAATGCCCGTCGCCTTGGCATTGACCCACGACAGCCGCCAGCGTTCGCCCAGCGATTCGATCCAGTGAACGGTAAGCCCCGGACCGAGCGCCGCTTCCAGCGCCTCCTTGTCCGCCATGGTCAGCGGCTGGCGGCGGTAGGAGCCGCGATCGACCGTCCGGGCCTTGAGATAATAGGCGAGCGGGTCAACCGGCACGCCCGCCTGCGGATCGAACTTCACCTCCAGCACCGGGTGCTCGGGCGTGCCCGCCAGCCGCCAGTCCATGCCCCAGCCGTAGAGGGTGCCCGCCAGCCGCAGGGCCTGCATGAGCATCCCGTGGGACAGCCACAGCGGCTCGGAATTGCGGTAGGAGTATGGGTTGTCCCGCTCCAGGTCGATGTGCACCCGAACCGCCGTCTCGCCCACCTCCTCGAACCGCCACGGCTGGCTGTTGTCGGGGCTTGGCGCCCAACGGGCCACCTCCAGAATGCGGGTGAGAATGGGCGTATCCGGCTCCAGCTCCATCTCGCGTGGGCGCGCGCCCTTGGAGAAGGACCCGGCGATCCAGGCGACGAACGCCGTCTTCAGCTTCTGGATCGGGCCGTTGTTGCCCCAGCGCAGCTTGCGGATGAGGAACCGTCCCAGATAGGGGTCGAAATGGTGATAGTAGGGGGCGGCCTTCACCGGCCCGCGCCCGATCATCAGCTTCACCGCCTCGCAGGCGGCAACGCCCGCGCAGATCATGCAGGCGATGGCGGTGGACGGCCCCTTCTTGTTGGGCATATCCACCCGCGAGCCGTCCTTCAGGTAGCGCAGGTGGAGGAGCGACGGCGTCAGCCCCATCAGGAAGTTGATGTATTGCTGCTGTTGCGTCTTGCCCTCGAAGCGGAAATATTCCTCGACGCTCATGCCGTCCGGCGTGAAGACGATATAACCGGAGCCAAAGCCCAGCGGCCCGGCGGTGATGCAGGGAATGCCCTTCTTCCGGGCGAGGGTGAACAGCTTGCGGCGGATGTCGAGCACGAAGAAGTCGAGGCCATCGATGTAGACATCCACGCCCTCGAGGAATTCCTCCAGGTTGGCCTCGTTGACCCCCTGGCCGAAGATCTTCACATCCAGTTCCGGGTTGATCTCCTTCGCCATGGCCACGACCGAGTCCACCTTGGGCTGGCCGAGGGTGCGCTTGAAGGCCGCGATCTGCCGATTGAAGTTGCCCAGTTCGAACCGGTCCATGTCGGAGACGTGGAACTTGCCGATGCCAAGGCGGGCAAGCGTGAGCATGTGCACGCCGCCAACGCCGCCCATACCCGCAATCGCCACGCGCTTCTCGCGCAGGCGCTGCTGCTCCAGTTCGGAAAGCCAACCGATATTGCGGGAGAAGGCCAGGTCGTAATCAAACCAATGAGGCGGCAGGTCGGGCGTACCCGCTCCTGCCGTCCCTGTGCCCCCCTCCATGCCCCCCTCAGGCTGCGGCATGGCGTCCGTCGACTTGCAAGCGCCCGCCGGCCGTGATGACGGCGTGCACCTCGGGGAAGTCGTGTTCCACGCCATCCACCAGCTGCCTGACGGAAGCAAACACCGGCTGGCGCGGCCCGTGGAATTCCACCAGCGGCCCCACGGCCTCGAAATGCAGGCCCAGCATCCGCAGCATCCGCAGCAAGGCCGGATCGATGATGGCGCACAGGTGGGTGAGGTTGGCCTCCAGCGAGATCTCGAGAATCGAGGTCATCAGCCCCAGCGTCATATGCGGCAGGATGCGGCGCGGATCGCCGCCGCCCTTCCGGGGATCATGAATCGTGGCGTAGAGGCCATCGTTCTGGCGCTTGCGGAAGCCGCCATGAATGGAGAAGCGGGAAATCTCGCCCGTGCTGGCCTTGGGAAGAATCTTCTCCGGCAGGTGGTCCAGCGCCGGGGCGGCGATCCGGGCCGGCAGGCCGCAGCCCTCGGCATCCGGAATGGGACGCACCACGCGCACCGTGCCCGCCGGCAGGTCGAGCGGCCGATAGAACAGCACGCTCTGCACCGAGTGGGCATCGAACTCATCCCGCTCCAGCCCATCGGGGAAATCCTCCTTGGGCAAGAAGCCGGTTTCCTCGCAATAGACTTCATAGCGCAGCCGGTGGGCCGCCGCGATATCATCGGGTGTTCGAGCGATCCGATAATAGAAGAAACGGTTGTAGGTATCGGCCAGGCCGGATGCCTGCATCACCCGGTCGGGGCTTTTTTGCGCTGGCTGGCTTTCTAGGCCAGGGTTGGGGGCAGAATACTGTGCCATTTACTCACGGATCCCTCATATCACGGTGCGCCAATGGTTCCCTATGACCAGCCGCAACTTTACAGCAGGCTTCATGGCGAAGCTCGGCAGCTTGCACAGGCTACATGAACGCACGATTACGGGGCCATTGCTCCAGCGAAACCTTGCCAAGAGGCACGTCCTACCCTAATAAACTAGAAGATGTTCATTAACAAACCACTTCCAGCGTTCTTAGGAACTTGGTTTTGTTTGTGAGGAGAGGCCGTTAGGCGTTGCCGTCCTCCTTACCCGGCCTCGCCCGCATCGCTCAGCAATCCTTCCATCTGGGCTTCCGTTGCGCCGCCTGTGTGAATGTCGCATGCTGTCCGGATAATCTGAGCAGCCAACAAAGCAGCCAGACCATCCCCTTTTTCAATCCCCAGATCGAGCAAAGGTTCCGCTCCAAGCGCCTCGATCAGGCGGTCATGGGCAGCCGAACCATCGCGCGCTGCCACGAGACAGTGGTCAGCCAGGCCCGGTTGGGCTTGCGCCAGAACGGCGGCGGCCACTGCTGCCTCGTATCCATCTAGGATAACGACTACGCGCTGCGTTCGTGCCGCAAGAATTGCGCCGGCAAGCGCCGCCAGTTCCCGGTTGCCCACCTGATGCAGGATCCGCAAAGGGTCATCCGTCGTCCAGGCCGGCCCTTCGCGCACTGCCTCCACCTGGCGCAGCGCCAGCGCATAAGGGGCGGACAACGCTGCCGTCTGCCCCGCCAGCCAGTCCGAAGGCGCGCCGCCGAAAAGGGCCAGGGCGACGCTGGCCGCCGCCTCGCGCGTGCCAATGCCAAATGCGCCCAGGCACAGAATATCCGCCTGGCTCACCACCGCCTCCATGCCGAAGGCCATGGCCGCCACGCACTCGCGGTCGCTCATGGCCGGGCCTTCCGCCGGATTGGGCGCGGGGCGCTCGACCGCCAGATCGAACACCTTCAGCCCAGCCCCCAGGCTGGCCGCCAGCGGGTTGGACGTTGCCCCGCCCGCCGAGAGCAGCAGGATGCGCTTGCGAACCTCGTCCTCCGCGCGCTCGGCCTGCTCCTGCCCCAGCCAGCGCTGGGCGCCCGCGAACAGGCACAGCTCCACCCGCGCGGCGGCAGGCACGCGCCCCTGCCAGCCCGCCAGCCAAACCGGCAGCGATGCCAGCTTCCCGCGCTCGGCCGGCGCGAAATAGAGTGCCCGTTGGTGCGCTTCGGCCGCGCGCGCCGCGTCATCATCCCGACCCGGGGCATTGGCGGCAATGGCGCGGATGTCGTCCAGCGGCAGGCCGCTCAGTTCAGGCACAAGGGGAGGATTCATGGCGCTCTACCTTCTTGGTTTTATTGACGGCGTGGCCGTGGGCAACCAATTAAACTGGGTACCCCAGTTAACGGGAGACCGGCTGGCCGCAAGTCAGGGTCAGGGACCGTACTATATTGGCCCATGGCCGCTTCATTGAGGATTGCGTGCAACTGTGCAAGACCCCTGTCGCCCTTCCCAGCCGCAAACGGCCCAGCCTCAAAAGGCATCGTCTCCGGTTTCAAGCTCCCAGGAGGGCGAGACCGTGCCCTCGCCGTGCGTTCAGGTGTGCCGGCTGGACGTCGAGCGCCGCCATTGCCTCGGCTGTGGCCGCACGATAGAGGAGATCAGCCGCTGGTCCACCATGACCGCGCCAGAGCGCAGGGCCGTTCTGGCCAGACTGGCGGCGCGGCAGAGCGTAGGCGTACCTGTAGTAGCCGACACGGAAGGGAAGCCGCTATGACCACCGCGAAGACGATCTGGCCTGTCATTCTCTCCGGCGGTTCGGGAACGCGGCTGTGGCCCATGTCCCGCTCGCTCTACCCGAAGCAACTGCTGCCGCTGGTCGACTCCCACTCCATGCTCCAGACCGCCGTCCGCCGGGTGATGAACGGCGGACGCTACGGCGCGCCCGTGCTGGTGGCCAACGAGGAGCATCGCTTCATCATCGCCGAGCAGCTGCGCCAGACCGATTGTCAGCCTGCGGCCATTATCCTGGAGCCGGAGGGGCGCAACACCGCCCCCGCGATCGCGCTGGCCGCCCGCTTCGTGATGGAGCGCGACCCGGAGGCATTGATCCTTGTCATGCCGTCCGACCACCTGATCCGCGACGAGGCTGCGTTCAGAACGGCGGTGGAGGCTGCGGTCGCGGCAGCAGAGGAGCATCGGGCGCTGCTCACCTTCGGCATCCGGCCCGACCGGCCCGAGACCGGTTACGGTTACATCTGCTGCGGCGCGCCGCTTGATGGCCACAACGACGTGCACTCGGTGGACCGGTTCGTCGAGAAGCCGAACCTGAAAACCGCGGAAGACTATCTGGCCAGCGGCAACTATGTGTGGAACAGTGGCATCTTCCTGTTCCGCGCCGCTGATTTTCTGGAGGAGCTGGCCGAGTTCGAGCCGGAAATGGCCGAGGCCGCCGGCGAGGCGATGGACAAGGGTCGGTGGGACAGCCTGTTCTTCCGCCCCGACAGGGACGCCTTCCGCCGCTGCCCCTCCAATTCCATCGACTACGCCGTGATGGAGCGCACCCGCCGCGCCGCCGTGGTGCCGGTGGACATGGGCTGGTCGGACGTGGGCTCGTGGGCGGCTCTGTGGGAAGTCAGTCCCAAGGATGCGACGGGCAACGTCCTGCATGGGGACGTGCTCGTGGAAGGCGTGAGCAACTGCTACGCCCGCACCGACGGGCCGGTGGTGGCGCTGACCGGTGTCGAGGATCTGATCGTCGTCGCCACGGCCGATGCGGTGCTCGTCACCTGCCGGGAGCGGTCGCAGGACGTGAAGATGATCGTCGATCAGCTCAAGGCCAAGGACCGCGACGAGCACATGATCCACACCGTGGTGCACCGCCCGTGGGGCACCTACCAGACCACCGACCAGGGCGATCGCTTCCAGACCAAGCGCATCGTGGTCAAGCCGGGCGAGAAGCTGTCGCTCCAGAAGCACCACCACCGCGCCGAGCACTGGATCGTGGTTCAGGGCACCGCCCGCGTCACCTGCGGCGAGAAGGTGTTCGACCTGCACGAGAACGAATCGACCTTTATCCCCGTCGGCATGACCCACCGGCTGGAGAGATCCGGGCAAGATCCCGCTGCACCTCATCGAGGTGCAGTCAGGCTCCTACCTTGGCGAGGATGATATCGTCCGCTTCGAGGATAGCTACGGGCGCGGTTGACCCCGGCCACGCCTGCGGGCGGCCAGCCCATGGTCATCCGGCAGCCGCCCGTTTCATATTCGACTACGCCATCGTTCCCAAACCGGCCGGGCCGCCTATAGTGCATCCGGCGGCTTGTATTGTTGCGCGTGCGGCACGTCACCCGAGCACGAACCACTGCAACAATAATCGTGGGGGCCTTCCCGATGGACCGCGCAATGCCGGAACGCGCAATGCCGCCTCGCCTGTGCATGATTGCCGGAACCCGGCCGGAATTCATAAAGCTGGCTCCGGTTCTCCTCGCCCTGAAACAGCGGCCCGAGACGCGAAGCTGGCCCATCCGGCTCATCGATACCGGCCAACACCCGGATCTCGCCAGCCAGACCTGCCAGGAGCTGGGGCTCCAGCCGGATGAAACCCTGTCCCTGCCCGCCAACGACGCCGGGCTGACCGCGCGCCTGGGCGTGCTCCTGTGCGCGCTTGAGCCCAAGGTGGAAGACAACGCCGATATCGTTCTGGTGCAGGGGGACACCCTCTCGGCGCTGGCGGGCGCCATGGCCGGCAGCTATGCCCAGCGCCCGGTCATGCATATCGAGGCGGGGCTTCGCACCGGCCTCAGCCATGCGCCCTTCCCCGAGGAGCTGAACCGCTGCCAGATCGCCCGCCACACCACCCTGCATTTCGCGCCCACCCCGACGGCGGTCCGCAATCTTCTCACCGAGTCCGTCGATCCGGCATCCGTTCTCTGCGTCGGCAACACGGTGATCGATGCCCTCGGCCACTATCACCGCACCGAAGCAAAGCCGGTCTGGTCCCGCCCCTACATGCTGGCCACCTGCCATCGGCGAGAAAACTGGGAAGGCGGCCTTGCGGCCCTGTGCACCGCGCTGGCGGCCTATGCCAAGCTGTCCACCCAGCATGACATTCTCTTCCTCGCCCACCCCAACCCGGCCCTGCAGGAGGCGGTTCGCGCCCGCCTGGGCGCGGAGCCGCGCATTTTCCTTCTGCCGCCCCAGCCCTATCGCTGCCTCCTCTCCCTGCTGGAGGGCGCCGCTGCGGTCATTACGGACTCGGGCGGTCTGCAGGAGGAGGCTTCCATGCTGGGGGTGCCCGTTGTCCTGTGTCGGGAGGCGACCGAGCGGCCTGAAATTCTCTCGCACGGCGGCTGGCTGGTCGGCTGCGATCCCTCGGCCATCTTGCGGGCAATCCGCCAGGCGCTGGGCGGTCCTCGCCCGCTGGCCGGGCGCTCGCCTTTTGGCGACGGCCGGGCGGCTGACCGCATCGTCACGGCTCTGGCGCGTTACTGGGCAGGCCAGCAACCTTATCTCCGGCCAGATGAATTATTTGATCCTAATCGGCCTTCCTATGCAGAAGTGCCGTTGAACAACCGAAAAGCCTTCGCTATAGGGGCTGGCACAAGGTGACGTGGCCGAGCGGCTGAAGGCGGCGGTTTGCTAAACCGTTATACGGGGATAACCCGTATCGAGGGTTCGAATCCCTCCGTCACCGCCATTTCCTCTACAGTTTTATTTCCCTTTCATTCGCAGCCGTTCCGGTTTGGTCAAGCGCACCTTGGCGCCTCCAGAATGCTTGCCTGGCCTGGACCCGCCCTTCGGGAAAACCGTTCCGACTCACGGCGCAAGGGCTGGCCGGGCGCATGCCTGCGCCCGAATCGGGGGGATTTGCGGTGCGCCGTTGCGTCCCCCTGATGGCCTGCGTCCGCTCATGTTGGGCTTATCGTATACATTTTCCCGACCGAAATGACCTGTTTTCATCATTTCGACCTTCCATCCGCGGAGCATGATGACTAAAGCGATGTCACAAATGGGCAGTCTGATTGGGCGATAAAAACATGGCAAACCGCGCACGGCCGCTATCACCGCACCTGCAAGTCTATCGCTGGCGGGCCAACATGCTGGTCTCGATTCTGCATCGCGCCACCGGCATCGGCCTTTCCATCGCCGGGGTTGGCATCCTTCTCTGGTGGCTTCTTGCCGCTGCAACCGGGGAAGAGGCTTACGGCACTTTTCTTGAAGCAGCGCGCCATCCGCTCGGCCTTCTCGTGCTGATCGGCCTGACCGCCGTTTTCTGGCAGCATTTCTTCTCCGGCCTGCGTCACCTCTATATGGACACCGGCGCCGGCTTCGAGCCGGAGCGCAGCCGCCGCCTGGCCGCCCTCACTCTCGTCGGCACCGCCGTGGCGACCATCGCCACCTGGGCCATCATCTTTTTCGCGTAAGGAGACGGACATGCGTACGGAACTCGGCAAGGTCCGCGGCCTTGGCGCCGCCAAGTCCGGCACCGCCCGCTGGTGGATGGAACGCGTCACGTCGATTGCGCTGATCCCGCTGACGGTCTGGCTTCTCGCCTCTCTCGTCTCGGGCGTGGCCTCGTCTCATACCATCCTGACGGACTGGATCGCCAACCCGCTGGTGGCTGTCCTCCTCATCCTGTTCATCGCCGTCACCTTCTACCATGCGGCCATGGGCCTGAAGGTCGTGGTGGAGGATTATGTCCACGAGCACGGCGGCAAGATCACCTGGCTGCTGCTCATCGACTTCCTCGCCATCGCCGGCAGCCTCGCCGGCATCGTCGCAGTACTCAAGATCGCGTTCGGAGCCTGAACATGCCTGAGGCATACAAGATTATCGACCATGTCTATGACGCCGTCGTCGTGGGCGCTGGCGGCTCGGGCCTGCGCGCGACCATGGGTCTGGCCGAAGCGGGCCTGAAGACGGCCTGCATCACCAAGGTGTTCCCCACCCGCAGCCACACCGTGGCGGCGCAGGGCGGCATCGCCGCCTCGCTGGGCAACATGGGTCCGGACCACTGGACCTGGCACATGTACGACACCGTGAAGGGGTCGGACTGGCTGGGCGACCAGGACGCCATCGAATACCTCTGCCGCGAGGCTCCCAATGCGGTTTACGAGCTGGAGCACTACGGTGTTCCGTTCAGCCGCACCGAAGAGGGCAAGATCTATCAGCGCGCCTTCGGCGGCATGACCCAGAACATGGGCCAGGGCCCGGCGGCGCAGCGCACCTGCGCGGCGGCGGACCGTACCGGCCACGCCATGCTGCATGCCCTCTATCAGCAGAGCCTGAAGCACGACGCCGACTTCTACATCGAGTACTTCGCCCTCGACCTCATCATGGTGAACGGCGAGTGCCGTGGCATCATCGCCATGTGCATGGAAGACGGCACCATCCACCGCTTCCGCAGCCACGCCGTAGTGCTGGCCACCGGCGGCTACGGCCGCTGCTACTTCTCGGCGACGTCCGCCCACACCTGCACCGGCGACGGCGGCGGCATGGTGGTGCGTGCGGGCCTGCCGCTGCAGGACCTGGAGTTCGTGCAGTTCCACCCGACCGGCATCTACGGCGCGGGCGTGCTCATCACCGAGGGCGCGCGCGGCGAAGGCGGCTACCTCACCAACGCCAAGGGCGAGCGCTTCATGGAGCGCTACGCGCCGTCGGCGAAGGATCTGGCGAGCCGCGACGTGGTCTCCCGCTCCATGGCCATGGAAATCCGCGAGGGGCGCGGCGTCGGCAAGGAAGGCGACCACATCCACCTGCACCTCGACCACATCGACCCGGCCATTCTGCATGAGCGCCTGCCGGGCATCACCGAGACGGCCAAGATTTTCGCGGGCGTTGATCTGCGGAAGGAGCCGATCCCGGTGGTTCCGACCGTTCACTACAACATGGGCGGCATCCCGACCAACTACCATGGCGAAGTCGTCACCCTGAAGGACGGCAACCCGGATACCGTGGTGCCGGGCCTATTCGCGGTGGGCGAGGCGGCCTGCGTGTCGGTGCACGGCGCCAACCGCCTCGGCTCCAACTCGCTGATCGACCTAGTGGTGTTCGGCCGCGCCGCGGGCAAGCGCGTGGCGGAAATCGTGAAGCCGGGCACGGCGCACGCGCCGCTGCCGTCCGACTCGGCGGACATGGCGCTCGGCCGCCTCGACAAGTTCCGCAACGCCTCGGGCGGCACGCCGACCGCCAAGCTGCGCCTTGCCATGCAGAAGACGATGCAGGCCAACTGCGCCGTGTTCCGCACCGACGAGATCCTGCAGGAAGGCATCCAGAAGATCGACGAGGTGCAGCGCGGCATGGCCGACGTCGGCGTGTCCGACCGCTCACTGATCTGGAACACCGATCTGATCGAGACCCTCGAGCTCGACAACATGATGCCTCAGGCGGTCATCACCATGCACGCGGCGGCCAACCGCAAGGAAAGCCGCGGCGCGCACATGCATGAGGATTACCCGACGCGCGACGACGAGAACTGGATGAAGCACACCCTCGCCTGGTTCGACAACGGCAAGGTCAACATCGATTACCGGCCGGTGCACACCTACACCCTCACCGAAGAGGTGGAGTACATCAAGCCGAAGGCCCGCGTTTACTAAACGCCGCCACAGGCTGGAAACGCGAACGGGCGCTGGATCACTCCAGCGCCCGTTTTGCTTTGGGATTGGCCCCTGCCCGCCGCCAGTCTCACACCATGGGCGGGTTGAGCTGCCGGAAGCCGTCCCGCAGGTGGTAGGGGTAGTAGGGATAGGGCGGCACCACTGCGCTGGCGGCGTCCAGCCGGGCGATCTGCTCCGGCGTGAGCTGCCAGCCGACCGCCCCCAGATTGTCCCGCAGCTGCGCTTCCGTGCGCGCCCCGATGATGACGGAGGAGACGGTGGGCCGCGCCAGCAGCCAGTTGATGGCGACCTGCGGGATCGTTCGGCCGGTCTCAAGGGCGATCTCGTCCAGCGCGTCGACCACCCGGTACAGCCGCTCATCCTCCACCGGCGGGCCGAACTGCGCCGTCTCGTGCAGGCGGCTGTTCTCCGGCAGCGGCTGGCCGCGCCGGATCTTGCCGGTGAGACGGCCCCACCCCAGCGGGCTCCACACCAGCGCGCCAACGCCCTGGTCCTGCCCCAGCGGCATCAGCTCCCACTCGTAATCCCGACCCACCAGCGAATAGTAGATCTGGTGCGCCACATGGCGGGACCAGCCGTGACGGTCCGCCACCGCCAGAGACTTCATCAGCTGCCAGCCGGAGAAGTTGGACGCGCCCACATACCGCACCTTGCCGGAGCGCACGAGCGTGTCGAGCGTCGCCACCACCTCCTCCACCGGCGTGTGGGCGTCGAAGGCGTGAAGCTGGAGAAGGTCGATATAGTCCGTCCCCAGCCGCCGCAACGAGTCCTCGACGGCGCGGATGAGCCGGAAGCGGGACGAGCCCGCGTCGTTCGGCCCGTCGCCCATGGGCAGGCTGGTCTTGGTGGAAATCAGCACCGAGTCCCGCCGTCCTGCAATCGCCTGCCCCAGAATCTCCTCCGACGCGCCATCGGAGTAGACGTCCGCCGTATCGAACAGGGTGATGCCCGCCTCCAGGCAGAGATCCACCATCCGCCGGGCTTCCTCCACATCCGTGCGGCCCCAGGCAGAGAACATCGGCCCCTTGCCCCCGAACGTGCCCGTGCCGAAGCTGAGCGCGGAGACCTTGAGGCCCGAAACGCCAAGATTGCGATAGTCCATGACGATCTTCCCTTCCTTGCGATCGATCAGAGAACGGTGGCCGGAACGGTGGCCCGGCCGAGACGCACGCTCCACACTGCCAGAGCCAGCCCCAGAATCGAGAGACCCGCGGCCACCCACGGCACGGCGGCAAGGCCGGGGCCGTGGTCGATGGTGGCCGCCCCGGCCCATGCGCCGAGCGCATTGCCCAGGTTGAAGGCGGCGATGTTGAGGCTGGAGGCGAGGTTGCGCCCGGCGCTGCCTGCCTTCTCCAGCACCCACAGTTGCAGCGGCGCGACCGTGGCGAAGGCCGCCGCGCCCAGGAGGCCCACCATCAGCACCGCCATCGGCTTCACCGGGGCGGCCGGGGCCATCAGCACCAGAGCCGCGACCAGCAGCGCCAGCGTGCCGATGAGCGCCTGCGGCAGGCGGCGGTCCGCCCACTTGCCGCCCGCCACGTTGCCGATGGCCAGGCCGACGCCGAACACCAGCAGGATCGGCGATACCGCCGCCTCGGAAAAGCCGGTGATGCGGGTGAGAATCGGCTGGATGTAGGTAAAGACTGCAAACACCCCGGCATAGCCCAGCACGGTCATGGCGAAGCCCAGCAGTACCTGTGGGCGGGCCATCACGGCCAGTTCCTCGCGCAGGTTGACGGGCTCGTCCTCGCCGCCCGCCGCCTTCGGCACGAACGCCGCCAGCACGACAAACGCCACGAGGCCGATGACGGCCACCGCCCAGAACGCCGCGCGCCAGCCGAGCTGTAGGCCGAGCCAGGAGCCGAACGGCACGCCGAGCAGCGTGGCGACGGTAAGCCCGGTGAACATGGTGGCGATGGCGGAGGCACGCTTGTTCGGTTCAACGAGTCCCGTGGCAACGACCGAGCCCACGCCAAAGAAGGTGCCGTGGGCCAGTGCGGTCAGCACCCGGGCGGCCATGAGCAGTTCATAGTTCGGGGCGATGGCGCAGGCGATGTTGCCCACGGTGAAGATGGCCATGAGCGCCAAGAGCACCGCCTTGCGCGGCATGTGGCGGGTGGCGATGGTGAGGATGGGCGCGCCCGCGAACACGCCGAGCGCGTAACCCGAGATGAGCAGGCCCGCCGTGGCGACGCTGACATGCATGTCCGCCGCCACCTGCAACAGCAGCCCCATGATGATGAATTCCGTCGTGCCGATGCCGAAGGCACCGGCCGTCAGGGCGAGAACGGCAACTGGCATGATTCGAATGATCCCTTCCACAACTTCACCAGTACGGCGACGCTCCAGATGGCAGGCCGGAGCCAAATGAACTAGAAGATGGATTGGAACATCATCTGTGAATTGAGATCACAAAATGCCGCGTCCCGAGATCAACCGCATCGCGGAGATGGAAGTGTTCGCCAAGGCGGTGGAGCTGGGTGGGTTCAGCGCCGCCGCCCGCCGCTTCGGCATGACGCCGTCGGCCGTCAGCAAGCTGGTGGCCCGGCTGGAGGCGCGGCTGGGCGCACGGCTGCTCCTCCGTTCCACCCGGCGGCTACAACCGACGCCCGAGGGGCAGGAGTTCTATGATCGCGCCGTGCGAATCCTCGCTGATCTGGAAGATGCGGAGCGGCAGGCCTCCGTTGGCGCGTGCCCGCGCGGACATCTGCGGGTAAACAGCAACCTGGTGTTCGGCCGCCGCTATATCCTGCCGCTGGTGCCCCGCTTCCTCGCGCTCTACCCGGAAGTGACGCTTGATCTCGTGCTCTCCGACACCGCGGTCGATCTGATGGAGGAGCGGGCGGACATCGCCATCCGCGTCGGCCCGCTGCAGAACCCGAGCCTCATCGCCCGCAAGCTGGGCTCCAGCCGCAGCATCGTGGTGGCGGCGCCAGCGTACCTTGCCAAGCGCGGCACGCCCGCCACCCCGGCGGAGCTGGAGCGCCACAATCGCATCGGCTGGACCTTCAGCCGCAGCGTGCGCGGCTGGCCCTTCCGGGTAGAGGACCAGACTGTCCTCATCCCGCCCACCGGCAACGTGCGCGTGAGCGACGGCGACACGGCGCGCCAGCTGGCGCTGGATGGCGTCGGCATCGTACGGTTGGCCCAGTTTCACATCGGCCCGGACATCGCGGCGGGCCGTCTCATTCCCCTGCTGGAGGACTTCAACCCCGGCGACGGAGAGGACATCCACGCCGTCTACCTCGGCCGCAGCGACCTGCTGCCCGCGCGCGCCCGCGCCTTCATCGATTTTCTGGTCGAATCGGCACGGGAATGGATTGGCGTCAATTCTGCAGGCTCATAAGCCGGAAAAGGCGAGCCCCGGCTCAACTTGACGGAATATTTTACGCTATTTTGACTATGCAACAAAGATGATGGCGCCAAGCCCCTGAAAAGCCACGGGAGGCTGGATTGGCCCGCTCCTTGCGTAGGTTTATGCGAGGCCGGGCGCTGTCAGGCCAGCCGTTTGGCGGCGTTCGGCTTCTCTCCCCATCATCGTGTGTAGACTTGCGTTTGCGGGCGGGCGACGGTGCCGGAATCCTCGGGTTCCGGCGCCGCTTCGCATGGAAAGCCTGGCAAGGCGATGCGCCGCCCCTTTCAGCGAACGCTCGTACGGCTTATGAAAGATCCAAGGTCACCGCGACACACAGATGGGAGAAGCGTCGCCATGCAGCACTCCACCCAGTTCTACATCAACGGCGCGTGGGTCGAGCCTGAGGGCTCCGGGCGCCTCGACGTCATCAACCCGGCCACCGAACAGCCCATCGGCCAGATCGCGCTTGGCACCGGGGCGGACGTGAACAAGGCCGTAGCCGCCGCCCATGCCGCCTTCCCGGCGTGGGAAGCGACCAGCCGGGAGGAGCGGCTCGCCCTTCTCGACCGCATTATCGAAGTCTACAAGACCCGCCTGCCTGATATCGCCGAGATCATCTGCGATGAGATGGGCGCCCCCCTGTCGCTGGCCCAGAAGGCGCAGGCCGCCATGGGCCTCGTTCACCTCGCCACCACGCGCCAGACGCTGGCGAACCTCTCCTTCGAGGAGCAGGTGGGCACCACCCACATCTTCCGCGAGCCCATCGGCGTCGTTGCCATGATCACGCCGTGGAACTGGCCGATCAACCAGATCGCCGCCAAGGTGGCCCCGGCGTTGGCCGCAGGCTGCACCATGGTGCTGAAACCCTCCGAGATCGCCCCGCTCAACGCCATCCTCTTCGCCGAGGTACTGCATGAGGCGGGCGTGCCCGCGGGCGTGTTCAATCTGGTGAACGGCGACGGGCCGACGGTAGGCACGGCGCTCTCCCAGCACCCGGACGTATCGATGGTCTCCTTCACCGGCTCCACCCGCGCCGGCATCCTCGTTGCCAAGAACGCGGCGGACACCGTGAAGCGCGTGGCGCAGGAACTGGGCGGCAAGTCCCCCAACATCATCCTTGACGACGCGGATTTCGAGAAGGCGGTCACCGCGGGCTTCCGCAGCGTGTGCGTCAATGCCGGCCAGTCCTGCAACGCTCCCACCCGCATGTTGCTGCCCCACGCCCGCTACGAGGAAGCGATCGCCATCGCCAAGGCCGCCGCCGAAAAGGTCGTCGTCGGCAATCCGCGCCAGCAAGGCGTCACCTACGGGCCGGTCGCCAGCGAGGCCCAGTGGAACAAGATTCAGGGGCTCATCGAGACCGCCATCAA
This sequence comes from Pedomonas mirosovicensis, assembly GCF_022569295.1. Taxonomy (NCBI): domain Bacteria; kingdom Pseudomonadati; phylum Pseudomonadota; class Alphaproteobacteria; order Sphingomonadales; family Pedomonadaceae; genus Pedomonas; species Pedomonas mirosovicensis. The sequence goes on along the minus strand of NZ_JAKFIA010000001.1, from coordinate 1,008,325 downwards.
GGAAGGCGCGCGCCTTATCACCGGCGGCCCCGGCAAGCCGGAGGGGCTGAACGTGGGCTACTACGTGCGCCCCACCCTCTTCGCCGACGTGACCAACGACATGACCATCGCCCGCGAGGAGGTGTTCGGCCCGGTGCTCGTGCTCATTCCCTACGAGACGGAGGAAGAGGCCATCCGCATCGCCAACGACACGCCCTACGGCCTTTCCGCCTACGTCACCTCCGGCAATCTCGACCGCGCTCGCCGCATCGCCGCCCGCCTGCGCGCGGGCAACGTGCACATCAACGGCGCGAGCCTCGACCCCCGCGCCCCGTTCGGCGGCTACAAACAGTCCGGCAACGGGCGGGAGTTCGGCATTCACGGCATCCTGGAGTTCATGGAAACCAAGGCCGTGCTCGGCTACGCCGCCGCCTGAGGGCGAGCGTTCTCCATTCTTCGCCAAGGGGGTCTTAACCCCCTTGGCAATCCCCCATTCGCTAGTTAACGCGGCCCAAAAACAAACGGGGTGCAGGGGTCCGAGACCCCTGCAAGAAACAAAACCCAAACAGCACAAACGCCAAAAGGCCGCCGGAAAGGGCGGCCCTGGCTGTACTGACGTGCTCCGCCCGCCGGTCTCCTCGGCGGGCGATGCTGTTCCGGCTTAGAAGTCGCCGAGAACCGAGACCAGCTTCTGCTTCAGCGTCTGGGCGTTGAAGGGCTTCACGATGTAATTGTTCACACCGGCCTTCTTCGCCGCGATGACGTTGTCGGTCTTCGATTCGGCGGTCACCATGATGAAGGGCGTCGCCTTCAGTTCGGCGTCCGCGCGCACTTCCTTGAGGAGCTCGTAGCCGGTCATCGGCTCCATGTTCCAATCGGAGATGACGAGGCCATACTTCTTGCGGCGCATCTTGGAGAGCGCCATCGAGCCGTCCGTTGCTTCGTCGATGTTCTCAAAACCGATCTGTTTCAACAGGTTATGCACGATGCGAAGCATCGTTTTGTAGTCATCCACAATCAGGATCGGCATGGAGAGGTCGACAGCCATGTTGTTACCCGCAGCTAAATTTTTACCACAACCGGAGGGCGGTTTCCGGCCCTCCGTTTGGCGGCAAGTTACGGTGGTGTCCTAAATTTTCGGTTAAGCAGATCGTTTATCCATGCCGTTTCCAGCGTACCGTTCTGGACAGTAAGGGCTTGGCTCCACCGTCCTGTGGTCCTATAGACGCGGCAAAATGGAAGCCGTCGCATGGAACTGATTACTGGGCAGCAGCCATTGCCGGACCACCTGGCGGGCGGCGTTGCGGCCCTTGGCAACTTTGATGGATTTCACCCCGGCCATCAGGCCGTGGTGCGGCAAGCCGGCCTGCTCGCCAATGATTGCGGCGGGCCGCTTCTGGTCATCACCTTCGATCCGCACCCGGCCCGCTTCTTCAAGCCGGACCAGCCGCCGTTCCAGCTCACCTCCATTTCAGAGCGCGCGCGCCTCATGGAAGCCTTCGGCGTGGACGCTCTGGTGGTTCTGCCGTTCGATGCCCAGCTTGCCCGCCTGTCGCCGGAGGACTTCTTCCAGCAGGTACTGGTGGAGCGGCTGCATTTGCGCGGCGTGGTCTCCGGCTACGACTTCACCTTCGGCAAGGGCCGCAGCGGCACGACCGAGACCCTGCGCCAGCTGGCCGACCAGCAGGGCATGGCATCAGCCATCGTCCCGCCCGTCAGCGTGGAGGGGGATGAGGCCGTCTCCTCCACCCTCGTCCGCCGCAAGCTGGCGGACGGGGACGTGGCCCTTGCTGCCCGGCTGCTCGGCCGTTGGTGGGGCATTGAAGGCATGGTGGAAGGTGGCGACCAGCGCGGCCGCACCATCGGCTTCCCCACCGCGAACGTGAGCCTTGGCGACTATGCCCGCCCGCGCTACGGCGTCTATGCGGTGCGGGTCTTCCTGCCGGACGGGCAGATGGTGGAGGGCGTTGCCAACATCGGCATCCGGCCCACCTTCTCGCCGCCGCGCGAGTTGCTGGAAGTGCACCTGTTCGACTTCTCAGGGGATCTTTACGGCGCCCGCGTCCGGGTGGAGTTGATCGAGTTCATCCGCCCCGAGATGCGCTTCGATGGGCTGGACGCCCTCAAGATGCAGATTGGCAGCGACTGCGCCACGGCGCTCAAGATCCTGCGCCAGCCCGCCTATGCGCCGTCGCGCTTCAAGCCGCCCCGGTCCTTGGCCCGAACCCCGGACTGAACTGACCGACCCCAGCGCGGCAACACGTCCGTGGCATGTGCGGGAGGAGGGTGCTATGCGCGCCGGGACTCTCGGCCTCATAAAACGATTCTAGGAAGTAAAATGGACTGGCGGACCGGCAGGCGTTGGGCGGAGCGGGTACGCACAAGCGAAGGCTGGCTCATCGGCTTGGCTGCTGCCATCGGCGCGGGCGCAGGGCTTCTGGCGGTCTTCCAGGGCCTGGTGGCGCACCTGCTGCAAAACACCCTTTATGACCTGCCCATTTCCGGGCGACTCAGCATGGTCTCCGCCCTTCGCCCTGCCCAGCTGCTGATTCTCCCGCTCGGCGGCCTCACGCTCGGCCTCGTCACGCTCCTCATTCGCCGTTTCTGGCCCAAGCCGCCCATCGACGTGGTTGAGGCCAACGCCCTTTATGGCGGCCGCCTTTCGGTGCGGGATGCCGCCAACATTTCCACCCAAACCATTCTCTCCAACGGGGTTGGCGCGTCGGTCGGGCTGGAAGCGGCCTATGCCCAGATGGGTGGAACCCTTGGCTCCCTCGCCGGCCAGCGCGCCAATCTCCGCCGGGGCGATATCCGCATTCTCGTCGGCGCGGGAGCAGGCGCTGCCATCGGCGCGGCCTTCGGCGCGCCGCTGACCGGCTCCTTCTACGCCTTCGAGGTGGTGCTGGGCGCCTACACGCCGTCGGCCATCGCCCCGGTTGCCGCCGCCTGCCTCGCCGCCGCGCTGGTGGGCCGCACCCTCGGGGCCGAGCCCTACCTGATCGCGGGCAATCTTAACCAGGTGATCCTGACGCCTGACTATCTGCTCTATGCCGTTCTCGGGGCCCTATGCGCCTTGTTTGGCATCGGCCTCATGCGGCTCGTCAGCCTGGTGGAAATCAGCACCCGCCGCCTTGCCGTGCCGGACTGGCTCCGCCCTGCCCTCGGCGGCCTGCTGCTCATTCCCATCGTCTGGGCCTCGCCCCAGGCCCTCTCGGCGGGCCACGGCGCACTCAGGCTGGACCTGATCGGCTCGGCCGGCATCGGCGTCCTCCTGCTACTCCTGTTCGTCAAAACCTGCGCCTCCACCATCTCACTCGGTTTCAACTTCCGGGGCGGGCTGTTCTTCGCCTCCCTATTCATGGGATCGCTGTTGGGACAGATCTACGTGCTGGTGCTGGCCGCGCTCGGCATCGATCTGCCCCGGCTGGATGGCGCCCTCGTCGGCATGGCGGCGCTGGGCGTTGCCGTCGTCGGCGGACCCATGACCATGTCCTTCCTCATTCTGGAAGCGACGCACGACTTTGCCCTCACCTCCGCCGTCATCGCAGCAACGCTGATCTCCTCCGCCGTGGTGCGGGAGCGCTTCGGCTACTCCTTCTCCACCTGGCGGATGCACCTGCGCGGCGAGACCATCCGCAGCGCCCGCGATGTGGGCTGGGTGCGAACCCTGACCGCCAGCAGCCTGATGCGCGACGTGCCCCGGACCCCGGCCGACGCCTCGGTCGCTGAGTTCAAGGAACGCTTCCCCCTCGGCTCCACCCAGCGGGTGGCGGTGGTGGACGCAGCTGGGCATTACTGCGGCATCATCACGCCCTCCACCGTCTATGCCGCCAACCTGGCCGCAGATGCCTCCGTCGCCAGCCTCGCCATTCAGGAGCAGCAGATGCTGCCGCCCGAGGCGGATATCGCCCAGGTGATGCGCCGGTTCGACGAGACTCAGGCCGACGAACTGGCCGTTGTCGGGCCGGATCGCCAGCTTCTCGGCATCGTGTCGGAGAAGTTCGTTCGCAAGCGCTATGCGGAGGAGCTGGACAAGATGCAGCGGGCCCTTTTCGGCGAACAGGGACAGGCCTGACCGCAGGCTTGCCCCTTCCCTTTCTTCATTGCAGCGTTGACCGCGCCCCGGCGGGCTATTACCGCTTCGCCCACTTCATTCTGAATAAGGCCCCCATCCTGAACAAGGACCGCCCCATGACCAACGCCGCCATTCGCAACGACTGGACCCGCGAGGAAATCCACGCCCTGTTCGACCGGCCGTTCCTCGACCTCGTGTTCGAGGCCCAGACGATTCACCGCCAGTTTCATGCGGCCAACACCGTTCAGCTCTCCCAGCTGCTGTCCATCAAGACCGGCGGCTGCGCGGAGGACTGCGCCTACTGCCCCCAGTCGGCCAAGTTCGCCAAGGAAACCGGCCTGAAGGCCGACAAGCTGATGGACGTGGAGAAGGTGCTGGAACAGGCCCGCGCCGCCAAGGAAGCGGGCGCTTCCCGCTTCTGCATGGGCGCCGCCTGGACCCGCCCGAAGGACAAGGACATCGAGAGCATCTCCGCCATGATCGAGGGCGTGAAGGAGCTGGGCCTGGAAGCCTGCGTCACGCTCGGCATGCTGGAGGCCCATCAGGCCCAGAAGCTGAAGGATGCCGGGCTCGACTACTACAACCACAACATCGACACCTCGCCCGAGCACTACAAGGAGATCATCACCACCCGCACGTTCGATGAGCGGCTGGAGACCCTCTCCCATGTGCGCGAGGCGGGCATCAACGTGTGCTCGGGCGGCATCGTTGGCATGGGCGAGACCCGCGAGGATCGCGTCGGCATGCTCCACGCGCTCGCCACCCTGCCGGAGCACCCGCAGTCCGTTCCCATCAACCGGCTGGTGCAGGTGAAGGGCACGCCGCTTTACGGGCAGGACGAGCTGGAAGGCCTCGAGTTCGTCCGCACCATCGCGGTTGCGCGCATCGTGATGCCGAAGTCGGTCGTGCGCCTGTCGGCAGGCCGCGAGACCATGTCGGACGAGTTGCAGGCCCTCTGCTTCATGGCCGGGGCCAGCTCCATCTTCTACGGCGAGAAGCTGCTGACCACCCCCAACCCGGCGGAGAACCGCGACGCCGCCCTGCTCAAGCGCCTCGGCATGACCGCCGCCGCCTGAGCGCTCGCCAGCGCTGAAACGGACGAAGGGAGGCTGCCCACGGCAGCCTCCCTTTTCGTTTATCGGTGCGGCATGGTTTGCGAGTTCCAAGAAGCTGCTCGCTTCTTCGTGCGATCCATGTCATCGAGGCGCGGATCGCCTGTAAGCTGTGGCCAGTGGAGTTTGTTACATGAAAATGCGTGTGTTGCTCGATACCGCCCCGCTGCCGGACGGCGGCGAACTCCAGCTCTACAAGCGCGACACCGAGTTCTCCATCACCCTCGGCAACATCGAGCTGATGAGCAGCCGCCTCAGCAAGTCCGAAGAGGCGCTGGCGACGCTGGCGTGCGAGAAGCTGGCGGCGCACCCGGCCCCGCGCATCCTCATCGGCGGGCTCGGCATGGGCTTCACCCTGCGCGCGGCGCTTCGCACCCTCGGCCCCAAGGCCCGCATCGATGTGGCCGAGCTGGTGCCGGAAGTCGTCACCTGGGCGCGTGGCCCCATGGCCGAAATCTTCGGCGACAGCCTCGATGATCCGCGCGTTTCGCTGGCCGTGGCCGATGTCGCCCAGTTCATCCTGCCCGGCTCAGAGTATGACGCCATCCTCCTCGACGTGGACAACGGCCCCGAAGGGCTGGTGCAGGACGCCAACGACGCCCTCTACAAGCGCCGCGGCCTGCTCGACGCCCGCGACGCGCTGAAACCCGGCGGGATTCTGGCCGTCTGGTCCATCACACCCAACGGCCCCTTCACCAACCGCCTGAAACGCGCCGGGTTCGAAGTGGAAGAACAGGTCATCCGCGCCCACGGCACCCGCCACGTGGTGTGGCTGGCCACCAAGGCGCGTGGGTAATTGAATTCTCTTTGCAGGAGGGGCTTACCCCTCTTGGCAACCTCCCGTTTATTTCATCGGGACGCGCCCTTCATAAGCCGCTGCGATTTTTGGAATTTAGCGCGCCGGGCACAGAAAAGGGCCGCACCCGTCATCACGGACACGGCCCTTTAAAACGAATAGGGGATCGCCAAGGGGGTCCGCGACCCCCTTGGCTTAAGCCGCAGCCAATTCGCCACGGGCGGTGCGGATCACCTGAAACGAGGTTTGCAGGAACAGGCAGGACATGAGCGCCGCGACGGCGAGGTCGGCCCATTTGGTGCCGGTGACGGCGACCACCCCGGCGGCGAACAGCACGGCGAGGTTGCCGATGGCGTCGTTGCGGGAGCACAGCCACACCGAGCGCACGTTGGCGTCGCCCTCGCGCCACTTCCACAAGAGGGCGACGGAGCCGAGGTTCACCGCCAGCGCGGCGATGCCGATGACGCCCATGGTTAGCGGTTCGGGCACGCCGACAACGAAGGTGCGGTAAAGCGCCGAGCCGAGGATGTAGGCAGCGATCAGCCCGAGGCTCAGCCCCTTGAGCAGCGCGGCCTTCGCCCGCACGGCGGCGGCCATGCCGATGACGGCGAGCGACAGGCCGTAGGTCATGGCATCGCCCGCGAAATCGAGGCTGTCCGCCTGAAGCGCGAGCGAGCCGGAGGCAAGGCCCCCGCCCATCTCCACGAAGAACATGGCGGCGTTGAGCACGATGATGACCCATAGCACCTGCCGGTAGCGCCGGTCCGTGCCGTCGAACGTCACCGTGCCGCTGGAACAGCCGCAGCAGCCCGTAGAGGCCTGAGTTTTCTGGGTTCCGCAACTGGTTGCCATCGTTCTGCTCCTTGGAATTGCCGATGCGCGACTCTTCCCGCCGCCGCCATGGCTTCCTATTTAGGATCTCTAGTCACTAGAGGAGCAAGAGGCTTTTTCCATGGACCTCACCATCGGCGCTCTTTCCCGCGAGACGGGCGTGAAGATTCCGACCATCCGCTACTATGAGTCCATCAGCCTCATGCCCCAGCCGCCGCGCACGGCGGGCAACCGGCGGCTTTATGGCCGCGCGCATCTGGAGCGGCTGAACTTCATCCGGCAGGCGCGGGACCTGGGCTTCTCCATCGAGGCGATCACCACGCTCATTCAACTCGCCGGGCATCCGGACCAGCCGTGCGCGGACGTGGACCGGCTGGCGCGGGAGCACCGGGGCGAAATCCGCCGCAAGATCCGCCAGCTGGAGGCGCTGGAGGCGGAACTCTCCCAGCTCATCGGCCATTGCGCCCACGGCACGGTGTCCGAATGCGGAATCCTCACCGCTCTCAGTCAGCCAGCCCCAAGCCATTCTACAGCCGGCGATCTACGGGAATCTTCCTTGGCGGATTGAGGCTTAGCAGTTTCGGTCCCTCACGGGCGCAAGTCATCGCGCGCCGTACCCGGCCTGTCTACCGCACTGCGGCATCATTCAGTTACGGTTCAGACACGGAGGGTTATGCAGACCTGACGACATTGAACTGTGGTCCGTCGATCGGGCAGGCAGGACATGCGCCTCTCCCGACTCCCAGACGGCACGTCCGTCAGCGCGTGTCCTGCCCCCGTACCTCTTATCTTCGGTGTAACCGTCTGTCGTAAGTATGAGTGCCTGTTCTGAATTTGCTTAAGATTGCTTTCGATTTCCTCCTCCCCTGAACCCTGGCGCCGGTGATCTTCACCGGCGTCTTTTTTGTGCGGATGGCGAAGTCTCCCCTCCCCTCACGGGCGGGGCTGCGCCGTCCCCCCTGCCCACCCATGGCCCTCGACACCCTTGCGCTTCCCCGCTAGAACCGGGCCATGCTTGGGTCCTGGTTCCAGACGCGAATTATTGGCCCGGCCTCGTGAGTTGCTGCGGGGCCGGGGTCGTTTTGCTTTTACCCAGAGAACCTGACGCCAATTGCAAATTGCCGAGTGCCGCATGACCGCTGACAACAGCCAAGAGACCAAGACCGACTATCGCGCCACCGTCTTCCTGCCCAAGACCGGCTTTCCCATGAAGGCGGGCCTTGCCGCGCAGGAACCCCAGTGGCTGGAGCGCTGGGAGAAGCTGGGCCTCTACCAGCGCCTGCGCGAAGCCGCCGCGGGCCGCCCGAAGTTCATCCTGCACGACGGCCCCCCGTATGCGAACGGCGACATTCACATCGGCCATGCGCTCAACAAGATTTTGAAGGACGTCATCACCCGCGCCCAGCAGATGCAGGGCAAGGATGCGCCCTATGTGCCCGGCTGGGACTGCCACGGCCTGCCCATCGAGTGGAAGATCGAGGAGCAGTACCGCAAGAAGGGCAAGAACAAGGACGAGGTGGACCCGGTCGAGTTCCGCAAGGAATGCCGGGCCTTTGCCGCCCACTGGCTGGGCGTGCAGCGCGAGCAGTTCAAGCGGCTCGGCATCACGGGCGATTGGGAGAACCCCTACACCACCATGGCCTTCGAAGCCGAGGCCACCATTGTGGGCGAACTGCTGAAGTTCTCCATGAACGGCAGCCTTTATCGCGGCTCCAAGCCGGTGATGTGGTCGCCGGTCGAGAAAACCGCGCTGGCCGAGGCGGAGGTGGAATACCACGACCACACCTCGACCATGATCGACGTGGCCTTCCCCGTGGTCTCCAGCCCGCGCGCCGTGCTGCTGAAGGCCCGCCCCGTGATCTGGACCACGACCCCGTGGACCATCCCGGCCAACCGCGCCATCGCCTACGGGCCGGAGCTTGAGTATCTCGTCATCGACGTGAGCGAAGTGAGCGAGGACGCGCGCGCCAAGGTGGGCGACCGCTTCCTCGTGGCCGAAGCGCTGGTGGCGGAATTCGCCAAGCGCGCCGGCATCCTCGCCTGGAACGCCACCGAAGCTCTGACCGGCGCGCAGCTGGAAGGCACCATCTGCGCCCACCCGTGGCGCGGCCACCCGGATGCCAATGGCCACTACGACTTCGACGTGCCCCTGCTGCCGGGCGATCATGTGACGACCGATACCGGCACCGGCCTCGTCCACACCGCGCCGAGCCACGGCGAGGAGGACTTCGCCGTCGGCCAGAAGTTCGGCATCGAGGCTCCCTTCACCGTCGCCGAGGACGGCCGCTACTACGATACCGTGGCCCTCGTGGCGGGCGAGCATGTCTACAAGGTCGCGCCAAGGATCTGCGAGCTGCTGGAAGGCGCGGGCGCGCTGCTGTCGCAGGGCGATCTCGTCCACAGCTATCCGCACAGCTGGCGCTCTAAGGCCCCGCTCATCTACCGCAACACGCCGCAGTGGTTCGTGTCGCTCGACAAGACCGGCCTGCGGGCTACGGCACTCAAGGCCATTGACGATACCCGCTGGGTGCCGGCGCAGGGCAAGAACCGCATCCGCTCGATGGTCGAGAGCCGGCCGGATTGGGTGCTCTCCCGCCAGCGCGCGTGGGGCGTGCCCATCACCGTGTTCGTGAACAAGAAGACCGGCGAGATCCTGCAGGACGAAGAGGTCAACGCCCGCATCGTCGAGGCGGTGCGCGAGGGCGGCGCGGACGCCTGGTACGTCACCCCGGCGCAGCAGTTCCTGGGCGACAAGTACGACGCTGCCGACTTCGAGCAGGCCAAGGACATCCTCGACGTGTGGTTCGACTCTGGTTCGACCCACAGCTTCGTGCTGGAAAGCGGCACCTGGCCCGCCCTCCAGTGGCCGGCGGACCTGTACCTCGAAGGCTCGGACCAGCATCGCGGTTGGTTCCAGTCCTCGCTGCTGGAGAGCTGCGGCACCCGGGGCCGCGCGCCCTACAACGCGGTGATGACCCACGGCTTCACGCTCGATTCCAAGGGCGAGAAGATGTCCAAGTCCAAGGGCAACGTCATCGACCCGCTGACGATCATCAAGGAAAACGGCGCGGACATCCTGCGTCTGTGGGTGGTCTCGACCGACTATTTCAGCGACGTCCGCATCGGCAAGGAGATCCTGGCCGGGCAGGTGGACGCCTACCGCAAGCTGCGGAACACGCTGCGCTACCTCTTGGGCGCGCTCGACGGCTTCTCGGAAGAGGAAAAACTGCCGTTCGACCAGATGCCGGAGCTGGAGCGCTGGGTGATGCACCGTCTCGTCGAGATGGATGCTTACTTGCGCGAGCATGCCAACGGGTTCGATTTCAACCCGTACTACACGGCGCTGCATAGCTTCTGCATCAACGACCTGTCGTCGTTCTACTTCGATATCCGCAAGGACAGCCTCTACTGCGACGCCAAGGACAGCGTGCGCCGCCGCGCCTGCCGCACGGTGATGGACCTGCTGTTCCACTGCCTCACCAAGTGGCTGGCCCCCATCCTCGTCTTCACCGCCGAGGAAGCGTGGCAGGCCCGCTTCCCGTCGGAAGACGGCAGCGTGCACCTGGAGCTGTGGCCCGAAATCCCGGCCGGGTGGCGCGACGATGCGCTGGCGTCCAAGTGGAAGCGCATCCGCGAGGTGCGCTCGGTCGTCACCGGCGCGCTGGAGATCGACCGGCGCGAGAAGCGCATCGGCGCGAGCCTCGAGTCCTCGCCGGTGCTGTATGTGACCGAATCGGCCGACTCCCACCTGCTTTCCACGGTGGACATGGCGGAAATCTGCATTACCTCGGACCTGACCGTGTCGCTCGACCAGCCGCCGCTTGAAGCCTTCGCGCTGGATGAGGTGGGCGGCGTTGCCGTCGTCACCCGGAAGGCCGAGGGACACAAGTGCAACCGCTGCTGGCGGGTTCTGCCAGAAGTAGGCCGCAATCCAGCTCAGCCGGACCTGTGCCTGCGCTGCGAAGAGGTGGTGAATGCGGCCTGACCCGGCCTTTCCCGGTTGGCCACGCTCCTCGGGAGAGGACGTGCCGCCGCGCGCGACGCATCGCCTTCTCGGCTATGCGTTCGCCGCCGTCGTGCTGGTGGCGGATCAGGTCTCCAAGTGGTGGATTCTGGAGGTCTTTCGCCTGCCGGAGAAGATCTCCGTGCCGATCGTCAACGGCTTCCTGCACCTGACCATGGTGTGGAACCGGGGCGTCTCCACCGGCCTGCTCACGGCAAAGTCCGACATGGGCCGCTGGCTGCTGATTGCGCTGACCGCCGCCATTTCCATCTTCGTGGCCGTCTGGCTGTGGCGGGAGCGCAGTCGCTGGCAGGCCGTGGCGCTGGGCGGCATCCTCGGCGGGGCCATCGGCAACATCATCGACCGCACCCGCTTCGGGGCCGTGGCAGACTTCATCGACGTGAAGGGCATCCCCTACTGGAGCTACGTTTTCAATGTGGCGGACGCGGCCATCACCATTGGCGTTGCGATCATCCTGCTTCTCAGCCTAAGAAAGCAGGAACAGAATAACAGAGTGGAGTCGGCTGAATGATCAGCACCCGCACCCTTATCGGGCTTAGCGCCGTGGCCCTTCTGGCCCTCTCCGGCTGCGCCAGCCGGTCCAAGTCGTTCAGCGCCGGCGCAGGCCCGGACGAGCTGGCGGTCGCCCGCCAGGCGCCGCTGGTTGTGCCGCCCGATTTCAACCTGCGCCCGCCGCGGCCGGGTGAACCCCGCCCGCACGAGGTGGACGCCCAGAGCCAGGCTGTCGAGGCCCTGTTCGGCGAAGGCGCGAGCGTTCCGCCCAAGTCGCCGGGCGAGCAGGCCCTGCTCGATGCCGCCAAGGCGAGCCATGCCGAACCGGACATCCGCTCCGCCCTGCGCGACGACGGAACCACCGTCGCCGACACCGGCGCATTCCTGAAAGACCTGCTGGACGCCCAGCCGGGCGATCGCCAGCCGGAGACGGCCACCATCGCCAAGGCGGGCTGAGCCTCTTTCGGCACCGGATTACAAAAAAAGCGGCGCAACAGCGCCGCTTTTTTCTTTGCAGGGGGCTCGCCCCCTGGCCCCCGTTATCTGGAGAGGAACTGGGCGACGGCCAGGCCGGCGAGGCGGGCGGTGGCCAGGAGCTGCTCCTGACTGTGTCCATTCCGCGCCTTGGCGGAGAGCCCGGACATGGTGGTGCTGATGAAGTCCGTCAGGGACTCGGCCTGTTCCGGGTGGCGCGCCGCGATGTAGCGGCGGATCAAATCCTCAGCCGCGAGATTGAGGGAGCGGGCGGCATCGCGCGCGGCAGGATCGTTGCAACGCGTGCCCTCCAGCACAAGGCACCCTCCTGCGTCCGGGTCGGCGGCATAGCGGCGGGCGGCCTCCTCCAGCACGGCCGTCAGCGCTTCGGCAACCGGGCGGTCCGGGGCCAGGATCTGCGTGAGCGGAATGCCGCCGGTGCGGGAATAGCGATCAAGAACACGCGCATAGAGCTCGGCTTTGTTTCCGAAGGCGGCGTAGAAGCTGGGCGGATTGATGCCGAGCGCATCGGTGACGTCGGCAACGCTGACGGCGTCGTATCCGCGTGCATGAAACAGACGCTGCGCCGTCGCCACGCCTTCGTCGGGATCGAAGCGGCGGGGACGGCCACGCTGGCGAACATTTTTTGTAGTAGTCACTATAAAATCCTTGACCCGATCCGGCTGGGTGTTATGTAGCGAGTCCTACATTAAATGCAAGGAGGGCCCGATGGCCAGGTTTGAAGGAAAGTCCGTTCTCGTTCTGGGTGGCAGCCGCGGCATCGGTGCCGCCATCGTCCGGCGCTTTGCAGCGGACGGTGCCCATGTGACGTTCACCTATGCCGGTTCGCGTGAGGCGGCGGAGCAACTGGCAGCCGAGACAGGCAGCACGGCGGTCCTGACCGACAGCGCCGACCGGGACGCCGTAATCGCGCGCGTGCGCGAAAGCGGGCCTCTGGACGTGCTGGTGGTCAACTCCGGCATCGCCATTTTCGGCGATGCGCTCGAACAGGACCCGGACGAGATCGATCGCCTTTTCCGGATCAACGTCCATGCTCCTTACCACGCGTCAGTCGAGGCTGCCCGGCAGATGCCGGAAGGGGGGCGGATCATCGTGATCGGCTCCGTGAACGGTGACCGGATGCCTGTTCCGGGCATGGCATCCTATGCCCTCAGCAAGTCCGCTTTGCAGGGAATGGCGCGCGGCCTGGCGCGGGATTTTGGCCCACGCGGCATCACCATCAACGTCGTGCAGCCGGGGCCGATCGATACCGATGCCAACCCGGCGGACGGGCCAATGAAGGATCTAATGCACAGTTTCATGGCCATCAAGCGCCATGGGCATCCCGATGAGGTTGCCGGGATGGTATCCTGGCTCGCGGGTCCGGAGGCAAGCTTCGTAACCGGCGCGATGCACACGATCGACGGCGCGTTCGGCGCCTGATCGTACAGGCGCACTCCAGACAGGAAGGCGCTCCCTCCCTGAAGGACGCGGCCCGATAGAAAGAACGGGAGGTTGCCAAGAGGAGAGCCTGTTGTTTGTGCGCCTCCGCGCACAGGGCTCCTCCTGCAAAAAACAAACTACCCTTCCCCAACCACCGCAGCGCACGAGGGCCACGCCACCCGCATGGCGGGGATTTTCCCGCCATAGGGCGCGTCGTCGAGGAACGCCTCCACTTCCCTGCCCTGCCAGCGGGCGTAGGTGGCCCGTGCAGCGCCGTTGTCGGCGTAGACGAGGAGATGGAGCCCTGCCTCGCCGCCGCGCTCTAAGGCCCATTCAGCGCCCGCGCGGAACAGGGCGCGGCCCACGCCCAGCCCGCGCGCCTCGGCGCTGACGTGGAGGTTATCGATGTAGTGGCCCCAACGGGGGTCGGCGTTCGCGACCAGCCGGATGAAGCCGAGGAGCTGGCCTCCCCGCTCCGCGACGAGCACGGTGGAGGTCGCAACATCCGCCATGTGCCGGAACTTCTGCGCCCATGCGTCCTGCATCTCGGCCGCCAATGCGCCGTCCAGATAGGCGTCCGGCATCAGGCCCCGATAGGCGTCCTGCCAGTTGGCCGTATGCAGCGCCGCCACCGCCTGTCGGTCCGCGGTTGTTGCCGGGCGAATGGTAATGTCAGCCTGCATCTTGCTTCTCCCTTAAAAGCAAATCCCCCGCCCAAGGCGAACCTCGGACGGGGGAGAGGAATAGCAGGCTTGCAAGCCGGCGTGGCTTACTTCTTGCCGTCGGCGGGAGCCTTGCCCTTATCCTTGCCGTTCTCCTTGTCCTTCACCTCCATCATGCGGATGCCGAGGTGAATGACATCTTCGCCGCGCTGCACCAGCAGCACCACCGCATCGCGACCGGCCTTGCGGGCCGCATCCACCAGCGCGGCGGCCTCATTCGGCGAGCTGACGCGCTTCTGGTTGATGGCGAGCAGCACATCGCCCGGCTGCAGCCCCTTGGCGGCGGCATCGCTGGCCGGGTTGACGCTGGAAATAACGACGCCGGAGACATCCGAGTCGAGGCCGAGGCGCTGGCGCACCTCCTGCGTCAGCGGCTGCAGGCCCAGCCCGAGGTGCTGGTCGGTTCTCTCGCCTTCCACCTGTTCCTGCTTCGGCTGCTCCGGCTCAGGGCCGGCCAGGCCATCACCCAGCGGCCGCTCAGCCACGGTCACCCGCAGCGTCATCGGCTTGCCCTCGCGCAGGACTTCCATGTTGACGGTGGAACCAATCTTGGTCTCCGACACGATGGACTGCAGCGAGTGGTGGCGGTCCACCTCCTTGCCGTCGAACTTCAGGATCACATCGCCCTGTTTCACGCCTGCCTGGGCCGCCGGGGTGTTCTCCTCCACGTTGGCGACGATCGCGCCCTTGGGCTCCTTGAAACCAAGGCCCTCGGCGATGTCCTCGCTCACCACCTGGATGCGAACGCCCAGCCAGCCGCGGCGCACCTTGCCGAGCGTCCGCAGCTGGTCGATGACCGGCTTGGCCTGTTCGGCCGGGATGGCGAAGCCGATGCCGATGTTGCCGCCGGTGGGCGACAGGATGGCGGTGGCGATGCCGATGACGCGGCCGTTGGCATCGAACATCGGGCCGCCCGAGTTGCCCCGGTTGATGGAGGCGTCGGTCTGGATCAGCCGGTCATACTGGCCAACGCCGATCTCACGGTGCAGCGCCGAGACGATGCCCGCCGTCACCGTGACGCCGAGGCCGAACGGGTTGCCAATGGCGATCACCCAATCGCCCACGCGGGCGGATTCGCTGTCGCCCCACTGCACGTAGGGCAGGTTGGTCGCGTCGATCTTCAACAGCGCCAGGTCGGTCGCCGGGTCGCGGCCCACCACGCGCGCCTCGTAGCGCTGGTCGTTGTTGAGAATGACCGTAATCTTGTCCACCACCGTCTGGCCGTCGCGGCCGGTGATGACGTGGTTGTTGGTGACGATGTAGCCGCTCGGGTCGATGATGAAACCCGAACCCAGCGAGCGGGCCTCGCGGGTGATGGGCTCACCCTGCTCCTCGCCGTTCGAGCCGCGCTCCTCCATGAAGCGGCGGAAGAACTCTTCCCAGGGCGAGCCGGGCGGCAGCGCGGGCATGCCGGGGATCTGGCGGCCCACCTCCACCTGCTGGGTCGTCGAGATGTTGACGACGGCCGGTTGCAGCGTTGCCGCAAGGTCGGCAAAGCTTTCCGGTGCCGGACGCGCCAGGGCCGGAGCTTGCATACTTCCGATGGCGGCGCTGGCCGCCACGGCAGCAAGCATTGCCGAACGAAGAACGGAAAAACGGCTACGCACGGATCGGTTCTCCTGAGCAGTTTTGTTGTTATAAGCTCGTTATGGTCGCAAGGGCCCGGCCCGATCAAGTCGCGCCACGCGCAAGCCACACAAGAATAAGACCAAAGAGCGCCGCCGCAAGACCAGCCGCGCGCACCAGCTGGTTCGGCGTTGCCAGCACCTGGGCGATCATCCGGCGCATCGCATCGGGAAAGAGCGCATAGGCCACCCCCTCCAAAATCAGCGCAACGCCCAATGCGGCAAGAAAGTCTACCATGAACGGGTTTCGCGCCCCCTGTTCCGGATATTCCGAGGGCAGGCCCGCGCGCCCAAGGCGCGGGCCTGCCCGCCGGAAGGCGTGTTACCGGCCCTCAAGTTCCTTCAGGAACTCGCTGTCGGGCGAGAGGATGATCGAGGTGTTCTCCCGGTTGGAGAGCGACTGGCGATAGGCCTGCATCGACCGGTAGAAGGCGAAGAACTCCGGATCCTGGCCGAAGCTGTCGGCGTAGATCTTCGCGGCTTCCGCGTCCGCCTCGGCGCGGATGATCTCGGCCTGCTTGGCGCCCTGCGCGCGGATGGCGCGGGCTTCCTGCTGGCGGGCCGTCCGCATCCGCTCGAAGGCGGAATTGAGCGGGTCGCCCGTCGGCAGGTCGGCGCGCTTGATCCGCACGTCGACGATCTCGGCCCCGAAGCGCTTGGCCTCGCGGTTCACCGAGGACTGCACCACCTCCATCACCTGGCCGCGCTCGGGCGAGAGCAGGGCGGTGAACGGCTGGCGGCCCAGCTCGTCGCGCAGGCGCGAGGCGAGAATGCCGGAGAGACGGCGCTTGGCCCCCTCTTCCGAGCCGACCGAGCGGTAGGTGGTCAGGGGATCAACGATGCGGAAGCGGGCGAAGGCGTCCACCACCAGGCGCAACTGGTCGGTGGAGAGCACTTCCTGCTGCGGCATGTCGAGGTCGAGAATGCGGTTCTCGAGCAGGATGACGTTCTCGATGAGCGGCACCTTGAACGCGATACCCGGCTCGCGGACGATGCGCTGCGGCTTGCCCAGCCGCAGGACGATCGCCTGCTTGGTCTCGCTCACCGTGAAGATGGAGTTGGTCAGGACGATCAAACCGAGGACCGCCAGCACGACAATGCTGATAAGGGAACGGGGCATGGCTGTTCGCTCTCCGGTTACTCGGTTGCCGTCGTGGCGGCGGGCGCCGGCTCACGCCGCTTCCGCAGCTGATCGAGCGGCAGATAGGGCACCACGTTGCTGTTCTTGGAATCGAGGATGACCTTGTCCACGTCCGAGAGCACGTCCTCCATGGTCTCCAGATAGATGCGCTTGCGCGTCACCGCCGGGGCCAGCCGGTACTGGGTATAGACCGCGTTGAAGCGCGCCGCCTCGCCCTGCGCCTTGGCCACCAGCTGCTGGCGGTAGGCATTGGCCTGGTTGATGAAGCTCTGCGCGTCCTGCTGCGCGGCGGAGACGTCCTTGAACGCCTGCTCGGCCGCCGCCGGCGGGTCCACCTGGCGGAAGAAGATGCCGGTGATCTCGATGCCGGCGTTGTAGCTGTCGAGCACTTCCTGCACGCGGGTCTGCACCCGCTGGGCCACCTGGCCGCGCTGCTCGCCGATGGCGGCATCGAGCGGCGTGTTGGAAATGGCCTCGCGCATGGCCGATTCCGCCACCTCGCGAATGGTCAGCTCCGGATTGGCCAGATGAAACAGGTAGTTCGGCGCGTCCTTGATCTTCCAGCGCACCGTGTAGGAGATGTCGACAATGTTCTGGTCGGAGGTCAGCACCAGGGTTTCCGTCGCCCGGTCGGCGCTGCCGATCTCGATGGTGTTCTCCTGCGTCACCTTGGGCTTGGTGACGGTCTCGATGGGCGCGGGCAGCTTGAAGTGCAGGCCCGGATAGCTCTGGCGCACATATGCGCCAAAGCGCTGAACCACACCCACCTCATCGGCGTTGACCCGATAGACAGAAGAGGTGGCAAGCCATAGAACCACCAGGGCGCCAACGGCCAAGCCCAGGATGCTGCCGCCGCCGGCTCCACCGGGAAGCGATGCGCGCAGCTTTTCCTGCCCGCGCCGGATCAGGTCATCCAGGTTGGGGGGCTGCTGCCCTCCGCCACCGCCGCCGGAGCCGCCACCCCAGGGATTGCGCGGCCCGCCGCCGGAACCGCCTCCAGACCCCCACGGGCCGCCGCTACCGCCATTGTTTTGCCAGGGCATTCTATTCCTGCTGCTTTCCTCGTCCTTGAGCGCCTATATAAGCGCCAAAATCCACAAATGCGAGCCTTGCACCATGACTATATCCCGCGAAGCCGTCCTGGACACCCTCCGTTCGGTCATCGACCCGGCGACAGGGCGCGACATTGTTTCGTCCGGCCTGGTCACGGGGCTGACCGTCCGGGGCGAGCAGGTCGGCTTCATTCTGGAGGTGGAGCCCGCCGCCGCGCGCACCAAGGAACCGCTGCGGGAAGCCGCGGAAAACGCCGTGCGCGCCATGCCCGGCGTCAAGGCCGTCACCGTGGTACTGACAGCCGAGCGCCCGCCCGAGGAGGCCCGCGCCGCAGCCCATGGCCATGCCGCTCCAGCCCAGCATGGTTCGGCGGGGCGCGGCGCTCCGTCGCAGCAGCCCGCCCAACATGGATCAGCCCGGCCAGCCGGCATCGCGCAGGTGGAGCGCATCATCGCGGTTGCCTCGGGCAAGGGCGGCGTCGGCAAGTCGACGGTTGCCGCCAACGTGGCGCTGAGCCTGGCGCATCTGGGGCTGAACGTCGGCCTTCTGGACGCGGACATCTACGGCCCGTCGGTGCCCAAGCTGCTCGGCATCAACCAGAAGCCGGAGACCGACGGCAAGATGCTCCAGCCGCTGGAAGCCTTCGGCATCAAGGCCATGTCCATCGGCATGCTGGTCGACACGGATACGGCGATGATCTGGCGCGGCCCCATGGCCACCTCCGCCCTGATGCAGATGATGGCCGACGTGGCCTGGGGCCCGCTCGACGTGCTGGTGCTCGACATGCCGCCGGGCACGGGCGACATCCAGCTGACGCTGGCCCAGCGCACGCCGCTGTCGGGCGCGCTCATCGTCTCGACGCCGCAGGATCTGGCGCTCATCGATGCGCGCAAGGCGGTCACCATGTTCCGGCAGGTCAAGGTGCCGGTGCTGGGCATCGTGGAGAACATGAGCACCTTCGTCTGCCCCCACTGCGGCACGTCCAGCCACATCTTCGGCCACGGCGGCGCATGGGAGACGGCGGCCCAGATCGGCGTTCCCTTCCTCGGCGAGGTACCGCTGACCATGCAGGTGCGCGAGTGCTCCGACAAGGGCCATCCGGTGGTGGTGTGCGACCCCGCGAGCACGGCGGGCGGAGCCTTCCTCGCCATCGCCGACCAGGTGCTCGCCAGCTTCGATACGGTCAATCAGAAGT
This sequence comes from Pedomonas mirosovicensis, assembly GCF_022569295.1. Classification (NCBI taxonomy): domain Bacteria; kingdom Pseudomonadati; phylum Pseudomonadota; class Alphaproteobacteria; order Sphingomonadales; family Pedomonadaceae; genus Pedomonas; species Pedomonas mirosovicensis. Next base: position 989,363 of record NZ_JAKFIA010000001.1, on the reverse strand, counting down.
CCCTGCCCATCATCCGCCTGATGGATTGAGCCCGTGGCCGGAAGTGCCTCGGGGGACGCGCCCTTGCCATTTGCAACATCGTCGCCATCTCCATCCTTAAACCCCAGTCGTTTTGAAGGTCGCGCGATGTTGCAGACGGACAAGGAAATCGCCGCGCTCCTGCAGGAGACCCGCACCATTGCCGTGATCGGCGCCTCCCCCAAGGACACCCGCCCCAGCCACCAGGTGATGGAGTTTCTCCTCGCCCAGGGCTACGAGGTCTTCCCCATCAACCCCGGCCACGCAGGCGAGCAGATTCTCGGCCAGACCGTCTACGCCAGCCTCGAAGACCTGCCCAACGCCCCGGACATGGTGGACATCTTCCGCCGCTCCGAGGAAGTCGGCCCCGTGGTGGACGCCGCCATCGCCAAGGGCGCGAAGTCCGTCTGGATGCAGATTGGCGTTATCAACGAGGAAGCCGCAGGCCGCGCCGAAGCCGCAGGCCTCAAGGTGGTGATGGACCGCTGCCCCAAGATTGAGGTCGCCCGGCTGCGTCTGCCGCCGATCGGCTGAGGGGCTTTCGTTTTCTGATATTTTTATTTTTGCAGGAGGGATTCATCCCTCCTGCACCTCCCATTTCTTTTATCGGGTCGTGCGCGTGATGAAGAGCGCGGCCCGACAAAACGAATTGGGGGATTGCAAGGGGGACAAGTCCCCCTTGCGTTACAAGTCCGAAAGACAAAAAGCGCGCCGCCCTTATGAACGCCGTTCCAGCGTGACGAAGCTGTAGGCGGGGAAGTCGTCTTCCTCGGGGAAGGTTTCGCGGGCGGTCTCCGCCCATTCGTGCGGGTCGGGCATGGGGAAGGAGGTGTCTCCCACCGGCTCCACGTGCACTTCGGTCAGGTAGATGCGGTGGGCAAACGGCATGGCCTGCGCGTAGATTTCCGCCCCGCCGATCACCATGATTTCGTCCGCGCGCGTCTTGGGGTCGAGCCCGGAGGCGGCGATGGCTTCCGCGAGGTTGGGGGCAACCGTCACGCCCTCGGCGGTCCACTCCGGGTTGCGGGTGACGACGATGTTGTGCCGCGCCGGCAAGGGTTTGCCGATGGACTCGAACGTCTTGCGCCCCATGATGACCGGCTTGCCGACAGTGAGGCGCTTGAAGTGCTTGAGGTCAGCGGGCAAGCGCCACGGCAGGCTGTTGTCGCGGCCGATGATGCCGTTGTCCGCCCGCGCCACCACCAGCGAAACGCAGGGGGTCTTTCTCGTCGCCTCGGCCATCGCCGCCTCCCTTTTGAGTTCGAGACACAGCGTAAAAACGAATGAGGCCGGTAAGGGCAAGAGATAAGTGATTTTTTGCGGGCGCCTCGCGCCCCCTGCCAGAAACCCCCTCCCCGCCTGCGGCTCTTGCGCCCGAGGCGCCGCCATGCAAGGGCTTGCTCCTTTAGGGGCAGGAATGGACAGGGCGATGGCTTATCCGTTCAAATCCATCTGGATCGTGGGGGCGTCCACCGGCATCGGGCGGGAGACGGCGCTGGAGTTCGCGCGCAGGGGCGTCACCGTGTTCGCCTCCGCCCGCCGCGCGGCGCTGCTGGAGGAACTGGCGCGGGAAGCGCCGGAAGGCCGCATCATTCCCATGCCGGTCGATGCCGTGGACCGGGAGGCGATGCTGGCGGCCTATGCCCATATCGAGCAGGGCCATGGCGTACCCGATGCCCTGCTGTTCGCCGCCGCCACCCACGCGCCTGAGCGCAGCTGCCAGGCCGTCGCCCCGGTTTGCGGCCCTGTGTTCGAGGTGAACGTTTCGGGTTGCCTGCATATGCTGGAGGCGGCCCTGCCCGCCTTGCGCGCCCGCCGCTCCGGCCGGGTCGCCATCATTTCCTCGGTTGCGGGGTTTCGCGGCCTGCCGCGGGCGCTGGCCTACGGCGCATCCAAGGCGGCGCTCACCCACATCGCCGAGGCGCTGTGGTTCGAGTGCCGGCGCGACGGCGTTGCGGTGCAGGTGGTCCACCCCGGCTTCGTGAAAACGCCGCTCACCGCCAACCGCGACTTTACCATGCCCTTCCTGATGAGCGCGGACGAAGCCGCCCGGCGCATCGTCGATGGCATGACCAAGGGCGGGTTCGAGATGACCTTCCCCCGCCGCTTCACCTACTTCCTCAAATTCCTGCGGGTGCTGCCCTATGGGATTTACCTGCGGCTGGTGGCGCACGCGACGCGCGGGCTGGTGCGATAAAATTTTGCGGGAGGGGCTCATCCCTCCCGCGCCTCCCATTTGTTTGATCGGGCCGCGCCCTTCACGGGCCGTTCAGTCCGCTGAACCTCCAAGGCTCGCAGGTCAGCTTTGACCGGGTGCGTCCCGAAAAATGAAAGGGAAATCTTAAGGGGGATTTGTCCCCTTTAATCGAACCATTCCCAGGCAACGGCAGGTCAGCGCGCTTTCCTGTCGCCGCCTTTCTCGTTCTGGCCCTTCTCATTCCGGCAGCGATCCTTCGCCTTCTGGATCTGCTTGATCGTCTCGCCGGGGATGTGCAGCCGGGTCGCCCGCAGCCCTTCGGCGAAAATCTGCCGGTCTTCCGGGCTCAAACGGCCCGCGGCCTTCAGCAGCGCCTCATGACGGCCAGCCTGCAGCTTCAGGGACAGCTTGCGCTCGCGCACGAACGCTCCCTCCAGCGCCTCGGTATCAAGGTTGGGCGCAGCGATCAGCCTCAGGATTTCCTCGCGCGTCTCCTTCAGCGCTTCCCAGTTCCGCTTCTCGGGCGCGCCCTTCCGCACGGCCTCGGCCATGATTTCCCGTCCCTCGGGGGACATGCGCGCGATCACCTCATGGAAGCGCGGCGGCCGGGGGCCTCCGGCCCAGGTCCCTTGCCTGGAGGTGGCGGAGGCGGCGGCGATGCATGCGCGTGCGCCAGGCTTGCCGCGCCCGAAAGAGCCAGGCCGACAACGGCGGCCAGATGCCAGGTCTTCAGGCGCCATGTCTTCATACGCATCACAGCCAACCTTCCGATTGATCCGCCGAGAAGGCGAGGGAAATCATCGACGTATCCGTCACCTCCACCTGGGTTTTCCGCGTCGGCTCACCCGCCAGGATGAGCAGGGCGACGATGCTGGCCGCCAGCCCCAGCGCCCCGCCGCTGGAGAGCCACCGCTCCCGCCGCCGCATCGGCCGCGTCCAGCTGGGCGAGCCCGCCAGGGTCTGCGCCGGAATCTGCACCGTCACGCGGCTGGCCGCGAACAAGGCGTCCATCGCCGTCGGGCGGGGGCCGGCATCTCCCAATCGCTCAGCCAGCCGTCGAGCAGCCGCTCCCGCGCCGCCACTGCCTGCAGGCCGGGGTCCGCCGCCAGCGCCGCTTCGGCGGCTGCCCGCTCCCCCTCCGGCCAGCGGGCCGGATTGGCGCCATAGGTTTCCAGAATTTCGGCGAGACGGCTTCTCTCGATCATTCCGCAGCCTCCCGGACAAGAGCGTCGAGGGCCCCGCGCAGCCCTGCCCGGCCGCGCGAGAGAAGCGACTCCACCGCCTTGATGTTGACGTCCATCATCTCGGCCACCTCGAACATACTCATACCTTCACCATAGAACAGGGCAAGAGCGGCCCGTTGCCGGGGCGGCAGCGTCTCCATCGCCGCCATCAGACGCGCCCTGCGATCCGAATGCTGCGCGGCTTCCTCGGGCGTGGGCCCTTCATCGGCTGTTTCCGCCAGCACTTCGATCGAATCGACCGGACGCAACATCCTGCGCCGATCGAGACACAGGTTCACAATCACTCGCGCCAGCCATGATTTGAAAGCGCCGCGTTCGGGGGCATACCGATCCGGCATCCGCCAGACCTTGAGGAAGGCCTCCTGCACTGCGTCTTCCGCCTCGTCCTGAACAGTCAGGACCCGGCCGGCAATTCGCAGAGCCATGGGGTAATGACGGCGGACCAGACATTGAAAGGCTGCGTTGTCGCCACCCTGGATGCGCTCCATGAGGAGCCTGTCATCCAGTGCGTCGTCAGCCAGCCCGTTCTCGTCCGTCTCAGCCATGGGCTCTATCTGGCAGTACGCGGCGAGGCGGCGCAATCCTTCGCCGCCGCGCCCGGCTTTTCCGCGCGACCAGCAGAGCGATATCAGCGATGAACGCCAGATGAACGGCAACGGGCCGCAAACAAACGGTGCATTGCTCTCTAAGGCCCGCCACCAAAAGGTAAAATCGCGGCTTACCGTAAAGCCGCCCACGCCTCGGCGGCGATGGCGATGGTCGTGGCATGCCGCCGGGCGATCACCCCCACATCCGCCCCGTAGCCGCCGCCCATCACCGTGACGAACGGGAGGCCCGCCCCCATGCACGTCTCGGCGACATAGCGGTCGCGGGCCGCCAGCCCCGCGTCGCTCAGCGCCAGGCGGCCCAGCCGGTCGTCCGCGTGCGGGTCGACCCCGGCATTGTAGAACACGATGTCCGGCCGGTGCGCCGCCAGCAGGCGCGGCAGATGCGCCGTCAGGTGCGCCATGTATTCGTCGTCCCCCGCGCCCACGGGCAGGCCGATGTCGAGGTCGCTGCGCTCCTTCCGAACGGGAAAGTTCGCCTCGCAGTGCATGGAGAAGGTGAAGACGCGCGGCTCGTTCTCGAACATCGCCGCCGTGCCGTCGCCCTGATGCACGTCGAGATCAACCACCAGAACCCGCTCCACCGCGCCTTCGGCGAGCAGCTGGCGCGCGGCGACGCCTACGTCGTTCAGCACGCAATAGCCCGAACCGAAGCCGGGGTGGGCATGGTGGCTGCCGCCCGCCGTGTTGGACGCCGCGCCCACAGCCAAGGCCATGCGCGCCGCCCCCAGCGTGCCGCCGGAGGAATGGCGGGAGCGCCGCACCACCTGCTCCGTCACCGGAAAACCGATGCGCCGCTCGATCGCCGGGTCCACGCTCAGCGTCAGCAGCTGATCGACATAGGCCGCATCATGCGCCGCCGCCATCACCTCCCGCGAGACCGGCCCGGCGTTGTGAAACGCGGCAAAGGCATCGCTGCCGAGCGCCTTCAGCGCCGTTACCACCGCCTCATACTTGGACATGGGAAACCGGTGCCCCACCGGCAGCGGGGCGACGTAATCAGGATGATGGAAAATGGGATAACGCATGATCTGCCGCCAATATCGGCACGGCGGCAGGCGGCGTCCAGTCCCTTGTGCCCCTGGGGCTTTCAAGTTTTTGAAGGGGAGCCTATCCCCCTTCACCCCCATTCGTATGAGCGGGCCGTGCGCGGGCAAAGCCGTCACACCTGCTGGATTTTCCTGCTCCGCCCGAATGGGCGAGGCGCGGCCCGGTAAAAGGAGTTGGGCGCAGGGGTTAAGACCCCTGCAAAATTCCGTAAAACCGGCTAACAGGGCGCACCATGAGTTCACAGTCCTCCGCCCCGGCCTCCACTCCGCAGGCGCCCCGCCGCGCCATCCTCGCCATTGCCCTGCCCGCCATGGCAACCAATGCGGCGACCGGGCTGATCGGCCTGGTGGACACGTGGGTGATCGGGCAGGCGGCCAGCGCCACGCTGCTGGCGGCGACCGGCATGGGCTCCTCCGCCTTCACGACGCTGCTCACCCTGTTCAACGTGCTGCGGATGGGCACGACGGGCCTTGCCGCCCGCGCCCACGGGGCAAACGACGCCACGGAGCGCAGCACCATCCTCGCCCGTGGCCTTGCCGTCGCGGGCGCGCTGGGGCTCGCGCTGCTGCTGGCCATGCCGCTGGTGCTGGGGCCCGTGCTCAGCAGCTTCGGGGCGGATGCGGCCGTGCGGGACGGCGCGCACGAGTATCTTGCCATCCGCTGGTGGGCCGCGCCCGCCGTGCTTCTCAACATGGCGCTGACCGGCTGGCTCCTCGGCCTCCAGCGCCCCCGCACCGTGCTCGCCATCGAGGTGGGCTATAACCTGCTCAATGCCGCGCTTTCTGCCTGGCTCACCCTCGGCCTCGGCTGGGGCATAAAGGGCGTGGCGACGGCCAGCCTCATTGCGGAGATCGCCAAGCTCCTCGCCGCCCTCGCCTGCGTGCACCCTCTGGCCGGGATCGGCCGCCTGGCCCGCATCGCCCGCCGGCGCGACACCTGGCGCGGCCCGGCGGTGGCGGCGCTGTTCGCCGTCAACCGCGACCTTCTCATTCGCACCGCGCTGCTGATGGGCTGCATTTACATGCTCACCCGCACGGGCGCGCGGCTGGGCGAGGTGCCGCTGGCGGCGAACACGGTCATCCTCCAGTTTTTCCTGCTTGCCGCGCTGGTGCTGGACGGCTTCGAGGCCGCCGCTCAAACGCTGGGCGGCGCGGCCGTCGGCGGGCGCGATGCGCGCCGCTTCTCCGCCCTCGTCAGGGGCTGCTTCCAGGGCGCGGCCATCGCTAGCCTCGGCATCGCGGCCGCTTATACCTTCGGCGGCCCGGCCATCATCCGCGCCTTCGCCAAGGATGCGGCAACCGCCGCCTACGCCAACAAGCACCTGGCATGGGGCGTGGCGGCGCAACTGTGCGGCTTCGCCAGCTTCGTGTTCGACGGGCTCTACATCGGCGCGGGCTGGACGCGGGCCATGCTGCTCACCATGGCCGGGGGTGCGCTCGTCTACTTCGCCGCCATGGCCGTTCTCGTGCCCTTGCTCGGCAACAACGGCCTGTGGCTTGCCTTCTGCCTGCTCATGGTTGCCCGCTGGATGGGCCAGTGGGCGTTCTATCCACGACTCTACCGTCGCACCTTCCAGATCGATGACGGAGTTCGCCCATGAGGATGCTCGAAGACACCAAGGCGCTGCTCGCCCGCGTGCTGGTTCCCAACGCGCCGAAGATCTGCAGCCTGCCGCTCGACCAGGCCCGGCGCATGATGCAGGGCTCGATCGAACTGCTGGAGCGCCCTGCCCCGCGGCTCGCCCGGATCAACACCTTCACCATTCCCGGCCCGGATGGCGACCTGCCTGTGCGCCTCTATGATCCCCTGGAGACGGGCGCGGCGTCGCCGGTGGTCCTGTTCTTCCATGGCGGCGGCTGGGTGTTCTGCAATCTTTCCACCCATCATAGCCTGTGCGCTGAAATCGCCCAGCAGCTCGGCTTGCGCGTGCTGTCGGTCGACTATCGCCTCGCGCCCGAATACCCCTTCCCCGCCGCACTGGAGGACAGCCTTGCCGCCACCCGGTGGGTGGCCGGCAACCCAAGGGAACTTCTCGGCAATGTCACCGGCCTCGTGCTGGCGGGAGACAGCGCGGGCGGCAACCTCGCCACCGTTGCCTGCCAACAGCTTGCCGGCACGCTTGCGGTGCCACTGCTGGCCCAGTGCCTCTTCTATCCGGCAACGGACCTCGCCAACCGCTACGCCTCGGCCGAAAGCTTCGCGCAGGGCTACATGCTGGACACGGAAGACCTGCAGTTCTTCACCAGGTCCTACCTGCCCCGGCGCGCCCTGCGGGCGGACCCGCGCGTCTCCCCACTCCTCGCGGACAACCTTGAGAACCAGCCGCCCGCCCTCATCTTCACCTGCGGGCTCGACCCCTTGCGCGATCAAGGGCGCGCCTATGCCGCCAAGCTCATCCAGTCGGGCGTCAAGGTGCACTACGAGGAAGCGGCGGGGCAGATTCACGGCTGCCTCAACATGCGCAAGGCCCTGCCCTCCGCGCAGGACCAGCTCACCCGTTGTCTCGCCATTCTCAAGCAGATGATCGACTAATCTTCCCACTTCTGCTTTTTTGTCCGGCGGCCATGGACTGCCCGCACGCGTTCGCGCGTTTCATGGCCACGCCGTTTCGTCCTTCAGCCAAGGGTATTTATGACCACCAACGCCTCCGAGCTTCCCTACCGTCCCTGTGTCGGCATCGTCCTGTTCAACCGGGCGGGGCTGGTGTTTGTTGCCCGCCGCATCGACACCAAGGAGGAAGCCTGGCAGATGCCCCAGGGCGGCATCGACGAGGGCGAGACCCCCATCACCGCCGCCGCCCGCGAGCTGGAAGAAGAGATCGGCACCAACAAGGCCGAGATCATCGCGGAATCGCAAGGCTGGCTGCAATACGACCTGCCGCCCGAGCTGGTGGGCAAGGTGTGGAAGGGCCGCTACCGGGGCCAGACCCAGAAATGGTACGCCATGCGCTTCCTGGGCGAGGACAGCGACATCAACCTCGACACCGCGCACCCGGAATTCTGCGCCTGGCGCTGGGAGTATCTGGAGCGGCTGCCTTCCCTCATCGTGCCCTTCAAGCGCAAGCTCTATCAGGACATCGTGCACGAGTTCGCCCACCTCGCCGCACCGGTGCCGGAGGCTTGATCCCGGCCAAACTGCAAAATGGGGTGAGACCCCACCCCCACATGCCCCGTAAAGGCGCGTAGAGGCCCCTTACAGCGTCAAAACGAACCCGCCCGCTACCACCCTAGCTGAAATAGGCAAAATCCTCTCAGCGAGCGTTTAAACCCGTCTAGCGGCGATTTCTGGTTTTGGTTGTGTTTTGCGACGTGGACACAAGGATAAGGGAAGTGCTTTGCAGAGGATCCCCGTGCGGGGAGGCGCACAATCGATAAGCCCCCCCTCTGCACTCCCATTCTTTTCAGCCCTGCGCGTGATGAAGGGCGCGGCCGTACAAATTCCGGCCGCATCTCCAGAGATTGCAGGAAACACGGCCCTGAAAACGAATGGGGGCGTGGGGGTCCGAGACCCCCATGTGAAAAAACCGTCAGGCAGCCCGCGCCATGCTGGCCGACTTGGCGGAGATAACGCGCCACAGAACGCGCGAGGCCAGCTTGTAGAGCCAGCCGTTGGATTTGAGGTCAGCGGCGCGCAGCACCATGCGGACGGCGTTGTCGATGTGCGGGCGGCGGTAGAGCTGGAGGGCCCGGCGCTGGTATTCACGGCCGTAGTTCACGGCCTTGAAATCGGCGGCGCGGTCGCGTTGCAGCACGTTGGCGGCGAAGAAGGCGTAGCCCAGCTCCTCGTCTTCCGCTTCCTGCATGCGCCCGAAGGCGATTTTCAGGCGCGCCCAGGTGGAGAGGCGGGTTTTCGCCTGATAGCGGCGGAAGTGCTCGGCAAACAGGCGGTAGTGGAAGAACTCGTCAGACGCGATGCGGCCAGCCACGGCCTTCAGCACCGGCTCGTCCGTCGCGTCGCGAATGGCGGAGTAGAAGGAGGAGGTGCCGGTTTCCACCACCTGCCGGGCGATCAACTCGCCCGCGCGGGAGCCGCGAATGGAGGTGGTGGTCTCCAGATCCAGCGAATAGCCCGCGCGGAAGTCGGCGAGCGCCTTTTCGAAGGAAAAGCCGGGATCGGCCAGCTCGGCCCAGCGGCCAAGGGCTGCGCCGTGCTGCTCCTCCTCGACGCCCCAGGTCTCGGCGGCGGCCACGAAGTCCGCATCCTCGCGGAACACGTTCCGCAGGTAGACCACGTAGTCGGCGGCGTTGGCCTCCACCAGAGCCGCCGTCTTGATGACGGCCAGGAGATCGGGCTCAACCTTCGAAGGGTCGAACCGGTCCCACGGAATGTCGTTGAGTGTCCAGCGTGCCATGGGCGCATCTTTAGGGAAGATTACGGAAGTTTGACAAGAGCAACAGCTGTGCATCGGGCGCACCCGTTGCCTGCTGTCGCCGCGCCACCACAAAAAAACGGGGCACGGTTTGGGTAAACCGCACCCCGTTTAAACCTGTTCGCCGCTGCTTAGTGGCGAACGGCGGCCAGCTGGGCCTCCAGAATGACGAGCTGGCGCTGCGCGTGCAGGCGCTCGGCATCGGTCTTGGCCAGGTTCACGTCCTCGCGGGCGTCGGCGACCTGCTGGGCCAGCGCTTCCGGGTTCAGGTCAGCGACCGGGATCGCCTGCTGCGCCAGGATGGTGAGGCCCTTCTCGTTCACCTCGGCGAAGCCGCCGTCGATGAACACGCGCTCCGGAGCGCCGCCGTTGCCGGCGTGGATTTCGATGACACCCGGCCGGATCGTGGACATCAGCGGCGCGTGACCGGCCAGAACGCCGAAGTCGCCGCCCTCGCCCGGCACGACCACCATCTCGACCTCAGCCGAGTTCAGAAGCCGCTCGGGGCTCACCAGTTCAAAGTGCAGTTTGTCAGCCATGGGTCTCACCTAAATGGAAGCCCGGCCTGCAAAAGCCGAGCTTCGTCATGCAAGAGGGGCGGTGCGCCGGACAGGCCCGGCGCACCGCCGCATCCTTGTTTAGGCCGCTTCGGCCGCCATCTTCTCGGCCTTGGCGACGGCTTCTTCGATCGAGCCGACCATGTAGAAGGCCGCTTCCGGCAGGTGGTCGTATTCGCCGGCCACGATCGCCTTGAACGAGCGGATGGTGTCTTCCAGCTGGACGAACTTGCCCGGGATGTTGGTGAACACCTCGGCCACGTGGAACGGCTGGGAGAGGAAGCGCTGGATCTTACGGGCGCGGGCGACCGTCAGCTTGTCCTCTTCCGAGAGCTCGTCCATGCCGAGAATGGCGATGATGTCCTGCAGCGACTTGTACTTCTGCAGCACCGCCTGCACCGAGCGGGCCACCTGGTAGTGCTCCTCGCCGACGACGCGCGGGTCGAGCACGCGCGAGGTGGAGTCGAGCGGATCGACGGCCGGGAAGATGCCCAGCTCGGCGATCTGACGCGACAGCACGGTGGTGGCGTCCAGGTGGGCGAACGAGGTCGCCGGGGCCGGGTCGGTCAAGTCGTCGGCCGGCACGTAAATGGCCTGCACCGAGGTGATCGAACCCTTGTTGGTGGAGGTGATGCGCTCCTGCAGCTGGCCCATTTCGGTCGACAGGGTCGGCTGGTAGCCCACCGCCGACGGAATACGGCCCAAGAGTGCCGACACTTCCGAACCCGCCTGGGTGAAGCGGAAGATGTTGTCGATGAAGAACAGCACGTCCTGGCCTTCCTGGTCGCGGAAGTATTCCGCAACGGTGAGGCCGGTCAGGGCGACGCGGGCGCGGGCTCCCGGCGGCTCGTTCATCTGGCCGTAGACCAGCGCCACCTTGGAGTTGTCGCCTTCCAGGTCGATAACCTTGGACTCGATCATTTCGTGGTAGAGGTCATTGCCCTCACGGGTGCGCTCGCCAACGCCCGCGAACACGGAGTAACCGCCGTGGCCCTTCGCGATGTTGTTGATGAGCTCCATGATGGTCACGGTCTTGCCGACGCCCGCGCCGCCGAACAGGCCGATCTTGCCGCCCTTGGCGTACGGAGCCAGCAGGTCGATGACCTTGATGCCCGTGACGAGGATCTGGGCTTCGGTCGACTGGTCGACGTAGTCCGGAGCCTCGGCGTGAATCGGGGCCTTCTTGTCGGTCTTGACCGGGCCGCGCTCGTCGATCGGCTCGCCGATCACGTTCATGATGCGGCCGAGCGTGCCGGGGCCCACCGGCACCGAGATCTGCGCGCCGGTGTCCACCACTTCCTGACCGCGGACGCAGCCGTCGGTCGAGTCCATGGCGATGGTGCGAACGGTGTTCTCGCCCAGGTGCTGGGCGACTTCGAGCACCAGGCGGCGGCCATCGACCGTCGTCTCCAGCGCGTTGAGAATGGCGGGCAGGTGGTCGTTGAACTGAACGTCCACGACCGCGCCGATCACCTGCGTGATGCGTCCAATATTCTGGGTCGCCATGGTCGGTCCTTCCTCGTGCAACCGTTTTACAGGGCCTCGGCCCCGGAGATGATTTCAGTGAGTTCCGTGGTGATCGCGGCCTGACGGCTCCGGTTGTACTGGAGGGTCAGACGATTGATCATGTCGCCGGCGTTGCGGGTGGCGTTGTCCATCGCCGTCATGCGCGAGCCCTGTTCGGACGCGGCATTTTCCAAGAGCGCCCGGAAGATCTGCACCGCGATGTTGCGCGGCAGCAGGGTCTCGAGGATCTGCTCCTCGCTCGGTTCGTACTCGACAACGCTTTCAGCCGCCGCGGCTTCGCCCGCTTCCGGCAGACGCGCCGGAATGAGCTGCTGCTCGGTGACGAACTGCACCAGGGCCGACTTGAACTTGGCGTAGAACAGCCAGGCCACGTCGAACTCACCGGCGTTGAACATGTCGATCACGCGCTCGGCGATCGGCTGGGCATCAGCGAAGCCCAGGCGGCGCACATGGCTCATGTCGATGGTGTCGATGATCATGTCGCCGTAGAAGCGGCGCAGCGCAGCGCGGCCCTTCTTGCCGACGCACAGGATCTTCACCTGCTTGCCCGCGCGCAGCAGCGCGTCGATCTTCAGGCGCGCGCCACGGACGATGTTGGTGTTGAACGCGCCGCACAGGCCGCGTTCGGACGTGGCGACGACGACGAGATGAACGTCGTCGCGGCCCGTGCCCACCAGCAGCTTGGAAGCGGATTCACCGCGATCGGCCTTGGTCGCGAGCGACGCCAGCACCGCCTCCATGCGCTCGGCATAGGGGCGTGCGGCCTCCGCCGCCTCCTGCGCGCGGCGCAGCTTGGCGGCGGCCACCATCTTCATCGCCTTGGTGATCTTCTGCGTGGATTTCACGCTGGCGATGCGATTCTTGAGGCTTTTGAGGCTCGGCATCCCGGCTACTCCAGTCCGCGTTACGCGAAGGTCTTAACGAACGCGTCCAGGATCTCCTTGAGCTTGGCGCGCGTTGCGTCGGACAGGTCCTTCTCGGTGCGGATGGTGGCCAGCACGTCGGCGTGCTTGGACTTCATCTCGGTGAGGAACTGGCGCTCGAAGCGGACCACGTCCCGAACCGCGATGGTGTCCAGATAGCCATTCACACCGGCGAAGATGGAAACCACCTGCTCCTCGAAGCCCATCGGCTGATACTGAGCCTGCTTCAGCAGCTCGGTCAGACGGGCGCCGCGGTTCAGCAGCTTCTGGGTGGCGGCGTCGAGGTCGGAGCCGAACTGGGCGAAGGCCGCCATTTCGCGGTACTGCGCCAGTTCGAGCTTGATCGAGCCCGCAACCTTCTTCATCGCCTTGGTCTGGGCGGCCGAACCCACGCGGCTGACCGACAGACCAACGTTAATGGCCGGACGGATGCCCTGGTAGAACAGTTCCGTCTCCAGGAAGATCTGACCGTCGGTGATCGAGATCACGTTGGTCGGAATGTAGGCCGACACGTCGCCCGCCTGGGTTTCGATGACCGGCAGCGCGGTCAGCGAACCGGCGCCGTTGGCGTCGTTCAGCTTCGCGGCGCGCTCCAGCAGGCGGGAGTGCAGGTAGAACACGTCGCCCGGATAAGCCTCGCGGCCCGGCGGACGGCGCAGCAGCAGCGACATCTGACGGTAGGCGACGGCCTGCTTGGAGAGGTCGTCGTACACGATCACGGCGTGCATGCCGTTGTCGCGGAAGAACTCGCCCATGGCGCAGCCGGTGTAGGGCGCCAGGAACTGCAGCGGAGCCGGCTCGGACGCGGTCGCAGCGACCACGATCGAGTATTCCATCGCACCGTTCTCTTCCAGCGTGCGGACGATCTGGGCGACCGTCGAGCGCTTCTGACCCACGGCGACGTAGATGCAGAACAGCTTCTGGTTGTCCGGCAGAGTCTTGTTGGACTCACGCTGGTTGATGAAGGTGTCGATGGCAACGGCGGTCTTGCCGGTCTGGCGGTCGCCGATGATCAGCTCGCGCTGGCCACGGCCCACCGGCACCAGGGCGTCGAGCGCCTTCAGGCCGGTCTGCATCGGCTCGTGCACCGACTTGCGCGGGATGATGCCCGGCGCCTTCACCTCGACGCGGCGGCGCTCGACGTTCTCGATCGGGCCCTTGCCGTCGATCGGGTTGCCGAGTGCGTCGACGACGCGGCCCAGGAGGCCACGGCCGACGGGCACGTCCACGATGGTGCCGGTGCGGCGCACGGTGTCGCCTTCACGGATCGACTTGTCTTCGCCGAAGATCACGACGCCGACGTTGTCGGTCTCGAGGTTGAGCGCCATGCCCTTGATGCCGCCCGGGAACTCGACCATCTCGCCCGCCTGGACGTTGTCGAGACCGTAGACGCGGGCGATACCGTCACCGACCGAGAGAACCTGGCCGACTTCCGATACCTGGGCTTCAGCGCCGAAGTTGGCGATTTGGTCCTTGATGACCTTTGAGATTTCCGCTGCACGGATCTCCATGACTTACCCTTTCATGGCGAGGGAGAGAGTGTCGAGTTTCGTCTTGAGCGAGCTGTCGATCATCTTCGAGCCCACTTGGACGATGAGGCCGCCGAGAATCGACGGATCAATACGCAGGTCCACGGCCACGTCCTGGCCGAGCCCGGTCTTGAGCTTTTGGCGAAGCTGGCCGACCTGATCGTCGGTCAGCGGGTGCGCCGCGGTGACGCGGGCCGAAACCTCGCCCCGGTGCGCCGACAGAAGCACGCCGAAATCCCGCACCACGTCACGCAGCACGGCAAGGCGGCGGTTCTGCGCCAGAACGCCGAGGAAGTTGGTGGTGAGCGCATCAAGGCCGAGGGCCTTGGCGACGGCAGTCACCGCCTTTGCGCCGGCTTCCCGCCCAACCAGCGGATTCTTGATCAAGGCCGCGAAGTCGCCGCCCTCGTCGAGCGCCGCCGCCACCGTTTTCAGGCTCGCCGCGACCGTATCAATAGCGTTCGACTCACGGGCAAGCTCAAAAAGGGCGGTGGCGTAGCGACCGGCAAGTCCCGAAACGTTCATTTGAGCGTCGGCCACGTGGTGCCCCTTGCGTTTGTAAAACCATAGACAGCGCGCCGAAAGCACTCCTCCGGCGCGAGCGCGAGCCAGCTAGCACGCAAGGCCATCTGTTGCAAGGCAACAAAGGACCCGTGTCAATTATGCGACGATCCGCGCAGGCCATACCCCCCGCCGGGCGTGACTGCCGGGCCTTGCGGGCCCGTTTGATCCGTCCCACGGCGCGAACAGCGCCAGCCCGATCTGCCAATTACAGGAAACCGCCTACAGGAAGCTTTGGGGGTCGATGTCCGGCGTTACGCGAACGGAACACGGCCAGCGCACACGGCCGAGCCACTCGTTCAGGATGGTCTGCAGCGGCATGCCCTTGCGCGCCTTGATGAGGAAGCGCATCCGATGCCGCCCGCGTAGCATGGCAAGCGGCGCGGGCGCGGGGCCCAACACTTCCAGCCCCGTCACCCTTGGCGCGGCACGGGCAAGGCTTTGCGCCGTATCGTTGACCGCGCTCAGATCAGGCCCTGACAATATAAGTGCCGCCAGCCGCCCGAACGGGGGCATGCCATGGCGCTCCCTGGCTGCCGCCTCCGCCCGGTAGAAGCCTTCGATATCCCCTGCGACCAGCGCCTTCAGCACCGGGGCCTCCGGCTGATAGGTTTGCAGCACCACCTTGCCGGGCTTGGAGCCGCGCCCGGCCCGGCCCGCGACCTGGGTGATCTGCTGGAAGGTGCGCTCCGCCGCGCGCAGGTCGCCGCCCGCGAGCCCGAGGTCCGCGTCCACCACGCCGACCAGCGTCAGGTTGGGGAAGTGGTAGCCTTTTGCCAGAATCTGCGTACCCACCAGCACGTTGACCGCGCCGGTCTCGACGCTCTCAACGAACGCCGCCGCCTTGGCGGGGGAATAGACGGTATCGGACGTGACGACCGCCACCTTCGCCTCGGGCAGGACGCGCTCCACTTCTTCTGCCACCCGCTCGACGCCCGGCCCGCAGGCCACCAGCGAATCAGCCGCGCCGCAGGAAGGGCAGTTGGCGGGAATGGGCGTGGCGAAGCCGCAATGGTGGCAATGCAGGCGGCCGGTCAGCTTGTGCTCCACCAGCCAGGCCGAGCACATGGGGCAGGTGATGCGCTCGCCGCAGGTGCGGCAGAGGGTCAAGGGCGCATAGCCGCGCCGGTTGAGGAAGAGGAGCACCTGCTCACCGCGTTCGAGCGTCTCCACCACCTGTTTGTGCAAGGGCTCGCACAGCCAGCGCCCCCGCTCCGGCGGGGTGCGGCGCAGATCAAGGCTCGCGATGGCGGGCATGGAGGCGCCGCCGAAGCGGTCCGGCAGGCGGATGTGGGCGTATTTGCCGCTCTCGGCATTGAGCCGGGTTTCCAGCGCGGGTGTCGCCGAGGCGAGGATGACCGGGCAACCTTCGAGGCTGCCCCGCATCACGGCCACGTCCCGGGCCTGATAGAGCACGCCTTCTTCCTGCTTGAAGGTGGTCTCGTGCTCCTCGTCAACGACGATCAGCTTGAGATCCGGGTACGGCAGGAACAGCGCCGAGCGCGCGCCCACCACCACCTTGGCCTCGCCGCTGGCCGCCGCGCGCCATGCCCGGCGGCGCTCTTTCTGGCTGAGGTCGGAGTGCCACGCCGTCGGCAGGCAGCCGAAGCGGGCCTTGAAGCGGTTGAGCCACGGCTCGGTGAGCGCGATTTCCGGCAGCAGCACCAGCACCTGCCCGCCTTTTCGCAGGGCTTCGGCCACGGCCTCGAAATAGACTTCCGTCTTGCCCGAGCCGGTGACCCCTTCCAGCAGCAGAGGCGCGAATCGCCCCTCCTCGACCGGGCGGCGGAGTTCATCGGCAGCGGCCGCCTGCTCGGCGCTCAGCACGGGCTGGGCGAAGTCGGGCTCCGGCTGGGGAACGGGGGCATCTGCCGCGACGGGCACGGGGCGCAAGCAACCCGCCGAGACGAGCGTGCGGATCATGGATTCGGTGACGCCGGTTTTGCTGAGGTCCCGCACCGTGCCCTGCTTGCCCGAGAGCAGCTCCAGCGCTTCCAGCCGTTTGCGGGTGAGCGGCACATCGGGCAGCGGGTCCGCCACCCGGTACTCAAGGATGGTTTTGGCCTCTTCCAGCGCATCCGATACGCTGAGGACCATCCGCAGCACCGCGCCCGCAGGGGCCATATAATAACGCGAAGTCCAGGCGACCAGCTTGCGCGTCGCCTCGGGCAGCGGCGGCACCGGCAGGCGCGCGGCCACGGGGCGCAGGCGGTTTTCCGCCACTTCCTGCACCGCGAAGGCGTCCGCATCCCACACCACACCGGGGACCTGGCGGGGCCCAAGCGGCACGCGCACCACATCCCCCGGTTGGAGGGCCTCGCCTTCCGGCATCTTGTAATCGAACACCGACAAGCCATGCTGGCAAAGCAGGACACGGACACGGTTGCCCGCTATTCTGCCAGCCTGTGGCGTGCCATCGCTTGAAGTGGACATTGGAGCAGGGTTAAGAACGCCGCAAACCCAAGTCAATGGAGCCTGCGGGCTTAGGAGCGTTTCATGAAATTCTTTGTCGACACGGCCGATGTGGGCCAGATTCGCGAACTGGCCGAAACCGGTCTGCTGGACGGCGTGACCACCAACCCGTCACTGATTGCCAAGTCGGGCCGCAATTTCCTCGAAGTCATCGCCGAGATCGCCTCGATCGTCGACGGCCCGGTGTCAGCCGAAGTGGTCGCCATGGACCACGAGACCCAGATGAAGGAAGCCGAGAAGCTCATCCCGCTGGCTTCCAACATCTGCATCAAGCTGCCGCTGACCCTCGATGGCCTCAAGACCTGCAAGAAGCTGACCGACCGCGGCGTGCAGACCAACGTCACCCTCTGCTTTACCGCCAACCAGGCGCTGCTGGCCGCCAAGGCGGGCGCGACCTTCATCTCGCCGTTCGTCGGCCGTCATGATGACGTGTCGTGGAACGGCATGGATCTGATCTCCGACATCCGGGTCATCTACGACAACTACGGCTTCGACACTGAAATCCTGGTCGCCTCGGTGCGCCATCCGATTCACGTGCTGGAAGCCGCCAAGATCGGCGCGGACGTCTGCACCCTGCCGCCCGACGTGCTGAAGAAGCTGGCCAACCACCCGCTGACCGACAACGGCCTCAAGGCCTTCCTGGCGGACTGGGAAAAGACCGGCCAGTCGATTCTCTAAACACCGTGACGCATGGCTGATTCGCCCAAGATCATCGACTTCCAGACCGAAGCTGTGGGACGGCTGCGGCGGCAGGTCGATGCGCTGGGCGAGGCCAATGCCGCGCTGCTCAACCGTGCGCGCAGCCACGGCGACGCCCAGTCCCGCATCCATGCCGCAACGCTTGCGGCGCTGGATGCGGGGAGCCTCGAACACCTGATCCATGTGATGACGCAGGACTGGGTGGACATGCTCGGGGTGGATGCCGTGGCCGTGGCGCTGGAAACCAGCCCGGAGGCGGTGCGGCTCGCCCCACCCGGCCTCCAGTTCATCGGCCCCGGCCTGCTCGGCACCTGGCTGGACACGGGCGCGAGCGTCGACGTGCGCGCAAGCGAGGCCGCCGGCCTGCCGCTGTTCGGCCCCGCCGCCAGCCTCATCCAATCGCAAGCGCTCATCCGCCTGAGCCTGCCGCCGCAATGGCCGCGCGGCGTGCTGGCGCTGGGCTCGCGCGCGCCTCGCGCCTTCGACGGGCCGGGCAACGCGGAACTGTTCGCCTTTTTGGGGGCCATCTGCACCCGCTGCCTCAACCATTGGCTGAGCATCAGGGCGTGAGCGTAGACGCCGAAACGCTGGCCCAGCGCTGGCTGGCCGCCCTCGCCCACGAGCGCCGCGCCTCCCCCCACACGCTGACCGCCTACGGCCGCGTCGCCCGCCAGTTCGTTTTCTTTCTGGGCCAACACACCGGTGAGCAGGTCACCGCCGAGACGCTGGCGCAGGCTGACCTCACTGACTTTCGCGCCTTCCTCGCCCGGCGTCGAACCGAAGGCGCTGGCCCCTCGACGGTCGCCCACGCCGCCTCTAGCCTTAAGGCGTGGTATCGCTGGCTCGCCCGCGCGGAGGGGCTGAAGAACCCGGCGATCGTCGCTCTGCAAAGCCCCAAAGCCAACAAGCCCCTGCCCCGGCCGCTCGCGCCCGTGGATGCCGCCGGCATCGCCGAAGCCGCCGAGCGGCCCGATGCCGAGCCGTGGATCGCGGCCCGCGACACCGCCGTGCTGCTGCTCCTCTACGGCTGCGGCCTTCGCATCAGCGAGGCGCTGGGCCTGAAGCGCTCATCCGCCCCGATGCAGGAAGCCATTACGGTTCTCGGCAAGCGCAACAAGGAGCGGCGCGTGCCGATCCTCCCCATTGTTGCCGAGGCTGTGGAAGACTACCTCGCTGTCTGTCCCTATCCCCTGCCCCTTGAGGGCCCGCTGTTTATCGGCGCACGCGGCGGCCCGCTAAACCCACGCATCGTGCAGCTCGCCATGCAGCGCGCCCGTGTCTCGTTGGGGCTGCCCGATTCCGCCACGCCCCATGCCCTGCGCCACAGCTTTGCCACCCACCTGCTGGCCCGCGGCGCGGACCTGCGCGCCATTCAGGAACTGCTCGGCCACGCCAGCCTCTCCTCCACGCAGGTCTATACGGAAGTGGACGCCGCCCGGATTCTGGACATCTACCGCCACGCCCACCCAAGGGCGTGACGTTAACTTTTGCTAACCGGGCTTTTGCGGGAGGACCGCTCAGCCAGTGGCTTCGCCCCTTCCTGCACCTCCCTTTTGTTGATCGGGCTGTGGTTCCGGCGCACATAGGTGTCAGTTAAATCGTTGTAATTATTATATTTTTCTAGGAGATGCCGCCTAGGCGGTTTGCTACAAATCCTCTGACGGTCAGCACCGCCGCAATACCGCTGCGATGCAATCCGACCGTCGGAGGAGGTGGTTCATATAAAGTTTGAAGCGATAGTCACACTGATCATCGGCGTACCAACGCTAATGATTGCCTTCGCGATGCTTGTTCTCAAGATCGTGGAGGTTTCTCGCTCTAAATAAGGTGCGAGAAGGATCGGGGCTGGCACCCCCGATCCATAACGAAAAAAAGCCCGGACTCTGGCACCGTCCGGGCTTTTCGTGGTGGTTCATATCGAAACAATAGCCACGGAACTGTGAATACCATAGCCGCCGATTGGGCGCAAATCCCTCCATGGTCGAATGACGCGCTCCCTCCAGCAGGCTCCTGAAACACGGCCGCTTGAAACGAATGGGCGCGCGGAGGTTATAGAGCCCCGCAAAAAACGAACCCTCACCCCACCTTGGCTTCGATGGCATCCCAGATCATGCCCGCCGTGTTGGTGCCGTTGAACGTGTCGATGGCGACGATGCCGGTGGGCGAGGTGACATTAATTTCAGTAAGGTAGCCCCCGATAACGTCGATGCCGACGAAGAGGAGGCCGCGGGCCGCCAGTTCGGGGCCGATGCGGGCACAGATTTCTTCCTCGCGCGCCGTGAGCTGGCAGGCTTCGGCCTTGCCGCCAGCGGCGAGGTTGGAGCGGATTTCGCCGCTCTTGGGCAGGCGGTTGATAGCCCCGGCGGGCTTGCCGTCAACGAGGACGATGCGTTTGTCGCCCTGGGAGACTTCCGGCATGAAGCGCTGCACCATGAAGGGCTCGCGGCCCATGGCGCTGAACACCTCGACCAGCGCCGAGAGGTTGGGGTCCTTCAGCCCCACATGGAAAACGGCGGTGCCCGCATTGCCGTAGAGCGGCTTGATGACGATTTCGCCGTATTCGCGGCGGAAGGCCTCCACGTCCGCGAGGCTGCGGGTGATGAGGGTTTCCGGCATCAGGTCGTGGAAGCGGGTGACGAACAGCTTTTCGGGCGCGTTGCGAACCTCGGCCGGGTTGTTCACCACCAACGTCTTGGGGTGCACCATCTCAAGAAGGTGCGTTGCCGTGATGTAGGCGAGGTCGAACGGCGGATCCTGCCGCATCAGCACGCATGCCACGTCCGACGAGAGGTCGAGTACCGCTTCCTCGCCCAGCGCATAGTGGTTGCCCGCAACGCGCTGCACCTGCTCCACCCGGCGGGCGCGGGCGGTAACGCGGCCGTCGCGGTAGCTCAACTGGTCCGGCAGGTAGTGCCACATCCGGTGGCCGCGGCCTTGCGCCTCCAGCATGAGGGCAAAGGTGGAATCGCCGTTGATGTTGATGCCTTCGAGCGGGTCCATCTGGACCGCGACCTGCAACGCCATGTGAGGTTCCTACATCTGGTCAGGGGAAAATCCGTAACGGTTAGTTAATGGAGCGCGCGAGCCTTTCAAGCGCCTCACGGATACGGCGGGACACCGTCACATCCCGCGTCGTCTCCAGCATCGCCGAGAGGGACGCCCGCGCCGCCGAAATGCGGCCCAGTTCCTGCTCCAGCCGCGCCCGCTCCCACCACAGGTCGCTGAAGGTGGGGGCGATGGCGGTCATGCGCTCGTGAATGGCAAGGGCCCGCTGGCTGTCGCCGCCTTCCTCCGCCCGGAAGGCGATGTTGTTAAGGAGACGCACCAGGATCGCCCGGTTGGAGAGCGGCTCCATATGACGGGGGTCGAGAGAAACGCCGGGTCCGGCCACGGTGTTCAGCAGCACGGCCACGTCTTCATCCGTCAGCACCGCCCCGCCCGAGAACGGGTCTTGAATAACCGCGTGCGAGCCGTTGCCGATGCGGATGAGGAAGTGGGACGGCGTGTTGATGCCATAGGCATGCCAGCCGACCGACCGAGCCGCGCTGATATAGAGGATGGACAGTGCCACCGGCAGGCCGCGACGGCGATCAATGACGTCGATGAGGTTGGCGTTGGCCGGGTCGTCATAGGACTCCCGGTCGCCGGCGAAGCCGAACGCCCCAGCGATGACCGATTGCAGAACCGCCGCCTGCTCGTCCGGCACGTCCGCGTGAAGGCCCAGTTCGAAAACCTCGCCCGCCACCTCGTCGAGAAAGGCGCGGTATTGCGAGACATGCGCGCGTGGATGGTCAAGGCCGGCGAGCAGCAGCGCCGCTTCCGCCAGATCGATCTCGGGGTCGTCGAGCGCCCCAAACCGGATGAGTTCACTCAGGCTCATAGCCCATCCTCGCCTGCGACCGCACAAAGGTGCCTCGGCAATTGCCACGGCGCAACCAGAACCGCATCGATACGCACTGTTTCCCAATCGTGTCCGTAGCGGGCCGCCAGCAAGGATGCGCTGCGCCGCACCCGCGCCATCTGCCCCTGTGCCGCGGCCTCGGCCGCCTCCGCGAGGGTGGCGCGGTACTTCACCTCGACAAAGACGAGGCAACGCCCCCGCCGTGCCACCAGATCCACCTCTCCGACCCTGGTGCGAACCCGTCGCTCCAGAATCCGGTAGCCCTTGAGGCGCAGCCACCAGGCGGCCACGCTTTCAGCGAAACGCCCACGGGCCTCGCTGCGCCGCCGCTGCCCCTGCCCGCGCGCCGTGCGCGCCATGGCGGCTTCAGGCCCGCCCGGTCAGGCTGAGCGCCAGCCTGTACAGCTCCTGCCGGTTGCCGCCGGTCTCCGCCGCCACCAGCTTCGCCGCTTCCTTGACCGTCATGGTCTCAAGCGCCGCCTTCAGCCGGTCCTCAATGGCCTCGGGCGAAAAGGTTTCCTCCACTGGCGGGCCCACCACCAGCACGATCTCGCCCTTGGGCGGGGTCGAATCCGCCAGCGCTTCGGCCAGGTCAGCCGCCGGTCCGCGCCGCACTTCCTCGTGCAGCTTGGTCAACTCGCGGGCGATGGCGACTTCCCGGTTGCCGAGAACGGCATGTATGTCCGCAAGGCAATCGGCCAGGCGCGGCCCCGTTTCATAGAAAATCAAAGTCGCCCGAATGGACTTCAGTTCCTCCAGAACCCTGGTTCGTCCGGCAGTTTTTGGCGGCAGGAACCCGGCGAACAGGAACCGGTCCGTCGGCAGGCCGGCGACGGTCATGGCGGCCACCGCCGCGCACGGCCCCGGCAGGGTGGTCACGCGCATCCCCGCCTCGTGCGCTGCACGCACCAGCTTGTAGCCGGGGTCGGAGATGAGAGGCGTGCCAGCGTCCGTCACCAGCGCCACGGGCATCCGCCCCGCCTTCTCCAGTAGGTCCGGGCGAACCCGGTCGGCGTTATGGTCGTGATAGCTCATCATCGGCACCCGGATACCCAGGTGCTGGAGAAGCTTTGCGGTTACGCGTGTGTCTTCAGCGGCGACAAGTTCCGCATTCCGCAAGACTTCGGCGGCGCGGATGGTAATGTCCCCAAGGTTGCCGATTGGGGTCGCAACGATATATAGGCCGGGCGGCAGGGAGTCGTTCATAGCGGGCGATGGTGCCCCGTCCGGCCGGTCAGGGGCAATCGAAAACCGCAGCAGCTGGCATGTTGCGGTTGGTTTAGGAGAGCATTGTGATGGCTTTAGGTCTGCGGAAGGGATCAATTGTCGCGGCGCTTGGCCTGTTCGCCATGGCCGGCTGCGCGTCGCAGAGCAACACCGCCGTCCGCGCTCCGACCGCGCCTGCGCCCGCAGCGCCTGCTGCACCCGAGAAAACGGCCCCGCCGCCGCCGGAGGCGCTGAAACCCTCGCCCCGGCAGCACCATGTGGCCCTCTTGGTGCCGATGAGCGGCCCCAATGCGCCCATCGGTCAGTCCATCGCCAATGCGGCCAGCATGGCGCTGCTGGACATCAACAACCCCCAGATCAGCCTCAAGGTCTACAACACCGCGCAAGGGGCGGACACCGTGGCCGCCCAGGCGCTGGCGGAAGGCGCCAGCATCATCCTCGGCCCGCTGCTGGCCGAGAATGTGAAGGCGGCGCAACCGGTGGCGCAGGGCAAGAAGGTGCCGGTCATCACCTTTTCCAACGATGCGACGCTCGCCGGCAACGGCACCTATGTGATGGGCTACCAGCCTGACCAGGAAGTGGAACGGGTGGTCGCCCACGCCCGCCAGCAAGGCATCAAGCGGTTCGCCGCCCTCATTCCCAGCGGCAGCTACGGCAAGCGGGTGAGCGAGGCGTTCGTTGAGGCCGTGCGCGATGCGGGCGGCAGCATCGTCGCTATCGAAACCTACCCGCGCGACCGCGCCCGACTGCTGACGGCCGCTCGCCGCGTCGCCAATTATGACGCGCGCCTCGCCCAGGCCCGCGCCCAGGCGGCCAAGACCACGGGCGTTGTCGGCGCGGCCGGCGCGCAACTGCCGCCGCCCAGCTTCGAGGCGCTGCTGATCGCCGACGTGGCCGATTATGCCCGCGCCTTCGTGCCTGCCCTCAAGCAATATGGGGTCGACACCACCAAGGTTCGCA
Source organism: Pedomonas mirosovicensis (assembly GCF_022569295.1). NCBI lineage: Bacteria > Pseudomonadati > Pseudomonadota > Alphaproteobacteria > Sphingomonadales > Pedomonadaceae > Pedomonas > Pedomonas mirosovicensis. Next base: position 965,524 of record NZ_JAKFIA010000001.1, on the reverse strand, counting down.
TCATCGGCCCCGGCCTGTGGAACACGGAGACCAACATTGCCCGCGGCGACGCTCTGACCGGGGCGTGGTTCGCCTCGGTGCCGGATTACACCTTCGATTCCCTGGCCCAGCGCTACGTAAGCCGCTTCGGCAGCCGCCCGTCGCGCTTCGCCAGCATGGGCTATGACGGCATCCTGCTGGTTCACGCCGCCACCGCCTCCGGTTGGAAGCTGGGCGCGCCCTTCCCGCGCGCCATTCTTACCGCCACCGGCGGCTATACCGGCATCGACGGCCTGTTCCGCTTCAACGCCGAGGGCATCGCCGAGCGTGGCCTGCAGGTGAACGAGGTGACCACCGACGGCAAGCGCATCGCCGCGCCCGCGCCGACCGCCTTCCCGACCGAGCTGACGCACTGATCCTGACGGGTGCGCTGGCTCGCCGGAACAGCGGGCCAGAAATGATACGCTTCGGACATTAAAAGACCCCGCGAGATAGGAGCCCGCGGGGTCTTGAAGGGCAGGCATTGCTGCACGCGCTCGACAAGACGGAGCATAGCCTAAGCCCGCCTGGAAGCAATACCCTCATGGTCGAATATCCAGGCAAATCTGAAATAATATTGTTTTATTACAACAACATACGACCATAGCACTGTTGCAGAGCTTCGCTTCGCCTGCTTCCATCGTCTCGCCCGACTGGCTGATTGATAGGAACGGCAGCGCGTCTGCCGTCAATCGCCAGTATCCGTGGCGCCAAGATCCGTGGCCTGCCACGGAAATCGGCGGGCTAGAAGGGAGGGCATTGTCATGCACGCAGTTGACGTGCTGGCGGTGATGATCTCACTGCTGGCGTTGTTGATAGCGGCGGTCCGGTTAGGGCTGTCGCTTGAGAGACGCCGCAGGGATTAGTCTGCCGGCGAGGGGTGCCGGGCGGTGTTTCAGACGCGCTGGGGGTCGCCCGGCGTCCTTGATGACCCGCCCTTTACACGCGTGCCAGCTCGCCGAGCAGGCTGTTGAGAACCATGAGCCCTTGGTGGGTGGCGCGCAGGCGCTCGGGCGTGATCTCGATGAAGCCGAGCGCGGCCAGCTTGTGCGCCGCTTCAAGATCAATGGCCTCATCAAGCGCCACGCCGGTGCGGGCCTGAAACCGCCTGCGATCGATGCCCTCGGCCAGCCGCAGGCCCATGACGAGGGCTTCGTCCGCCCGCATCTCGGGCGGCAGGGGAACCTCCTCCTCCAGGCCGTGGCCAGTGTCTTCCACCGCTTCCAGCCAGGCCTCCGGCTTACGGCGGCGCTGGGTGGCGATGGCATTGCGGCGGCCGTGCGCGCCGGGGCCAATGCCGACATAATCGCCGTAGCGCCAGTAGACGAGGTTGTGGCGGCTCTCGCTCCCCAAACGGGCGTGGTTGGAGATTTCGTAAAGCGGTAGCCCTGCGCTTACGGTCATCTCCTGCGTCAGCTGGTAGAGGTCCGCCCCGGTGTCCTCATCCGGCAGCACCAGATCGCCGCGCCGGTAAAGCTCGGCGAAGCGGGTCTGTGGCTCGATGGTCAGCTGGTAAAGCGACAGGTGATCGGTGCCGAAGGCAAGCGCCCGGCCAAGTTCCGCCTGCCAGCTTTCAACCGTGTGGCCGGGCCGGGCGTAGATGAGATCGAAGCTGACGCGGGCGAAGGTGCTCACCGCAATGTCCAGCGCCGCCAGCGCCTCGGACAGGTTGTGACGGCGGCCGAGCAGCCGGAGCGCCGCATCGTCCAGCGCCTGCACGCCGAGCGAGACGCGGTTGACGCCCGCCTGCGCGAAGCCCTTGAACTTGGCGGCCTCAACGCTGCCAGGGTTGGCCTCCAGCGTGATCTCAACGCCTTCCGTCATCGGCCAGAGACGGGCAACCTCGTCAATGATGGCCGCAACCGTTTGCGGCTCCATCAGCGAGGGGGTGCCGCCACCGAAGAAGATGCTGACGACCGGCCTGCCCGGCGTCAGCGCCGCCTCATAGGCCAGCTCGCGGAGCAACGCCGCCCGCCAGCGGGCGTGATCCACGCTCTCACGCACATGGCTGTTGAAGTCGCAATACGGGCACTTGGACTCGCAGAACGGCCAGTGCACGTAGATTGCAAGGCCGTCATGGGAAGAGGCCGCAAGGGCTGGATTATTTGTCAATGACTGCCGCTACCAGTTGCTCGAAGGCCCGTGCGCGGTGCGACATGGCGTGCTTGGCGGCGGGCTCCATCTCGCCAAAGGTGATGTCGAAGCCTTCAGGTTTAAAGATGGGGTCGTAGCCGAAGCCGTGCTCGCCCCGCATCGGCCACACCAGCGTGCCGGAAACCCGGCCTTCGAAAGATTCCGTATGGCCATCCGGCCAGGCGAGGCACAGGGCACAGACGAAGTGCGCCGTGCGGTCTTCAGGAGCCACGCCCTTTTCATCCAGCAACTGCGTCACCTTCTCCATGGCAACGGCGAAGTCCTTGGAAGGGCCAGCCCAGCGGGCAGAGTAGATGCCGGGGTCGCCGCCCAGCGCATCGACGCAGAGGCCACTGTCGTCCGCCAGCGCCGGAAGGCCAGCCCCTTGCGCCGAGGCCAGCGCCTTGATCTCGGCGTTGGCGATGAAGGTGGTGCCGGTTTCTTCCGGCTCCGGCAGGTTCAGCTCGCCCGCCGAGATCGGCTCGATGCCGAAGGGGGCGAGCAGCGCGCGGATTTCCCGCACCTTACCCGCATTGTGGCTGGCGATGACCAGCTTTCCCGGCGTCAGCTTGCGGCTCATGTCAGATCCCCAGAACGCGGCGTTGCAGGGCGAAGATCTCCTGCGTGCCGATGCGCGCCAGGCGCAGCATTCGCAGCAGGGTTTCTTCCGTGAACGGCGCACCCTCGGCCGTGCCCTGCACCTCGACGATGCCGCCGTTGTCCGTGAGCACGAAGTTGGCATCCGTGTGGGCGGTGGAATCCTCGGCGTAATCCAGGTCCAGCACCGGTACGCCCTGATAGACGCCGCAGGAGACGGCCGCCACCTGACCGGCAAGCGGCCATTCAACAAGAAGCCCCGCGTTCTTCACCTTGGTGAGCGCCTGATGGAGCGCCACCCACGCGCCTGAAATAGCTGCCGTGCGGGTGCCGCCATCGGCCTGGATCACGTCGCAGTCCACAACGATCTGGCGCTCGCCCAGCTTGCCGAGGTCAACCACGGCCCGCAAGCTACGGCCGATAAGGCGCTGGATTTCCTGCGTGCGGCCGGTCTGCTTGCCCTTTGCCGCCTCGCGCGGGGTGCGGCTGTGGGTGGCGCGGGGCAGCATGCCGTATTCCGCCGTCACCCAGCCCTGCCCCTTGCCGCGCAGCCAGCCCGGCACGCTGGTCTCGACCGAAGCCGTGCACAGCACGTGGGTATCGCCGAACTTCACGAGGCACGACCCATCGGCGTGCTTGGCGAACCCCACCGTCATTTCGAGGGAACGCATCTGATCGGGGGCACGGCCGGATGGGCGCATGACAATTTCCTTGTATTGATTGGTCGCGAACCGAACTATCTGTCCACGGCGCACGAGGCACCGCAAGGCCCCGTGCTTCTACCGACCCTACCGCCTGCCATCAAGCCGCAGCGGTTGAACAGCACAGGCGACACGCTTACATTCAGCGCCAAGGCCATGAGGACACTGTCGATTACCGATATCAACGAGCGGGCGCGCGATATCTTCCGCCAGATCGTGGAAGCCTATCTGGCGACCGGCGAGCCCGTGGGCTCGCGCACCTTGTCGCGCCTGCCGGGGATCAACCTGTCTCCCGCCTCCATCCGCAACGTCATGCAGGACCTTGAGGAAATCGGCCTGCTTTCCGCCCCGCACACCTCCGCGGGCCGCATGCCGACGGAACTGGGGCTGCGCCTGTTCGTCGATGGCATGATGCAGGTTGGCGAGATCACCTCCGAGGAGCGGGCGCAGATCGAGACGCAGGTGAAAGCCGATGGCGGCAGCCTTGAAGATGCGCTGGGCCGGGCCACAGCCGCGCTGTCGGGCCTGTCTTCCTGCGCCGGGCTGGTGCTGGTGCCCAAGGCGGACATTCCCATCCGGCAGGTGGATCTCATTCCGCTGTCCACCCACCGGGCGCTGGCCATTCTGGTGGGCGAGGACGGATCGGTGGAGAACCGCACCTTCGATCTGCCGCCGGGGATGCCTTCCGCCGCGCTCATCCAGGCGGCCAACTACATCAACGCCCGCCTCGTGGGTCGCACGCTCGACCAGGCCCGTGGGCTCATCGAGCAGGAGCTGTCCAAGAACAAGGCGGAGCTGGACACGCTGGCCGCGCAGGTGGTGGAGAAGGGCCTCGCCGTTTGGTCGGCCGACGACGACGAGCGCGACGTGCTCATCGTGCGCGGCCAGTCCAAGCTGATCGAGGATGCCGCCGCCAGGGGCGATCTGGAGCGGGTTCGCCAGCTGCTGGAGGACATCGAGAGCAAGCGGGAACTCGCCCGTCTTTTGGAACTGGCTGTCAACGCCAGCGCCATGAAGATCTTCATTGGCTCGGAGAACAGACTCTTTTCACTCTCCGGCTCATCGGTTATCGCAGCCCCCTACCGCAGCGCCGATGAACGGATTGTTGGTGTCATCGGGGTCATTGGCCCCACACGGCTCAACTACGCGCGGGTCATTCCCATGGTGGATTACACGGCCCGCGTCCTGACCAGACTGGTATCGCAAACATGACCGAGGAAACTGTGCAGACCGAAACGCAGGACGAAAACGCCGCCGCGGCTGAGGCTGCTGCCCCCCGGCCCAGGACGAGGCGCTGGCGAGCGCCCAGGCGGAAGCCGCATCGCTGAAGGATCAGTTGCTGCGGCAGATGGCCGAAACGGAGAATGTCCGCCGCCGCCTTGAGCGGGAGAAGCAGGAGGCCGGCGCCTACGCCGTCACCAGCTTCGCGCGGGACATTCTCGCCGTTGCCGACAACCTGCGCCGCGCGCTCGACGCCGTGCCGGAGGCCGCCCGCGCCGACCAGGCCGTGGCCAACGTCATCACCGGCATCGAGATGACCGAGCGCGAGGTGTTCAACGTCTTCAACAAATACGGCATCGCCCAGGTGGAAGCGCTCGGCCAGAAACTGGACCCGAACAAGCACCAGGCCATGCTGGAAATCCCCACCAACGACGCCGAGCCCGGCACGGTGGTGCAGGTGCTGCAAACCGGCTTCGTCATCAAGGACCGGCTGCTGCGCCCGGCGCTCGTCGCCGTCGCCAAGCCGACAGAGGGCGGGTCCGCAGCCCCCGGCGCGCAGGTGGACACCAACGCGTAAAGCGGGCTTTTTGCTGAGTTCAAAAACGGCGGCGGGTGCAAACCTGCCGCCGTTGTTGTTTTTCTCGCCCTATCGATTGAAGAAAAATTCAGTATTACTATTATTACGTGTGACAAACAAAATCACCGGCGCTGTGAGTATCCACATATGGAAAGCCGCCTTACCCCGCATCGCCGAATTATGCGCGAGGTCGAGCACTATCTCGCCACCGATTTCGGCCGAAATTTTTTTGGAGACCCACAAACCATTGAAGGGTTAATTTCGGAGCAAAAGAGACTCGACAGGAAAACGCTAATATCAATGATCGCTGCATTTACTGGCGCTCTTTTAGCGATGATTCCGAGCGCAGGCACACAGGTTCAATTAACTTTTGGGTTTATCTCCGCCCCAATATCGATAATACCACAGCAGATATTTTCATTTACAACATGCTTAATATACGCACAATTTTTAAACAACTTTAAATCAATCGTTATGTTAGTTGGCATAATTAGAAGAACATATGCAAATTATGGCATAAAAAACTGCCATATCTTTATCGCAAGATATGATGCCAGCTCCCTCTGGATCTCAGCACTTACCCCCGATCTACACAAACCTCGATACGCGATATTTGAGTTATTTTTCTCAATTGTACACCTAATAATCCTGGTAAGCCCTGCCGTTGCAACCACCATCAGCACAATATACGCGTGCTATCTTACAACCCAAATCATCTCCACAGGAGGGGGAGTCCTCTATATTATTGTCAGCTACACACCCCTCGCCATCAGCATCTGTGCATTGCTTTTGTTTATATATCATTTTCTCATTCCGACACCCAGCTCAACGCAAAGTTAGCTATACGCTCGGGCGAGAAGGCAGCCCTTCTTTGAGGGGCCCGAAGCGGATGAGCGCGCGGTACACCGCCAGCGGCGGTGCGCCGTCCACCGTGCCGCCGCGGGAGAGGACGAAGCCGTGGCGCACGATCTCGGCCTGCTGTTCGATGCCGTATTTCGCAAAGGGCTTGCCGGGGGTCAGCGGCAGGTAGCGGTAGCGGGCGAAGGGGCCGCGCGAGAGGATGAGGTTGCGGCCCGACTGGTACTGCCACACGTGGGTGAGTTCGTGGATGAACAGGGCCTGCAGGCTGAGCGGGGCGATGCCGAAGTCGTGCCGGTAGAAGGGGCAGCGGGGGTGGAAGTAGATGTGGCCGTTGGGGGCCATGACGGTGCGGCGCGGCTGGAAGAGCCACCATTTGCGCCCGCGCACGGTGACGCGCCGCGTATCCAGCGCCTGGCCGAAGACGGCAGCCGCCAGCGCCTTCTCCCCAAGCGTTAGCTGTCGTTCGCGGGGCGGCCTTGGCAGCGGCGGCTCAACGCGCCCACGCCTCAGAAGGGTGGCGAAGGCCTGCCCTATCCTCTGCATTGCCGCCGGAAGTCTCTGATGATGCATCAGTTGTCACCTCGTCCGCCCGCTTCAGGGCCAGCCTGGGCGAGAATGCTCCATCCACGCCGGGGGCCACTTCTGCATCCGAGCTGCCCGACGTCATCCCGCCGAGGATCGCCACGACGAGGAAAACCGCAGCAAGCAGGATCGCGCCAAGGCCCAGGGTGCGAACGGACATGATGTGTTCCCTCCGAAGAGGCCGGTCCCGACGGGAGAGCCGGCCACCCCTTGCAGTTTAGGTTGGAACAATGCGCCAGCAATGCCCGCGCCGGCGCCAGATGGTCACTTGCGGCAGTCTGCCCCACCGGCCAACCCCCTGTTCGGGCAGGGGACGGGAAACGCCGCACCGTCCGTCCCTAATCCGGCTTCACCCCCGCATTCACGCACGGGACGGGTTGTAGCCGCTAAGCTGCCTCCCTATATCGCGATGCAAAGCGATGGATCGTGGTTCGGGAGTGGGCCCGTTCCAAAGGCAACAGAACATTAACCGTCGGCGTCGATCGTGCTTCCCGGAGGCGAGCGACGCGGCAGAGAGAGGTAGGAACATGGGTAAGGTCATTGGCATCGACCTCGGCACGACCAACTCCTGCGTGGCCATTATGGACGGCACGCAGCCGAAGGTTATCGAGAACAATGAAGGCGCGCGTACCACGCCGTCGATGGTTGCGTTCACGGCGGACGGCGAGCGTCTTGTCGGCCAGCCGGCCAAGCGCCAGGCGGTGACGAACCCGGAAGCCACGCTATTCGCCATCAAGCGCCTGATCGGCCGCACCTTTAACGACCCGATGACCCAGAAGGACATCGGCCTCGTGCCCTATCACATCGTCAAGGCCGACAACGGCGACGCCTGGGTGGAAGCGCGAAACGAGAAGTACAGCCCATCGCAGGTTTCCGCCTTCATTCTGCAGAAGATGAAGGAAACCGCCGAGCAGTATCTGGGCGAGACCGTGACCCAGGCGGTGATTACCGTTCCGGCCTACTTCAACGACGCCCAGCGCCAGGCGACCAAGGACGCCGGCCGCATCGCGGGCCTTGAAGTGCTGCGGATCATCAACGAGCCGACCGCGGCTGCGCTGGCCTACGGCCTCGACAAGCAGGACGGCAAGACCATCGCCGTCTACGACCTTGGCGGCGGCACCTTCGATATCTCGATCCTCGAGATCGGCGACGGCGTGTTCGAGGTGAAGTCCACCAACGGCGACACCTTCCTCGGCGGCGAGGACTTCGACAAGCGCATCATCGACTGGCTGGCCGACGAGTTCAAGAAGGAGCAGGGCATCGACCTGCGGAACGACAAGCTGGCCCTGCAGCGCCTGAAGGAAGCTGCGGAAAAGGCCAAGATCGAGCTGTCGTCCGCGCAGAGCACCGAAATCAACCTGCCGTTCATCACCGCCGACCAGTCGGGCCCGAAGCACCTGGTGAAGCAGCTCTCCCGCGCCAAGCTGGAAACGCTGGTCGCTGACCTGATCGAGCGCACGCTGGAGCCCTGCCGCAAGGCGCTGAAGGACGCCGGTATCTCCGCCTCCCAGGTGGATGAAGTGGTGCTGGTGGGCGGCATGACCCGCATGCCCAAGGTGATCGAGACGGTGAAGAGCTTCTTCGGCCGCGATCCGCACAAGGGCGTGAACCCGGACGAAGTGGTGGCGCTGGGCGCGGCCGTGCAGGCCGGCGTGCTCCAGGGCGACGTGAAGAACGTGCTGCTGCTCGACGTGACCCCGCTGTCGCTGGGCATCGAGACGCTGGGCGGCGTGTTCACCCGCCTCATCGAGCGCAACACCACCATCCCGACCAAGAAGTCCCAGGTGTTCTCCACCGCCGAGGACAACCAGACGGCCGTGACCATTCGCGTCTTCCAGGGTGAGCGCGAGATGGCGGCGGACAACAAGCTGCTCGGCCAGTTCGACCTCGTCGGCATTCCGCCCGCGCCGCGCGGCGTGCCGCAGGTGGAAGTGACGTTCGACATCGATGCCAATGGCATCGTCAGCGTCTCTGCCAAGGACAAGGGCACCGGCAAGGAGCAGCAGATCCGCATCCAGGCCTCCGGCGGCCTGTCGGACGACGATATCCAGCGGATGGTGAAGGAAGCCGAGCAGTTCGCCGCGGACGACAAGAAGCGCCGCGAATTGGCCGAGGCGAAGAACCAGGCCGAAAGCCTCATTCACACCACCGAGCGCTCGGTTGCGGACGCCGGCGACAAGGTGCCGGGCGATCTCAAGAGCGGCATTGAGGCGGCCATCAGCGACCTGCGCGGCGCGCTGGGCGGCGAGGATGTCTCCGACATCCAGGCCAAGACCCAGGCGCTCGGCCAGCTGTCGATGAAGCTGGGCGAGGCCATCTACAAGCAGGAGCCGGGCGCAGGCGCGGCCGGTGGCGCTGCCGAAGGCGAGGCCGGCGCTGCGGGCTCGCAGGACGAAGGCGTGGTCGACGCCGAGTTCTCGGAAGTGGACGACAAGAAGTAAGGCCGCATGGGCGGCCCAAAAGAAAATGGCCATAAGGCAGGACAGGCTTCGGGCGCGGGCAGGATTGCACCCCGCCCGGAGCCTGTCTGCCGAACGGACGGCCTAGGCAAGCGGACAGGAGCACATGGCTGACACTGACTATTATGAGGTGCTTGGCGTCGATCGACAGGCAGACGACAAGGCGCTCAAGTCCGCTTATCGCAAGTTGGCCATGCAGTTTCACCCGGACCGCAATCCGGGCGACAAGACCGCCGAGGCCAAGTTCAAGGAAATCAACGAAGCCTACGATGTCCTGAAGGACCCGCAGAAGCGGGCCGCCTACGACCGCTACGGCAAGGCCGCCTTCAACGGCCACGGCGGCGGCTATGGCGGCGGCGCTCACGACTTCGGCGGCGGCAGCTTCGCTGATATCTTCGAGAACATCTTTGATGAGTTCATGGGCGGCGGACGGCGCGGGCAAGGCCGCTCCAGCGCCGTGCGCGGCTCTGACCTGCGCTACAACCTGGAAATCACGCTGGAAGACGCCTATCGCGGCCGGACGGAGAACATCACGGTTCCGACCACGGTCACCTGCGAGGTGTGCAGCGGCTCGGGCGCCGAACCGGGCACCGAGCCGGAGGTGTGCCCCACCTGCCAGGGCATGGGCAAGGTGCGGGCAACGCAGGGCTTCTTCATGGTGGAGCGCACCTGCCCCACCTGCCGGGGCACCGGGCGCATCATCGCGAGGCCCTGCCGGGCATGCAGCGGCCTTGGCCGGGTGGAGAAGGAAAAGAGCCTTCAGGTCAAGATTCCGGCGGGCGTCGATGAAGGCACCCGCATCCGTCTTGCGGGCGAAGGCGAGGCCGGCCTGCGCGGCGGCCCGCCGGGCGATCTCTACATCTTCGTGAGCCTGAAGCCCCACCGCATCTTCGAGCGCGACGGCACCACGCTGTTCTGCGACGTGCCGGTCAGCATCACCACGGTGGCGCTGGGCGGCGAGATCGAGGTGCCGACGCTGGACGGCAGCCGCGCCAAGGTGAAGATTCCCGCCGGCACCCAGACCGGCAAGCAGTTCCGCCTGCGCGGCAAGGGCATGCCTTCGCTGAACGGCACGGGGCTGGGCGATCTGGTGCTGCAGGTGACGGTGGAAACTCCCGTCAACCTCACCAAGCGCCAGCGCGAACTGCTGGAGGAGTTCTGCACCATCGAGACCGGGGAACAGTGCCCGCAATCAACCGGCTTCTTCTCCCGTCTCAAGGAACTGTGGGACGACCTGACGGACTAGGGCTGATTGCCGCAACCGCATTTGAGAGCGCCGGTCTGCCAGCAGGTGGGCCGGCGCTCTTTTCTTGCCGTCAGGTTCCATTCCTTAGATTTTTTGCAGAAGGCCCGCCCCCCTGCACCCCGTTTGCTTTCTCGGGCCGCGCCTGTGGGATGCCGCTGCGCCTGAATTGCACAGGCGCGCATGGATAACGCGGCTGTTTTTACCATCTACCGCCGCTTGCGCCCGCCCCTCGGTTCGGTGCGCTTGTGAAAATCGGGCGGCTTGTCGGCCACCCAGACGAGGAACTTGGCGATGGCGGGATGCCGGCGCACTTCTTCCATGGTGGGGTAAAGTCGCTCCAGCTCCACCTCGGAGAGCGTCGCATGGATGGCGCGGTGGCAAATAGGGTGAACCGGCACCACGTCGCGCCCGCCCCGGCTCTTGGGGATGACATGGTGCCATTCCACCTTATGCCCCAGCGGCCGCCCGCACAGGGCGCAAAGCTGCGCCTGCCCTGCCTCCTGCGTCTCCTGCGCCTGCCCGCTTTCCCGGAACCGCCTGCGCGCTGCCATTCCTGATACTCACGCCTTTCGCGCAGCTTGTATCACATGGAGAGATGCACCCGGCCTAGCGGGCGCGCAACCTCGGCAGGCGTACTGGCCGATAAGGGACACGGCCCGATCTTCCCGGAAAAACCAAATGGGACGCGCCCTTATCCAGGAGTTGCGTCCCACAAACGAACGGGAGGCGCAGGAGAGGCTGATGGTAGTTTGTGCGCCTACGCGCACGGGCCTCTCCTGCAACGTCCCGGATGCTTACTTGTCGCCCGCCAGAATGCCCGTGAACGGCTCCTCGCCTTCTTTCAGCGAGCCGCGGAACATGCCCGGCGTGTTCATCACCAGCGCGATGTTGCCGTGCGCGTCGACGGCGATCACGCCGCCCTCGCCGCCCATCTTCACCAGCTTGTCCTTCACGACGAACTCGGCGGCCTCCTGCAGCGGCATGCCCTTGAATTCCACCAGCGCGCAGATGGTGCGAGCGACGGTCGCGCGGATGAAATACTCGCCGTGGCCGGTGGCGGAGACGGCGCAGGAGTTGTTGTCCGCATAGGTGCCCGCACCGATGATCGGCGAGTCGCCCACGCGGCCCCACTGCTTGTTGGTAAGCCCGCCCGTGGACGTGCCAGCGGCCAGATTGCCGTAGCGGTCCAGCACCACGACGCCGATGGTGCCGAACTTGGAGAGGTTGACCTTCTCCTTGGAGGCCTGGGCGTTCTCCAGCTGCTTCTTGCGCTCGGGCGTGATGAAGTAGCTGTTGGGCACTTGCTCCAGCCCCTGGGCCTTGGCGAAGGCATCGGCCCCCGCGCCCTGGAGCATGACATGCTCGGACTTCTCCATCACCGTGCGCGCGGCCGTGATCGGGCTCTTGGTGGTCTTGAGGCCAGCGACGGCCCCCGCCGCCAGCGTCTTGCCGTCCATGATGGACGAGTCCAGCTCCACCTCGCCTGCCGAGTTCAGCACCGCGCCCTTGCCGGCGTTGAACAGCGGGTTGTTCTCCAGCTTGATCGCGGCGGCCTGCACCGCGTCGACAGCCGTGCCGTTGGCTTCCAGCACCTGCTTGGCAGTCAGCAGCGCCTCGCGCAGACCGGCGTGGTAAGCCGCCTTCTGCTCGTCGGTGAACTGGTTGTAGTCATACCGGCCCGCACCGCCATGAACGGCGATGGCGTAGCGCCCCTGAGGCGCGGCGTTGGCAATATTCGCAGTCATGAACGCTCCGATAAACAGAAAAAGAAGACGACGCATGGGCTTGCCCCCCCTTGTGGTCAGATCCTCTCGGCCACCCGGATCGCAATGCGGCAGCCGGTCTTGATGGCGGCGGACAGCAGCGAGTAGCCGGGCGTATTCTCTGCCCCATGCGCGATGGCGGAGTCGTGATGCTCGATCTCCTCATCGCGGAACTGCTTTACCACCGCCGACAGTTCGGGGTCCTTGTCGCCCAGCTCCTCAAGCTGCTGGGCATAGTGCTTCTCGATCACGTCCTCGATGGCGGCGGTGCAGGCCATGGCGGCGCGCGGCCCCATGAGCGCAGTCGCCGCCCCAAGCGCAAAACCCGCCACGTTCCATAGTGGTTGCAAGGCGGTGGGGCGCACGCGGCGTTCCACCATCATCTGGTTGAAACGGTCGAGGTGGTGCTGCTCCTGGTCCGCCATACGGCGGATCTCGCCTGAATAGGCATGGCGGCTGCCCATGACGGCAAGCTGGCCGGCATAGATGCGCGCCGCGCCGTATTCCCCGGCCTGGTCGACCCGCACCATCGCCGCGGCCCGCTCTTTGAGCGAAGGCGCGCCGGGGTGATAGCGGCCGGGCTCGGGGGTGGCGGTTACTTTTTCCGCGTCGTGCTCAGCCATAGCACAAGCCCTCCCATGAGGAATGAGATGATGGCGTTATAGCCCGCCATGGAGATGCCGGCCAGAGACCAGGCAGTCTCATCGCACCGGATCACCGGCGCGGCCATCACCGTGGCGAAGATGTCCTCGACCGAGCCGCCGCCACCAATCACCGAACAGGCGGTGGGGCCTTCCCACCAGTCCTGCTCCACGCCCACATGGAACAGGCCAATGGCCGCAGTCACCAGCAGCGCGAGGCCTGCCAGCACGGCCGCAACGCGCGCCACGCCCGGCTTTTCCTGCGCCAGCGCCAGCCCGCCGCCTGCGGCGAACACCAGCGCGGCGATGTGCGGCCAGCGCTGCCAGTGGCACATCTCGCACGGGTGAAGCCCGCCGATGTATTGAAACGCCAGCGCGCCGCCCAGCAGCGCCGCAGAGGTGACGGCCGCCGCCGCCAGAGCCAGCTTGAGTTTGGTCATACGTATTTCAGCACCATGAAGCCACCCACCACCATGGCAACGAAGAGGGTCGTCACCAGGGTCAGCCGCCGCTCGATAAAGGCGCGAATGGGCTCGCCATAGGCGCGCAGCAGCGCCGCGATGAGGAAGAAACGCGCGCCCCGCGTGATGATCGAGGCGATGATGAACGGCGCTAGCGCATACTGGGCCGCGCCCGAGACGATGGTCACCAGCTTGTAGGGAATGGGCGTCAGCCCCTTGATGAGAATGACCCAGAGGCCCCACTCGGCATAGTTGGCGTGGAACTCGGCGGCCTTGTCCTGCATGCCATAAAGCTCGATCAGCCAGTGGCCGATCGATTCCATGGCGAAGTAGCCGATGGCGTAACCCACGAGACCGCCCAGCACCGAGGCAACCGTGCAGATGGTGGCAATCAGCCAGGCCTGCTTGGGCCGGGCGAGCACCATCGGCACCACCACAACGTCTGGCGGAATGGGAAAGAACGAGCTCTCGGCAAAGGAAATCGCGCCCAGGCTCCACAGTGCCCTCGGCCCCTCGGCCAGCCGCATCGTCCAATCATAAAGCCTGCGGATCATCGCCCCACCAGCCGTTGTTCATGCACCGCTTCGCCTTTAGCAGATTACGCCGCCGGAGACAGCCGCTTTCGGCCAGCCGGGGCTGCGCGGCCTCCGGGCGCGGTGATCGGGGTTTTCTCTGCAGGGGACCGCGTCCCCGGCAAAAAAGAAGAACAGGATTCAGCCCCGCGTCGCCTTTTCGGCATCGAGCAGAGCGCGGGGCGGCACGAGGGAGATGTTGCGGGCGGCAAGGCCGGGGGCCCATTGGCCGAGGCGTTCCAGCACGAGAGACGACGGCTCTATAACGCCGACGGCAAGGCCGCGCGCCTTGGCCAGCCGCTCCAGCGTCGCCAGCTGCGCGTCGATGGCCTGAGGGCTGGACGGGCTGCCGACAAAGCTATCGTTGACCAGCAGCGGCAGGCCGACCTTGCCGGCGATCCGGCGGCTCTGGGTGCGCCCGGTCGCGCGGCTGTCGAGGAAGGGCAGACCCCGCTCGGCGATGGCGGCCAGCACGGGGGAAAGCGCCGCCTCCTGCGTGGTGAAGGCTGAGCCCATGATGGAGTAGAGGCCAACTTCCCCTTCCACCCGCCGCAACGCCCAATCCAGCCGCCGGATGTTCTGCGTCGGGCTGGAGGCCAGCAGCAAGGCCTGCGGACCGGGATCCACCTGGGGATAGCGCAGCGGCTCCATGGGGATGCCGAGCCACACCTCGTGGCCACGGACGCGGGCGGCCTGCACGAGGGCAGGCAGATCATCAGGATAGGGGTTGAAGCCGATAGCGACCTCACGCGGCAGCTGCTCGATGGCGCGCCGGGTGAGCGCGGAGTTTGCCCCGGCATCGGCCAGCAGCAGCACGATGCGAGGCCCCTGCGGCAGCGACGCGGGGATGGGCGCGGAGACAGGAACGGGCGCAGCGGTTTCGGGCGCCGCGGGCGCGGCCCCTGCGTCCATCCGCGCCTGGGAGGCTGCCGCTACGGTGGCGGGCAAACGATCGGTCGCGGAGGCCTCCGCCCCGGCTGCGCCATCTTGCGCGCCACCGCCCGCGTTCGGCAGGTCAAGGAGCACGGCCGAGGCCGGCTCATGGCTCACGTTGCGCTCAAGCAGACTGGCAAAGCCCGCCACCAGCCCCACGAACAGGGCAGCAGCGGCAATGCCGCCCGCAAGCCACTGCCACAGCGGGCGGCGGCCGGTCTCCTCAAGGAAGTCATCGTCCAGGTCGACGGAAGCCAGGTCGGGGGAATTTGGCCCGGCATTCATGCCGGAGTCCGCCTCGTCGTCCTGCCGATCTTCCATGCCTGGTCAGCCCTCCGCTGCGCTTCCTGCCGTAAACGCGTTACTTGGCGGCGAGACGGGAGATTGTGCCGTTGATCCGGCGCAGCAGCTTCAGCGCGTAGTCGAGCTGATAGTCGGTGATGCCCTGCTTCTTCAGGCTCTCGGCGGTGACGTTCTGGAAGCGGGGATCGGGCTTGTCGTCCTTCTCCTCCAGCCGTTCACCGGCCTTGTTGCCATTCAGCAGGTGGTTCCGCAGATCCGCCTCGCGCAGGGTCATCCGGTCTTCCAGATCCGGGTCGGACAGCTGGGGCACCTCGATATCCGGCTCGATGCCCAGCTCCTGCACCGACCGGCCGGCCGGGGTGTAGTAGCGAGCCGTGGTGAGCCGCAGCGCCGTATCGGGCGAGAGCGGGATGAGCGTCTGCACCGAGCCCTTGCCGAAGGTGCGTTGGCCAACAACGATGGCACGGCGCTGGTCCTGCAGCGCGCCGGCGACGATTTCCGATGCCGAGGCGCTGGCTTCGTCCACCAGCACGACGACAGGCTTGCCGCCGGTCAGGTCGCCCGAGCGGGCATAGTAGCGCTGGATGTCCTGCTTGCGCCGGCCGCGCTGGGAGACGATCTCGCCCCGCTCCAGAAACACGTCGGACACCTCGATGGCCTGGTCGAGCAGGCCGCCGGGGTTGCGCCGCAGATCGAGCACGTAGCCGGTCACGCGGTCCGCGCCGATCTGCTGCTGCAGCTCGCTGATGGCCTTCCGCAGGCCCGGCCCGGTGGGCTTGCTGAACTGGGCGATGCGAATATAGCCGACGTTGCCCTTCACCTCGTAGCGCACCGGGCGCAGCGTAATGATCTCGCGGGTCAGCGTCACGTCGAACGGCTTGTTGGCCCCTTCCCGCACGATCGTCAGCGTGATCGTGCTCTTCGGCGGGCCCTTCATCTTGCTCACCGCCTCGTTGAGAGTGGTGCCGAAGATCGGTTCCTTGTTGATGTGGGTGATGTAGTCACCCGCCTTGATGTTGGCGCGCGAGGCCGGCGTGTCATCGATGGGGGAGACGACCTTCACCGCGCCGTCCTCCATCGTCACCTCGATGCCGAGGCCGCCGTATTCGCCCTCGGTCTGGGTCCGCATCAGTTCGAAATCGCGGGCGTCGAGGAAGCTGGAATGCGGATCGAGCGACGCCAGCATGCCCTGGATGGCACCTTCCAGCAGCTTCTTGTCGTCCACCTTCTCCACATATTCGGCGCGCACCCGCTCGAACACGTCCATCAGCTGGTCGAGCTGGCGGTAGGTTTCCAGATCCGGGGCGGCGAATGCGGGAGGAGCGGCGAAGCACCACGCGACAGTGGCTGCGAGGAAAAGACGACGCCGGGAAGTGATTGCCATGAACAGCCTGACCTTATCCTGCGGTATGCCCGCTCTTGCCGCTTAGCCAAGGCAGGGGATCGACGGGAGTCCCACGTTGGCGAAGCTCAAGATATAACTCGGGATTACCCTGTTCCGTTGCACCCATGACGCCGACCGGCGAGCCAGCCTGGACGGTAGCGCCGACCTTCTCGTCGATCCGGGCCATCCCTGCAAGCAAGGAATGATATCCGTCGCCGTGTGCAATGATCAAGAGCTGGCCATATCCGCGAAATGGACCAGCGAAAACCACGCGACCTGCATACGGCGCAATTACCTGCGCCTCGCGCCGGGTTTTGATCAAGATCCCTTTCGATGATCCGCCCCCATGCGTCGCCGCGCCGAACCGTTGCGTGACGCGTCCTTCCACGGGCATCCGGAAGCCCGCGCGCGGGGTCACGGGCGGGCTCAGCGCCACCGTGGGCGAGGATGAGCGGCGGCCCGTCTCGGGGGCTTCCCGTTGGGGCGAGGCGCGGGCGGCGCGCACCCGCTCGGCCAGCCCCGGCGGGCGCAGCCGGGGCGCAGGCAAGCTGGCGAAGCGCTCTCGCAGGCGGGCCTCAGCCTCCAGCCGGGCCAGCAGATCCTGGATGTCCTTGGCTTCCGCGGCCATCTTCTGGAGGCGGGCGCTCTGCCCTTCAGCCTCCGCCAGCACGCCGGCACGCTGCTTTTCCCGCTCCGACCGCAAGGCGGCCAGCTTCTCGCGGTCCTTCCGCAGGGCCGCCAGTTCACCCTTGCGCTTCTCTTCCTCGCTCGAAAGCGCTGCCTGAGTCTCGCCCAGGTCCGTCACCTGCTGGCGCAGCGCCGCCGTCTGATCCTGAAGCGCGGGCAGCACCGCCATCATGACATTGGCCGAGCGCACCGTCTCCGCCGCAGAGGCGGGCCGCAGGAACATCAGCGCCTGCGGACGGCGCGACATGGTTTGCAGCGCGGCCAGCAGCTGGGCGGTATCCTTCTGCCCCTTGCCGAGCGCCTTCACCTGGGCGTCACGCTCGGCAGTCAGCGTCTTCAACCGCCGCTCGATGTCCGACAGGGTGCGCTCGCGGATCTGGATGGTCTTGGCGAGCTTCACCATCTCCCGTTCGGTCGCATTGATTTCGGAGGCCAGCTTTTCTGCTTGGCTTTGCAATTCGGCCTGGCGCTTCTTCGCCTCGGCCATGTTGGCCTCAACCTGCTTGAGGCGGGTGCGGGCGGTATCTTCGCTGCCGGTTTGCGCGCCCGCGCGCGCGGGCGTTGCCGTCAGGGCAAGCGCCGTCATCGCGACCCTAAGGCCGGTCGTTGTCAGCCTCGTCATGCCGGAAGCCTAGTTACCGCGATGGTAGGGGTGGTTCGCAAGGATGCTCATGGCCCTGTAAAGTTGTTCGGCCAACATAGACCGAACCAGCATGTGCGGCCAAGTCATCGGGCTGAAGGAGAGCAACAGGTCAGCGTTCCGGCGCACCTCTTCGGCATGGCCGTCCGCCCCGCCGATGAGAAAACGCACCTCACGCACCCCTTCGTCGCGCCAGCCGCCCAGCTTCTGCGCGAAAGCTTCGGAGGAAAGCAGCTTGCCGCGCTCGTCAAGCGCGACGGTTCGCACGCCCCCCTCTGCCGGAGGGAGGCGCTGCGCCTTCTGTTCGGTAAGCTCGGTGATCTTGAGCGTGGGGCCCAGCCGCGCCGCATAGCGGGCAACAAGCTCCGCCTCCGGCGAACGGCCGATGCGCCCCACCGCAATGATGTGCAGCAGCATCAGGCTGCGGCTGGTCCGCCGGGGATCTCCACCGACCACATCTTCTCGAGGTTGTAGAAACTACGAACCTCCGGCCGGAACAGATGGACAACCACGTCACCTGCGTCGATGAGCACCCAGTCCGCCTGGGGCAGACCCTCGGCCCGCGCCACGATGCCGAACTCGGCCTTGACGCGCTCCATGAGGTGGTCCGCCATCGCCGCCACCTGGCGGGACGAGCGGCCGCTGGCAATCACCATCACATCGGCGATCGAGCTTTTACCCATCAGTGGAATGGAAATGACATCGACGGCTTTGTCATCGTCGAGCGATCTGAGAACCAGATCATGCAGACCAGCATCTTGCGAGGTCTGACTCTGAACGCCACCTTCAGCGGCGACAATCGAAGGCAATCCTTTCTCCCTACTTCGTGGTGTGACCATATGCATCTGCCCAGTCCGGCCGGCGCTGTCGCTGCGCCGTTGATGATTCGTCAACACCAGGCTGCTCAAGGCATACAATCGCAGGCAAGGCCCACTCTGTCCACCTTGGTGCCGTGCGGTCCGGCTTCAGGGCGCTTCTCAGCGGTCCCAGAACCCGCGCCGACCGGCGCGCATCAGAATAGCTCGGGCGAAGCAGAACAGCAATCGGTACAACCCGAACAATCTGACGCCACTGGTGCCAGCGATGAAAGCCTTGCAGGTTGTCCCCGCCCATCAGCCAGATGAAGCGAGTATTGGGGTGCAGGGCCACCAACGCCTTGAGAGTATCAACGGTGTATTGGGTGCCGAGTTGCATCTCCACATCCGTCGGCACGATGCGCGGGTCGCGGGCAAGGGCGCGGGCCGAGGCGAGACGGGCAGCCAGCGGAGCCATGTGCCTGGCGGATTTCAGCGGATTTTGCGGGCTGACCAGCCACCACACCGCGTCCAGCCGCAGGCGTTTCAGCGCCTCCAGGCTGATGTGCAGATGCCCCCGGTGCGCCGGGTTGAACGAGCCGCCGAGCAACCCCACGCGCTTGCCGCGCCAGCGCGCAGCATTTCGCAGCGCCACCGAGCCGGAGACGGGATCAACGCTCAAGCGACTGTGTTTCGGCGCGCTCACGCGGGACGCGTCTGGCCTTCGCCGCGCACCACGTATTTGTAGGTGGTTAGCTGCTCGACGCCCACCGGGCCGCGGGCATGGATGCGGCCCGTCGAGATGCCGATTTCCGCGCCGAAGCCGAACTCGCCGCCATCGGCGAACTGGGTGGAGGCGTTGTGGACGACGATGGCCGAATCCACCTCTCGCAGGAACTTCGCAGCGGCGTCCGCATCGCCCGTGATGATGCTGTCCGTATGGTGCGAGCCATAGCGGTTGACGTGCGCGATCGCGCCCTCGACCCCATCCACCAGCTTCACCGACAGAATGGCGTCCAGATACTCGGTCACCCAGTCCTCTTCTGAAGCGGGCTTGATGCGGGCATCGAGGCCTCGCAGTTCGGCTTCCGCCCGAATCTCACAGCCGGCAGCCAACAGCGCCTCGATCACCGGCTTCACCAGTCGGTCGGCGCCTGCGCGGTCGATGAGCAGGGTCTCGGTCGCACCACAAATGCCGGTGCGGCGCAGCTTGGCGTTGAGCACGATTTCGCGGGCCATGTTGAGATCGGCCGCCTTGTCGAGGTAGGTGTGGCAGATACCCTCGAGGTGCGCGAACACGGGCACCCGGGCCTCTTCCTGCACCCGCGCTACCAGCGACTTGCCACCGCGCGGCACGATGATGTCGATGAGGTTCACCGCCGTCAGCATGGCCCCGACGGCGGCCCGGTCCGTGGTCGGCACCAGCTGGATCGCGGCTTCAGGCAGGCCCGCCGCGCGCAGGCCCTCGACGAGGCAGGCGTGAATGGCCTTGGACGAATGGATGGATTCGGAGCCGCCGCGCAGGATGACCGCGTTGCCCGCCTTCAGGGTCAGCGCACCTGCATCCGCCGTCACGTTGGGGCGGCTCTCATAGATGACACCGATGACACCCAGCGGCACGGAAACCCGCTCGATGACGAGGCCGTTGGGGCGCGTCCAGCTGGACTGCACCCGGCCAATAGGATCGGCCAAGTCAGCGACCGCCTCCAGCCCCTTGGCGATGCCCTCGATGCGGGCGGGCGTGAGCGCCAACCGGTCGAGCATGGCATTGGTCAACCCCTTGGCCCGACCTGCCTCCATATCCTTGGCATTGGCGGCGAGAATCTCCGCCTCGCCCGCGCGCAAGCGCGCGGCGGCGGCACGGATGGCGGCGTTCTTGATCTCGGCAGAGGCAAGGCCCAGTGCCTGCACCGCATTGCGGGCGGCCAGCGCCATGTCCCGCACGAGCCGGACGGGATCGGAGGACTGGCCAGTGTCGGAAACGGCGGTCATCTGGTTCATAGGATCACCATGTCATCGCGGTGCACGAGGGCGGCCCGGGGAGCATAGCCCAGAATAGCCTCGATCTCATGGCTTTTGCGCCCGCACAGGCGCGCAGCCTCCCCGGCATGGTAGCTGGAGAGCCCCCGCGCCACCACCCGGCCGTTGAGGGCAGTGATGTCCACCACGTCGCCGCGCTCGAACGGCCCCTCGACCGCGCGCACGCCCGCGGGCAGCAGGCTGCGGCCGTGCAGCAGGGCCTCGACCGCGCCGTCGTCGATGACAAGCCGTCCCGCCACCTTCAGCCGCCCGGCGAGCCAGCGCTTGCGCGCGGCCGGAGCGGATTCGGGGGCCGGGAACACCGTGCCGATGCCCTCCACCTCGAAGCGGGTGAGCGGCTGGTCCACCTTGCCGGAGATGATGGCCATATGGCAGCCGCCGCTTGATGCAATGCGCGCCGCCTGAAGCTTGGAGACCATGCCGCCTGAGCCCATGCCGGACGCGCCGACGCCCCCCGCCATCACCTCGATCTCGGGGGTCAGCTGGGGCACCACCGGGATCAGTCGGGCAGTGGGGTCCCGCTTGGGATCGCCGGTGAACAGGCCATCGATGTCCGACAGCAGGATGACGCCGCCCGCCTCCACCGCCTGTCCCACGCGGGCAGCGAGCCGGTCGTTGTCGCCGAAGCGGATCTCGGCAGTCGTTACAGTGTCGTTCTCATTGATGATGGGGATGGCCCCGGCTTCCACAAGCCGTCCGGCGGTGGCGCGCACATTGAGGTAGCGGCGGCGGTCCTCCAGATCCTGCAACGTCAGCAGCAGCTGGGCCGCCTGGATGCCGTGGGCGGCGAACAGCTCGGCATAGACCTGCGCCAGCTCGATCTGCCCGACGGCGGCGCTGGCCTGCGCGTCCTCAAGGCTGGCCCGGCCGCCCTTGGGCATGTGCAGGCGGCGGGCCCCCAGCGCGATTGCGCCGGAGGAGACCACCAAAATCTGCTGCCCCGCGCTGCGGCGGGCCGCCAGTTCGGCCACCAGCCCTTCGAGCCATTGGCGGCGAACCTGCCCTTCCGGCGTCACCAGCAGCGAGGAGCCGATCTTGACGACGAGGCGCGGGCAGCGCTGCGGGGCGAACAGATCTACAGGGGCGACCATGCGGTTTCCGTTTCCTCAGGCACGGCACGGCCCACCGTTTCGATCAGCATATCGAGCACCGGCTCCAGCCCCTCGCCGGTGGCGGCGGAGAGCAGATAGACCGGCTTGCCGATGGCCTTGGACAGCGCCTGCTGGCGGCGCTTGCGCGCGGCCTCGTCCAGCGTATCCACCTTGCTGAGCGCGACGATCTCGGGCTTGTCCTCAAGCCCCGCGCCGTACATTTCCAGCTCGCGCCGCACGGTGCGGTAGGCCTTGGTGGGGCTCTCCGCCGCGCCGTCGACCAGATGCAGGAGCACCCGGCAGCGCTCGATGTGTCCGAGGAAACGATCGCCGATGCCAACGCCTTCCGCCGCGCCCTTGATGAGGCCGGGGATGTCCGCCAGCACGAACTCGCGCGCCTTGTGGCGCACGACGCCCAGCTGCGGCTTCAGCGTGGTGAAGGGGTAATCCCCCACCTTGGCCTTGGCGTTGGAAACCGCGTTGATGAAAGTACTCTTGCCCGCGTTGGGCAGGCCGAGGAGCCCCGCGTCCGCGATCAGCTTCAGGCGCAGCCACACCCACATCTCCTCGCCCGGAAAGCCGGGGATGAACTTGCGCGGCGCACGGTTGGTGGCGCTCTTGAAGTGGGTGTTGCCCTTGCCGCCGTCGCCGCCGCGCAGCAGCACGATGCGCTGGCCGGGCTCGGTAAGGTCAGCCAGAACGTGTTCCCGGTCGTCCGAGAGCACCTGGGTGCCCGCTGGAACCTTCAGCACCAGATCCTGCCCGCCCGCGCCGGTGCGGTTGCGGCCCATGCCGTGGTGCCCGCGCTCGGCCCGGAAGTGCTGGGTATAGCGGTAGTCGATCAGCGTATTGAGGCCGTCGACGCACTCGATGATGACGTCGCCGCCCTTGCCGCCGTCACCGCCGTCCGGCCCGCCGAACTCGATGAACTTCTCGCGCCGGAACGACACGCAGCCATCGCCGCCATCGCCGGACTTGAGGTAAATCTTGCACTGATCGAGAAATTTCATGCCGCGTGCATCTCCACTTGCCCAGCTCTATGGGCGAGCCAGGCCTCCCGCGTCAACGCCACGTTTCGGCAGTCGACATCGCAATTGCGCGCCAGGCAATGGCGCTTGGATATCCCCGTCTCCGTGAAGCCCAGCTTCTCCAGCACACGCCCGGACGCGGGATTGTCGATGAAATGGCCAGCAACGACGCGCGGCAGCCTCAGCCCCAGGAATGCCAGCTCCAGCACCGCCTTGGCGGCCTCGGTGGCATAGCCCCGGCCCCACCAGTCCTTGCCGATCCAGTAGCCCAGTTCCCATGCGCCGGCCTCTGCCCCCGCCTCTGGGCTGCGGAACAGGCCGATACACCCCGCCAGCGGCGCGTCATCGCCCTCGCGGCCGAGAATCACGAAGGTCGGCTGCGGCTCCGCCGCTTCGCACCGGTCGATGAACGCCTTCGCATCCTCAAGGCCGTAAGGGTGCGGAACCTGCGCTGTATTGCGCGCCACGACGCCATCCGCCAGGCACGCCGTGATGGCGGCCGCGTCTTCAGGCCATGGGGGTCTGAGCAGCAACCGATACGTACGAATGAACATGGATCTCTCCCGCCGTTACACGTGGGGAGAGGGAGGCAAAATGCAAAGAGGGAGATGGTGACCCATCTCCCTCTCCGGAAAATCTCGTCTGGGTCACCATCTTTCGGCGACCCGGACGTTCATGCAGGCCGCGCTTTACTCGGCTGCAATCGGCATCGGGTCGACGCTGACGTATTGGCGACCAAGCTTGCCTTCATGGAACGACACGGTGCCCTCGATGAGCGAGAAGATCGTGTGATCCTTGCCGAGGCCGACATTGCGGCCCGGGTGGAACTTGGTGCCGCGCTGGCGCACGATGATGTTGCCGCCAATAACGCGCTCACCGCCGAACTTCTTCACGCCAAGACGACGGCCAGCGGAATCGCGACCGTTACGCGAGGAGCCGCCTGCTTTTTTATGTGCCATGACTCAGTCTCCTCTGACTTAGCCGATTGCAGTGATCTTGAGGACCGTCAGCTGCTGACGGTGACCCTGCTTGCGCCGATAGTTGTGCCGACGACGCTTCTTGAAAACGATGACCTTGTCGCCCTTCGTCTGATCGACGATCTCGGCGGTGACAGTAACGCCGGAACCCGGCTTCACGTCGGCGCCTTCGCCAACCATCAGGACATCGGACAGGGTAACGGTCGCACCAGCCTCGCCGGCCAGCTTCTCGACCGTGATCTGGTCGTTGGCGGCGACCCGGTATTGCTTACCACCCGTGCGCACCACAGCGTACATGGCTCAAACCTTCTCATTCGTTGGGCGGCACAGCAGGACGCACTCGGGTCCCGGCGGCCGATCCTTGGAAGCGCGGACTTATACTGAGCGTTGACAATGAGTCAACCGCTTGTTGACGCAATCACAATAAGGGAGGCAATCGCGCCCCGTGAATTGCGATTTTGTCACCAAGCCTTGCCGCCTCTGTAATCGAAGAAGTCCCGATCCTTCAACGAAAAGCGCCCTTGCAGGGCAAAAACTGCTCCGCAAGGGCGCCTCTCAGGCGGCGGGGCCGCCAAATTCCATCAGCATGCCATCAGTTCGCCCGTTCGGGCCGCAACTGATACTGGCCATCGTGGAAACCTGAGAACACCTGGGGGATCGCCGGATGAGCCACCGGCTCGCGCGAATCGTCTTCCACCAGGTTCTGCTGGCTCACATAGGCGATGTAGCTGGACTGATCGCTTTCCTCGGCTTCGGCCAGCAGGTGATAAAAGGGCTGGTCCTTGTCCGGGCGCAGGTCTTCCGGAATGGCGAGCCACCACTCCTCGGGGTTGCTGAATTCCGGGTCCACGTCGAAGATGACGCCCCGGAATGGGTAAAAGCGGTGGCGCACCACCTGTCCAATGCGAAACGCCGCCGTCTTGAGTTCCGTATTTCCCAGTTGTGTCTTTTCCATATGCCGATCCTTTCGAACCGACGGGTTTGACCCAAGTTGAGACCTCAAGACCGATATAGGAGCGAGACAGGGCCGTTTTAACCCCCGGCCCGCCCCTTGCGGCCTGGAGACCCGGGACGCGGCCCGGATAAGGCATATACGCCCGCAAACCGGCAAAGACCCTTTCAATGCGGGCTTTTCCTACCCTGGGCAGAGAATTGCAGCCCAGGGCTCAAACTGGGGCTTCACAAGGGCCCTGCCTTGGCTTATGTACGCGGCTCGCTCAACCGGGCGCCCCTCTGCGGCACCCAGGTAAACCACGGAGAGGTGGCTGAGTGGTTGAAAGCACCGCACTCGAAATGCGGCATACGGGCAACCGTATCGGGGGTTCGAATCCCCCCCTCTCCGCCATGATCCTGCAGTGAGCCGGGCTTTTTCACCCCTGCCGATCCCCGACACGACCCGAAGCCGCTGATGCACCAGGCCTCTGTGCCGACGCTGAAGACCGGGGCATGATGCGCGCATGCAGGACCTTCCGGGCAGCATCCTCATCCT
The DNA here is from genome assembly GCF_022569295.1 of Pedomonas mirosovicensis. Taxonomy (NCBI): domain Bacteria; kingdom Pseudomonadati; phylum Pseudomonadota; class Alphaproteobacteria; order Sphingomonadales; family Pedomonadaceae; genus Pedomonas; species Pedomonas mirosovicensis. The sequence goes on along the minus strand of NZ_JAKFIA010000001.1, from coordinate 940,326 downwards.
GACCGGCCCGCCGGGCGCGCTTGAACACCATATGATCGAAACCGGCGCATGCGGCCCGGAGGAGACGCTGGCTCTTGTGGCCCGGGCGCTCGCGGACGGGCGCATTTCGCCTGCGCTCGTAAGGACAGCCACAGCGGCGAGAGCCTCACACCAGCGGCGTCGGCAGCGGCTGGCCTGCGAAGTGAGCCTCCAGATTGGTAAGCACCAGTTCGGCCATGGCCGCCCGCGCCTGCACGGTCGCGCTGCCCTGATGGGGCGCGAGCACAACCTGCTCCATCGCCCGCAGCGCCTCGGGCACGTCGGGCTCATGCGCGAACACGTCCAGCCCCGCGCCCGCGATGCGCCCTTCTTGCAGCGCCGCGATCAGGGCGGCTTCATCGACGATCGAGCCGCGGGCGATGTTGATAAGGACACCGGCAGGGCCGAGCAGGTCGAGCACGCGGGCATTGACCGCCCGCTCCGTGCCCGCGCCGCCGGCCGCGGCGATGATGAGCACGTCGCTTTCCCGCGCCAGCGCCTCGATGTCGTCCACGAACCGCCACGGCAGGTCCGGCTTGGCCGTGCGGGCGGTGTAGAGCACTTCGGCGGCGAAGGGCTCCGCCCGGCGCGCGATCGCCTGCCCGATGGCCCCCATGCCGAAAATGCCGATGCAACGGCCGCTCACCCGCTGGCCGAGCGGCACCCGCCACACGCCGGAGCGCACCAATCGGTCGTTGATCACCACCCGCCGCTGCGCCGCCAGCAGCAGCGCCATGGCAAGGTCCGCCACGTCGTCGGTGAGCACATCGGCGGTGATGGTCACACGGATGCCGCGCGCCCGCGCCGCCTCCAGATCAATGCCGTCATGCCCCACGCCGTGGATGGCAATAATCTCCAGCTTCGGCAGGCGTGCGATCATTTCCGCGTCGATACGGCTCATGCCACTGCCGACGACCGCCCGCGCCTCCGGGCACGCGGCCGGATCGCGATGAACGGTAAAGCGGCGGGACAGCGCCTCCTGAAGCGCGGGCGGAACATCGGCAATCAGCAACAGATCCGGACCGGTAGCCATATCAGCAATACCCCTGACCAATGAGCCCGCCTGAACGAGCCTTCCATACACAATTTTTCGGATCGACACAGGCTTAACGCCTGGCCGGACCCGACGGAAAAGCCGCATTTCCGCCGAAAAATAGGTAGACCGGCAAGTAATTATAACCGCAATACATTATATCATTACAAGAACTCGTTAATATTTCATTTGAAACCAACATTGCCTCTTAACTCAATCCTCCGAATTTCCTTGATTTTTTAACCAAATTTTCGGCCCGGCGGCGAAGATAATTTTTTTAAGTTCAGTAAAAGCGAAGCACATTCGGCATTCTGAGTGATACCGTCGAATAATTCAGGAAAATTACAAAAAATCCTGAAGGGGAGTGGATTTGGGAGAGGAACAGGGGCAAATCCATGGTACATAGTCGAGCAAGTTTTCCTGTAAAATCGTTGCTTATGTATACCGGCAAGGCTGTTTTTCTGGCCGGCGTCGCAACCGCGACTATGCTTCATCCCGCAGCGGCCCAACAGGGTACCGGTGCCGGAAATGAAGGCGAAATCGTCGTTACCGCGCTAAAGCGCGATACGCGCCTTCAAGACACGCCGCTGGCTATTTCGGCCGTCACCGGCGACAACCTCCAGCGGGCCGGCAACACCAACATCACCGACCTGACCCGCAACACGCCAAGCCTGCGTATCGTTGACAGCGGCCCAGGCAACCGGCGCGTCATCCTGCGCGGCGTGACGGCGGCGGGCGAACCGACCGTCGGCGTTTACTTCGATGAATCGCCGGTTTCCGGATCGGTGGGCACCACCAGCGACGCGGCCGGCTCCACGCCAGACCTACGCATGTTCGATGTGGAACGGGCGGAGATTCTGCGCGGACCGCAAGGCACGCTCTATGGCTCGGGCTCCATGGGCGGCACGGTGCGCGTCATCTACAACAAGCCCAATGCGGAAAACTGGGAGGCTGCCTTCGCCAGCACCCTCTCGTCCGTGAAAAGCGGCGACCTGGGCGCCTCGGTCGACGCCATGGTCAATGCGCCCATCGTCACCGACAAGCTGGCCGTGCGTATCGTCGGCAACTACAACCGGTTCGCCGGGTATGTGGACAACATCTACTACGGCGACGAGGACATCAACGACGGCAAGAGCTACGGCGGCCGTGCGCTGGTGCGCTTCACGCCAACCGAGGCGCTGACCATCGATCTCGCCGCCTACTACGAGAAGGTGGCGACCGACAGCCAGCGCTGGATCGCCGAGACCGGCCAGCGCTACGTCACCGACGGCCGCTCGGAATCGGGCAACTACGACGAGAACCGCATCTACAGCGCGACGCTAAATTACGACTTCGGTCCGGTCGCCCTGACGGCGGTCTCCACCTACTTCGACCGCGACCGTATCGTGGTGGGCGACGTGAGCGACACCTTCAACGGCCGCGATACGGCCGCCGGGTGCGCCCGCTATCGCCTGCGCGACGTGACGGCCGTGTGCTCGGACGATGTGCTGGCCGATTATCTCGCCGACACCCGTCGTATCCTGTTCTCCAGCCTTTACCAGCCGCAATCGGTGAAGAGCTGGACCAACGAGCTGCGCCTCAGCTCCACCGGCAACGGGCCGTTCAACTGGACGGTGGGCGCATTCGTGCAGGACCGCGAGACGGTGGTGCGCTCCACCCTGCTGACGGCCGATCCCAACACCGGCCGGCTGCAGGACTTCGTGGACGAGAACATCTTCTACGATCGCACCATCTTCGATGACCTGAACCAGAAGGCCGCCTTCGCCGAGGCGTCGTACAAGTTCTTCGATCAGCTCACCCTGACGCTCGGCACCCGTTACTACGAGTACAAGAAGAAGGTGGGCGGCCAGGTGGACAAGGGGCAGGAGCACTACGTCTCCCGCATCACGCCCTATCAGGAGTCGCGCTCGAAGGAGGACGGCTTCGTACACAAGGTCAACGTCTCCTATGAGTTCAGCCCGAACTTCATGATCTACGCCCAGGCCGCCGAAGGCTTCCGCCCGGGCGGCGTCAACCAGGTGATCGGCCTGCCGGCGGCGCTGGCCGCCTACTCGTCCGACAGCCTGTGGAACTACGAGCTGGGCATGAAGAGCCGGGTGATGCCGGGCGTCTACTTCAACCTCACCGGCTACCGCATCGATTGGGATAATCTGCAGGTCTCGGCCCGCACCTCCGGCACCGGCTCGGTGTTCGGTCTCATCGCCAATGCCGGCGCGGCCCGCATCGAAGGCATCGAGGCGGAGCTGTCCGCGACGCCGCTGCCCGGCCTCTCGCTCAGCAGCAACCTAGGCTACACCGATGCCCGCCTGTCGGAAGACCAGGTGAGCGAGGTGGTGGTGGCCAACGGCCGCAAGGGTGACCGGCTCGCCTACGTGCCCAAGTGGAGCCTCAGCGGCACGGCGGAGTACACCTGGCCGGTGAACGACGCCATCGACGGCCTGGTGCGAATGGATGCGGCCCACACCAGCTCGTCATACAGCACGCTGAGCCCGCTCGATACCTACCGCCGCAAGGTAGACGCCTACGAACTGGTGAACGCCCGCTTCGGCATCCAGTCGCCGGACGGGGACTGGAGCGCCTACCTGTTCGTCAACAACATCTTCAACGCTGCGGCCGTCAACAGCCGGGGCTCCAGCTCGAACACCGGCGGCAAGACCACCGTGTTCAGCGCCGCGCCGCGCACGTTCGGCATCAGCCTGATGAAGAAGTTCAACTGAGCAGGAGCGGGACGCTCCCATTCGGGGGCGCCCCGCTCTTACGGGCTTTGATTTGGAAACATCAAACGGGGGTAAGATGAAAAAGACCTATGCAACACTCCGCCGCGCCGTATTGGCCGGCACGGCCGTGTGCGCGACACTCGCCGCCGCAAGCACGGCCATGGGCCAGTTCGCCGACCTCACCAAGGTGCCGGCGCCTGCCAAGATCGAGGGCCGTGCGGGCACCACGCCCGCGCCGGCCCGCAAGGCCGGCGAAGGCGTCGGCCCGTTCAAGAAAATGGTGATCCGGGGCGTCACCCTCATCGACGGCAGCGGCGCGCCGCCGCGCGGCCCGGTGGATATCATCATCGAGAACAACGTCATCACCGATATCCGCGTCGCCGGAACGCCCGGCCTGCCGCTGAAGGACAGCCGCGAGCCGCGCGACTTCGATTACGAGCTGGACGCCACCGGCATGTACGTGCTGCCGGGCTTCATCGATCTGCACGTGCACGGCTCGACCAACGACAAGGCGCCGGACCTCAGCTACTCCTACAAGCTGTGGCTGGCCCATGGCGTCACCACCGTGCGCGGCGTCGAGCTGGCGGACATGGAAACGTCGCTCAGCGAACGCGCCCGCTCGGCCCGCAACGAGATCGTCGCGCCGCGCATCTTCGTCTACCAGCGGCCCGGCAATGGCAAGGGCTGGACCGGCGGCCTTACCAACACGCCGGAGAAGGCGCGCGAATGGGTGCGCTGGGCGGCCAAGCAGGGCATTGACGGCATCAAGCTCGCCGCCGATCCCAACCAGCCGCCGGAGGTTCTTGAAGCCATCTTCGACGAGGCCAAGAAGCAGGGCCTCGGCACCACCGCCCACCTGTCGCAGATCGGCGTCGGCCGCATGAGCGCGCTGCAAGCAGGCCGGGCGGGCTTGGGGACCGTCACCCACTTCTACGGCCACTTCGAATCCCTGCTGAAGAACGGCCCCATTCAGGACTGGCCGGTCGATTACAATTACCAGGACGAGCAGGATCGCTTCGGCAATGTGGCCAACCTGGCGAAGGAGAGCTTCGCTCCCGGCAGCAAGCAGTGGTGGGCCTACCTCGAGGAGCAGAAGAAGAACGGCGTCACGTTCGACCCGACCATGACGATCTACGCGGCCTCGCGGGACCTGATGCACGCCCGCAACGCGGACTGGCACGAAATCTATACCATGCCGCAGCTGTGGTACTTCTACCAGTCGTCCCGCGAAAACCACGGCTCCTATTTCTTCGACTGGACCACGGCCCGGGAAGTCAAGTGGAAGAACTTCTACCACAAGTACATGCGCCTTCTGAACGACTACAAGAACATCGGCGGGCGCGTGACCACTGGCTCGGACTCCGGCTTCATCTTCAAGACCTACGGCTTCGGCTACATCGAGGAGCTGGAGCTGCTGCAGGAAGCCGGGTTCAACCCGTCGCAGGTGGTGACGGCGGCCACGCTCAACGGCGCCCTCACCCTCTATGAGCCCAAGGGCAAGCCCGTGCCGCCGATCGGCACCGTGCGCGTCGGCAAGCTGGCGGACCTCGTCATCGTGAAGGAGAACCCGCTCCAGAACTTCAAGACGCTCTACGGCACGGGCCATCTGCGCCTGAACGAGAAGACCCAGAAGCTCGAGCGGGTGGGCGGCGTCAGCTACACGGTGAAGGATGGCATCGTTTACGACGCCAAGAAGCTGCTGGCCGACGTGGCCGAGATGGTCCGGGCGGAAAAGGCCAAGCTGGGCTGGCCGGAACAGGGTCTGCCTCGGCCGTAAGAGCCGTCGGCGTGGGGGAAACGAGGGGTGGGCCTTCCGCACCCCAAGGCCCCGCAACAGGCGCTCTGCCAAGGTTCGACCACTCCCCGGCAGAGCGCCCATCCCACGCCGGAGAAAGCAGACCTGGTGCCCCGGCCTCACGGCCGGGGCTTTTTTTCGGGCGGCGGATAACCGCAGGGGCCACGCCCCCGGTCGCCATTCGTCCCTGAAATAAAATTTCTCGACCGGCCATTCGGGCCGCTATACTCCCTTTCCATGAGCAACAGTGCCTCCGCCGCCCCAAGGGCCGGACGGCGCCTCGCAAATCCTCAACCAAATCGGGGGAACTGAATGACCTTCCTGACCCGCCGCAAGGCGATCGATATGGTGGACGCACCCGGGCACGGGCAGCGCCTGCGCCGCTCGCTGAGCTGGCCGCACCTTGTCGGCCTCGGCGTCGGCGCGATCGTCGGCACCGGCATCTACACCCTAATCGGCGTCGGCGCGGACCGCGCCGGGCCCGCCGTCATCCTGGCCTTTTTCATCGCCGGCCTCGTGTGCGTGTGCGTCGCCCTCGCCTATGCCGAGCTGGCGACCATGATCCCGGCCTCCGGCAGTGCCTACACCTACAGCTACTCCGTGCTCGGCGAAGGGCTGGCCTGGCTGATCGGCTGGAGCCTCATCCTCGAATATTCCGTCGTCTGCTCGGCGGTGGCCGTCGGCTGGTCCGGCTATGCGGTGGGCTTTCTCCAGTCGGCGGGCATCCACCTGCCCATTGAGATCATCGCCGGGCCGCACGCCGGGGGCATCCTCAACCTGCCCGCCATCTTCATCATCGCCGCCGTGGCGGGCCTGCTCTTGATCGGCACGCGGGAGAGTGCCTCGGTCAATGCCGTTCTGGTGGTGTTCAAGATCCTGGCGCTGGTCATCTTCATCGCGCTGACGATCCCCGCCTTCCAGGCCGGGCATTTCGAGCCGTTCATGCCCTACGGCTTCGCCTCCTCCGAGGAGACCGGCACGGCCAAGGGCGTGATGGCGGCGGCCGCCATCATCTTCTTCGCCTTCTACGGCTTTGATGCGGTCTCCACCGCCGCCGAGGAGGCCAAGAACCCAGGGCGTGACCTGACCATCGGCATCATCGGCTCCATGGTCGTCTGCACGCTCCTCTACATGGGCGTGGCGGCCGTTGCCATCGGCGCCATGCCTTACACCGAATTCGCGGCCTCGGGCGAGCCGTTGGCCCATGTGTTGCGAACCCTCGGCCACCCGCAGATGGCCACGCTTATCGGCGCGGTGGCGGTCATCGCCCTGCCCACGGTGATCCTCGCCTTCATGTTCGGCCAGAGCCGCATCTTCTTCGTGATGGCGCGCGACGGGCTGCTGCCGCCGCGCCTCGGTTCGGTCAACGCGCGCGGCGTGCCGGTGGCAGTGACGGTGGGCACGGCCATCGTGGTGGCGGCCATCGCCGGCATCTTCCCGCTGGCGGAAATCGCCGAACTGGCCAACGCCGGCACGCTGGCGGCGTTCACGGCGGTGGGGGCGTGCCTCATCCTCTTGCGCCTGCGCGAGCCGGAGCGCCCCCGCGTGTTCCGCGCGCCACTGTTCTGGCTGGTGGGCGGCCTCGCCATCGTGGGGTGCGTCTACCTCTTCATCAGCCTGCCCAGCATCACGCAGGAGCGTTTCCTCATCTGGAACGCCATCGGCGTTGCGGTTTATCTCGCCTACGGCGCGCGCAAGAGCCGGCTGGCCAATCCTGAGTCGCATCAGCCGGCGCTGAACAAGGCGTTGGATTAATTCATATACATCAAGGCCCCCACCCAAGCGGGGGACCCTTCCTTCCCGACGCCGGGTGGGCGGAGATGACCTCCGCCCCCGGCGTTTTTCCTGCGCGCGGCCGCTTTGCCGCCAGGCTCCGCTTGCCTTGCTTCGCTCCGGACAATTCCGCCGCACCGGCACGCCTTATCTTTTTTATGCAAAGCCTTGCCTTCCTCGATTTGTTGGGCGTTAGTTCCAGCGGGACAGACAAAAAAATACGGGGACCTACGGTGCAAATGCTCGGAAAAATCGGCTGGGCGCTCCTTGCGCTGATCGCCGCGGCGGCACTGGCCGTCATCGCCACCCATCGTGGCGAGCCTGTCAACGCCCTCTGGATCGTCGTTGCGGCAGTTTCGCTGTACCTCGTTGGCTATCGCTACTACGCCCTTTACATCGCCCGCCATGTCATGCGGCTGGATCCCAACCGCGCGACGCCCGCCGTGCGCCACACGGACGGCCTGGATTACGTGCCCACCAACCGCTACGTGCTGTTTGGCCACCACTTCGCGGCCATCGCCGGGGCGGGCCCGCTGGTGGGTCCGGTGCTGGCGGCGCAGATGGGCTACCTGCCCGGCACGCTGTGGATTCTCTTCGGCGTGGTCCTGGCCGGTGCGGTGCAGGACTTCATGGTGCTGTTCATCTCCATGCGCCGCGACGGCAAGTCGCTCGGCGAACTGGTCCGCATGGAGATGGGTGCCGTGGCCGGCACCATCGCCCTGTTCGGCGCCTTCATGATTATGGTCATCATCCTCGCCGTGCTCGCGCTGGTCGTCGTCCGGGCGCTGGCGGACAGCCCATGGGGCACCTTCACCGTAGGCGCGACCATTCCCATCGCCATCTTCATGGGGCTTTACCTGCGCTTCATTCGCCCCGGCAAGGTGGCCGAAATTTCCATCATCGGCTTCATCCTCCTGATGCTCGCCATCGTCTATGGGCGCAACGTGGCGGAATCGGCGGTGCTGGGCCCCATGTTTACCTTCACGCCGGTCGAGCTGTGCTGGATGCTGATTGCCTACGGCGGCATCGCCGCCATCCTGCCGGTGTGGCTGCTGCTCGCCCCGCGCGACTACCTCTCCACCTTCCTCAAGATCGGCGCCATCGTCGCGCTCGCCATCGGCATCGTCATCATGGCTCCGCCGCTCCAGATGCACCCGCTCACCAAGTTCGCAGGCGGAGGCGGCCCGGTGTGGTCGGGCAACCTGTTCCCATTCCTGTTCATCACCATCGCCTGCGGCGCGGTCTCGGGCTTTCACGCGCTCATCTCCAGCGGCACCACGCCCAAGCTCATCGCCACCGAAAGCGATGTCCCCTTCATCGGCTATGGCGGCATGCTGATGGAAAGCTTCGTCGCCATCATGGCGCTGGTGGGGGCGAGCATTCTCGAGCCCGGCCTCTACTTCGCCATGAACAGCCCCTCGGCCCTCATCGGCACCACGCCGGAGAGCGCGGCGGCGGCCGTAACCGCCATGGGCTTCCCGGTTTCGCCCGAGCTGCTGACCGAAACCGCGCGGGAGGTGGGCGAGTCTTCCATCATCTCCCGTACCGGCGGCGCGCCGACGCTCGCCGTCGCCATGGCCGAGATCTTCAGCCACGTGGTCGGCGGCGATGCGATGAAGGCCTTCTGGTATCACTTCGCCATTCTGTTCGAGGCGCTGTTCATCCTGACCGCCGTTGACGCCGGCACCCGCGCCGGACGCTTCATGCTGCAGGACCTCATCGGCCTCGTCGCGCCCAGATTCCGGCAAACCTCCTCATTCATCCCCGGCCTTGTCGCCACGGCGCTGTGCGTCGGCGCGTGGGGCTATTTCCTCTACCAGGGCGTCACCGACCCGCTGGGCGGCGTCAACACCTTGTGGCCGCTGTTCGGCATCTCCAACCAGATGCTGGCCGCCGTGGCGCTGGTGCTGGCAACGGTGGTGCTGTTCCGCATGAAGCAGCAGCGCTTCGCCTGGGTGACCATTTTGCCCGCCGCCTGGCTGGTGGTGTGCACCGTCACCGCAGGCCTGCAGAAGGTGATCTCCTCCGACCCCTCGGTCAGCTTTGTCGCCCACGCCCGGAAGTTCTCCGACGCCCTGGCGCGCGGCGAGGTGCTGGCTCCGGCCAAGTCGCTGGCGGAGATGCAGCGGGTCATCACCAACGACTGGATCGATGCGGGGCTCTGCATCCTGTTCCTGTTCGTGGTGATCTCGATCGTGCTCTTCGGCATCCGCACGGCCATCAGCGCTTATCGGATCGACCGGCCGACAACGACCGAAATTACCGGCGTTCCAGCGGAGTAAGGCTCGATGAAACAGGCCGCCTCTCCTCAGTTCCCGGCCGGGGCCCAGCCCCCGGCCGGACCGAAGTACGCCCTGCGTCGCTTCTTCACCGGCGTGCGGGATACCGCCAACCTGATGATCGGCATTCCCTCCTACGAGGCCTATTGCCAGCACATGGCCCAGCGCCACCCGGACCTGCCGGTGATGAGCGAGGCGGAGTTCTTCCGCAACCGCCAGGAAGCGCGCTACTGCGGGCGCAACGGCGGGCGCTGCTGCTAGGGATTTGCTTCAGGGAATGGTCTGGCAGGGGGTCTTAACCCCCTGCCCCCTTCGCGCATAGGGCCGCCCCAGCATGACGGATGCGGCCCTACGAAAGCAGAAAATTGAACCGGGCCTTACCGTTGGCGCGCCCCTAAAAAACGGATGGGGTGCAGGGGACAGAGTCCCCTGCAGAAACAAGCTTCTTTTTCAGAACCCTACTGTACATTCGCCGGGCTGGCGCCGGATTGGGCTGCGCCGACCCGGCCGCCAGGCGCGTTCTCGTGGCGGCCTTCGCTGAACTCCTCCACCATGGCGGCACAGAAGTCGGAGAGGTCGCCCGGCCTGCGGGAGGTAACGAGCCCCCTATCCACCACCACGGCCTGATCCACCCAGTCGGCACCGGCGTTCCGCAGGTCCACCTCCAGCGACGGCCACGAGGTCATGCGCCGCCCGCTCACGCCCCCGGCGTTAATGAGCGTCCACGGGCCGTGGCAAATGGCGGCGATGGGCTTGCGGGCCTCCACGAAGTGGCGGATGAAGTCGATCGCCTGTTGCTCCAGCCGCAGCGCGTCCGGGTTGATGACGCCGCCCGGCAGCATCAGCGCCTCGTAGTTCTCCGGCCGCGCCTCTTCCAGCGGGCGATCAACGGGGATGGTGTCGCCCTTGTCGTGGTGGTTATAGCCCTGAATGGACCCGGACTTGGGCGCGATCACCTCCACCCGTGCGCCGGCTTCCCGCAGGGCGCGCATGGGCTCGGTCAGTTCCACCTGCTCGAAGCCATCCGTTGCCAAAATGGCGACGCGCTTGCCTTCCAGAACATTCTCCATGTCTCATTCTCCCGATTGCTGTGGGTTGACCCTTCAGCCATCGGGAACGGGAGAGTGGTGGGGCCAGTTCCCCCTTACCAAGTTCGCTACAGCGCCTGCCCAGCCACCCAGCCGCTGGCCCACGCCCACTGGAAATTGTAGCCGCCGAGCCAGCCGGTCACGTCCACTGCCTCGCCGATGGCATAGAGGCCCGGCACCGCCTTGGCCTCCATGGTCTTGGATGACAGGCCGCCTGTGTCGATGCCGCCCAGCGTCACCTCCGCCTTGGCGTAGCCTTCGCTGCCTGAGGGGCGGATCTCCCATCCCCTCAGCTGTGCCGCAAGCTTGGCGAGCACCTTGTCCGGCAGATTGGCCATGGGGCCGTGGGGCAGCTGCTGTTCCGCCAGCGCCGTCGCCAACCGGGCGGGCAGAATTTCGCCGAGCACGGTTTTCGGCTCCGCCTTCGGGCGTTCGCGCTTGCGGGCCTTGAGGAATTCCAGTGCGTCCAGGCCCGGCGTAAGATCAAGCGTGATCGCCTGCCCCTCCCGCCAGTAGGACGAGATTTGCAGGATCGCCGGGCCGGAGAGACCCCGGTGGGTGAAGAGGATGTTCTCGCGGAAGGATTGCCGCCCGCAACTGGCGATGGCATCCACCGCCACGCCCGCCAGCTGCTGGCAGAAGGCCAGCAGGTCGGCCTCCACCTTCAGGGGCACCAGCGCGGGCCGCGTCTCCGTCACCTTGAGGCCGAAGCGCTTCGCCACCTGATAGGCAAAACCGGTTGCGCCCATTTTCGGGATCGACGGCCCACCGGTCGCCAGCACGAGGCTGGGGGCATGGAAAGCGCCCCGGTCGGTCTCGATGCGAAATCCCTCGCCGCCCGAAATATCCGTAATCCGGTGGCGCACCCGCACGTCGACGTTACCGGCCGCGCACTCCTCCATCAGCATGGCGACGATTTCCCGCGCCGAGCCGTCGCAGAACAGCTGGCCGAGGGTCTTTTCGTGATAGGCGATGCGGTACTTCTCGACGAGCGCGATGAAATCGCGCGCCGCGTACCGGCTGAGCGCCGACTTGGCGAAATGCGGGTTCTGCGACAGGTAGCGGTCGGCGCCCGCATCGATGTTGGTGAAGTTGCACCGCCCGCCGCCGGAGATGAGGATTTTCGAGCCCACCTTGTCGGCATGGTCCAACAGCAGCACCCGCCGCCCGCGCTGGCCGGCGGTCGCCGCGCACATCAGGCCCGCCGCGCCCGCGCCTAGAATGATAACATCAAACGCTTCCATCGGGCTCCTCTAGCGCATCCGGCCCAAAGAGGCACCGCCAGAATTCCACGGTATCTAGCACCCTCATCATAGGAACTTTGGATGGATCGCCGGGTTTACCCGCCAGCCCGCCCGGCCAAAACCGGGCGGCGCGTCGGTTGCACGCCTTTGCCGCGGCTTTTCGTTGCGAACCGGTTTCCCGTTTTGGCCCCATGGATAAGGGCCCAGCGCCCGCGCCGGGGCCAGGCCGGAGCCAAGGTTGCGTGATGTCGGCGTTGAGGCCTGACACTCCAATTTTTGGCACAACATGGGAGATGCCACATGCTGGCGCAATCAATGCTCGTGCGTCCACGCCACTGGCTTGGGCGCAGTCTCACCGCGTTTCTCCTCGGCGCAGCCGGTCTGACGATCCCGTCCGCCGGAGCCGCGCCACTCTACCAAGTGGAAAGCCTGGTGACTGACGACCAGGACGCGCTCGCGGCGGAAGGCTTCGGCCCCGCCAATACTGTCGACCCCAATCTGGTAAACCCCTGGGGCGTTTCGTTTAACCCTGCGGGCGGGCCCTTCTGGGTCTCGAACCAGGGCACGGGCACCTCGACCCTCTATGACGGCGAGGGCACGCCCTTTCCAACCGGCAGCCCGCTGGTGGTCAACATTCCGCAAAGCGCCATGCAGCCCACCGGCCCCACCGGGCAGGTGTTCAACGGGACCGGCGACTTCGTTCTCAACTCCGGCGGCAAGACCGGTCCGGCCGCCTTCATCTTCGCCAATCTGGACGGCTCCATTTCCGCCTGGAACGGCACGGGCGACCCCACGCAGGCGGTGACGGTGGTGCCAAGCGGCACGACCGGCCCGGCCGCCTATACCGGCCTTGCCACCGGCAGCACCGGCGGGGCCAACTACCTCTATGCCGCCAATGGCGCGACCGGCCAGATCGATGTATTTGACGCCGACTTCAACCCCGTCGCCCTGACGGGCGACTTCGTGGACCCCACCGTTCCGGCCGGGCTCCAGCCGTTCAACATCCAGAACATCGGCGGGCTGCTCTACGTCACCTACGCCATACCGGGGCAGGAGGCGCTGAACGCCGATCTCGGCCTCGGGGCGGTGAGCGTGTTCGCGCCCGACGGCACGTTCATCGAGCAGATCGCCAGCGGCGGGCTGCTCACCTCGCCGTGGGGCATCACCGTCGCGCCCGATGACTTCGGCGAATTTTCCAACGCGCTCTTGGTCGGCAACTTCAACAACGAATACGGCTACATCCTCGCCTACGATTTTGACACCGGCGATCCGCTCGGGGCCATACGGAACCCTGACGGCAGCCTGCTGACCATCCCGGCCCTCTGGGCGCTGATCTTCGGCAACGGCGGCATAGGGGGGCGACCCGGACGACCTCTACTTCGCTGCCGGCCTCACCGACGAACTGCACGGCCTGTTCGGGGAAATCTCGCCGTTCGAGGTGCCCGAACCCGGCGCGGCAGGTCTTCTCCTTGCGGGCCTCGTGCCGCTGGGCCTCTCGCTCCGGCGGCGGCGCACCCGCGCACAGTAAGGCAGCAGGAAAGCGCCGGGCCTGCCGGCGCTTCCGCCTTGCTTGCCGGCCTTTTCATCCGAAGTGCTTCACAAAAAACATAAAAATTCTCGGAGACAATTATGCAGCCACATTCCTTGAGCGCCCGCCTTCGCGCATGGCCCCGGCGCGCCTTCGTCTCGCTCGCCCTCTGCGGGGCGAGCCTTGCTGCGCCAGCAACCATCGCCGCGCCGGTTTATAACCAGATCAACCTTGTCACCGACGACCAGGAGGCTCTTGCCGCCGAAGGCCACGCACCGGCCCGCCATGTGGACCCCAACCTGATCAACCCATGGGGCGTTGCCTACAGCCCCACGGGGCCGTTCTGGGTCGCCAACGCCGGCACCGGCACGTCCACCCTCTACACCGGCAGCGGTGAGCCCTTCCCGGTCGGCAACCCGCTGGTGGTCAACATTCCGCAAAACCCGACGCCCCCGCACGGTCCCACCGGCATCGTGTTCAATGACACGGCCGGCTTCCAGATTCCAAACAACGGCAGCGCCGGCCCGGCCACCTTCATCTTTTCCAATCTCGACGGGTCGCTGTCCGCCTGGAATGGTTCGGGCGATCCCACCCAGGCGGTGCAGGTGGTGCCGCCCGGCGATGCGGGTCGCCCGGCGATCTATCCGGCGCTTGCCATCGGCAGCACGGGCGGGGCCAATTACCTCTATGCGCCCAACAACATCACCGGGCAGATCGATGTGTTCGACGCCAACTTCAACCCCGCCACCCTGCCGGGGAATTTTGTCGACCCCAACGTGCCCGCCGGGCTGGTGCCATTCAACGTGCAGAACATCGACGGGCTGCTTTACGTCACCTACGCCATACCGGGACCGCAGGCGATCAATGCGGATATGGGCATGGGCGCGGTCAGCGTCTTCGCGCCCGACGGCACGTATCTCCAGACCATCAGCACGGGCGGCGGGCTGCTCACCTCGCCGTGGGGCGTGGCCATCGCGCCGGAGGACTTCGGGGAATTCTCCAATGCCCTCCTCGTTGCGAACTTCCACAATGAATACGGCTACATCCTCGCCTACGATCTTGAGACCGGCGAGGAGCTAGGCGCAATGCAGCACGCGGATGGCAGCCTCATCAACATTGCCGGGCTTTGGGCAATTCTGTTCGGCAACGGCGGGCTGGGGGGAGATCCCAACTCTCTCTATTTCGCGGCGGGCCTTCGGGATGAACTGCATGGCCTGTTCGGCGAGATCACGCCCTTCCAGGTGCCCGAGCCCGGCGCGGCGTTTCTGTTGCTGACCGGCCTTGTCCCGCTCGGGGCTTTCCTGCGACGGCGGCGCCAGAGCCTGTAACGTTTTTCAGAGAGAACAAAGGGCAGGAGCGCCGGGCCGGCGGCGCTCCTTCCGGTGCCCGATCAAGCGCTGTTCCGCACGGTGCGGCGCACGCGGCGCATGCCCAGAAGCCCCGCCAGCCCCAGAATGCCAACCCAGCCGTACTCGAAATCCTGATCCGCCGGCAGATCGGTGGGCTCGGCGTTTTCAACATTGCGCGGCACCACGGCCTCATCGATACCGGCAGCGCTCGGCCCTGACAGGATTGCGACCAGCGCCACCGCCCCTGCCAGCGTTGCCCCCGTGTGTCTTAAACGCATGTCACGCTCCCTTCCTCGCCATGGATGCGTCTCGCGCGCCGCGCCAGACCGTACCGGTAACGCATCCAGCCGCGCGCCGGATCCACCCAGGCGGGGCGCTCGTTTCCGGTTCGCTATCGCTTCAGCACGTATCCTCTTCTTTCTGCGCGGGTCTTTGGTACAAACGAGTGTCACGCAACCTCACGAAGGACCCTTCTGGTCATGGAACACCTCGCCGCGATTGCTTCCGATCCCGCAGCCTGGGCAGCGCTCGCGACCCTGATTGCCATGGAGGTCGTGCTCGGCATCGACAACCTGATCTTCATTTCCATCCTGTCCAACAAGCTGCCGGAGCAAAGCCGGGAGAAGGCGCGGCGCATTGGCATCAGCCTGGCGCTGGTCATGCGTCTGGCCCTCCTCAGCACGGTGGCCTTCATCGTGCAGCTCACCCGGCCCATCTTCACGCTGTTCGACCACGGCTTTTCCTGGCGCGACCTCATCCTCATCGCCGGCGGCCTGTTCCTGGTGTGGAAGGCCACCAAGGAAATCCACCATAACGTGGATCCCACGCCCAACGAGGACGTGTTCGATACCAGCAAGGCAAGCATGGGGTTCGCCGCCGCCATCGGGCAGATCCTGATGCTCGACCTGGTGTTCTCCATCGACAGCATCATCACCGCCGTCGGCATGACCGACAACCTGGCCATCATGTTCATCGCCGTCATCGTGGCCGTGGCGGTCATGCTGGTGGCAGCAACGCCGCTGGCCAACTTCATCGCCGCCAACCCCACGGTCGTCATGCTGGCGCTGGGCTTCCTGCTGCTCATCGGCACCACGCTGATCGCCGAAGGCTTCGGCGCGCACGTGCCCAAGGGCTACGTCTATGCCGCCATGGCCTTCTCGGCAGCGGTTGAATCCCTCAATATTCTGGCGCGCCGGGCCAAGCGCCGCCGGGCCAAGGCCAACGAGGATACGGCCTCGGATGCGTAAAGGGATGCAAGGGGGGCAGGGACTACGGGTCCGAGCCACCCCCTTGCCAAGACAAAACGGGCGGCCCTTCGGGGCCGCCCGTTTGGTTTGATGCGCCTTGCGGCACGCGCCTCAGGTGCGCGCCTGCATTCCCGTCTCTGCGGTGGCAGTGCGGCGACGCCCACGGCCGGTGCCGCCCTGCTTCATCAGCTGCTCCCAACGGGCGGATAGGTCCTCGCCGAGGGCTGAGAGGTCGAGATCGGTTTTCTTCACCAGCGGGAAGAGTTCGCGCTCCTCCTCCTTCACATGGTGCTTCACATATTCCTTCAGCACCGTGATCTTGGCCTTGTAGAGGTGCTCGGAAGGGCGCATCCCCTCGATCTCGGCGATCAGCCGCTTGACGGAATCGTGCTCCACCTGGGCCTCGTTCAGAAGGTCGTGGTCGCCCATCTCCGCGCGGGCCGCCGGGTAGAACAGTTCTTCCTCGATCTGGGTGTGTACTGTCAGCGCCTGGGCGATCCGGCGCATGATGCTCGCGCGGGTGCGGCCGTCCTTGGCCTCCTCAAACTGCGAGAACAGCTCATCGACCCGGCGGTGGTCCTGCTTCAGAAACTGCACGGCATCCTGCTGCCCGGCCCGGCCCGACGACCGGCCTGCGGACTTAGCGGCAGCGGCGCCGGACGCTGACGCTCCCCGCCCCCGCGTGGTCGCAGTCGTCTTTGGGGCCGTTTTCGAGGCGGATCTGGAAACAGACCCTGCGCGGGATTCGGCGCGGGATTGGCCGGATCGAGACTGGGATCGCGATTGGCCACGGCGGCTGGAACTGGTGTCGGAGGGCGCCATCTCCGCTTGCTCCATCTGCGGCTGCCCACCCGTCCTTTGCGCGGACGTCTCCTTCCGGCTCCGCGATGTCCGAGCACGAGACTTTCCGCCAGCCTTTCTGGCTCCTGTTGCTGCCATCGTCCACTCCTTGACGTTTCGGCACTGCGCCGTTGTTTCACCAACGGTTTTGGCACAGCGCGGTTCCGCGCGGGGCGGGCCGCAACCCGGCTCGGATTCTGGAACTGTGCACCCCATGCGGCGTTCCCGGTGAACACGTGGAGGTGCCTATGAAGACGCTGAACCTCATCACGCTGATCCTCACGATCATCGGCGGCATCAACTGGGGCCTCATCGCCCTGGCGGATTTCAACCTGGTCTCCGCCCTGTTCGGAACTGACACGACATTGACGAACATCGTCTATGCGCTGGTGGGGCTGTCGGCCCTCTATCAGCTCATTCCGTTCGTGCGGGCCTGGCAGCTTGGAGAAGTACGGGCCGAGAGCGCTCACTGATGAACGGCAACCCCATAACCCTCATGGCGGCCGCGGTTCTGCCGTAACGCCATGAGCAAGAAAACAGGGCGCGACCGGAAAGGCCGCGCCCTGTTGCGTTTGGCGGAAAATGTCCTGGCGCGCTCAGGCGGCCTGCAATGCCTCGTAGCGGCGCAGATGATGGTCCGCCGTGCCGAACAATCCCTCGATCATGGTCGCCCGCTTGAAATAATGGCCGATGGCCAGCTCGTCGGTCATGCCCATGCCGCCGTGAATCTGGATGGCGCTCTGCCCAACGAATTTTGCCGAGCGGCTGATGAACGCCTTGGCGGCGGAGACCGCCCTTGCGCGCTCCGTGGCGGGCGCGCCCAGCATCATAGTCGCCATGTAGCTCATGGAAACCGACTGCTCGAGCGCGATGAACATATCGACCATACGGTGCTGAAGCGCCTGGAACTTGCCGATGGGCGTGCCGAACTGGCGGCGCTCGCGGGCATAGTCCAGCGTGCCTTCGTGCAGCTTCTGCATGCAGCCCACCGCCTCGGCGCACGCCGCGGCGGTCGCCTCGTCGATCACCTGCTCGATGAGCGGCAGCGCCCTGCCCTCCTCGCCCAGCAAACAACCGGTCGGCACCTCGACCGCATCAAAGCGAATTTCCGAAGCGCGCAGGCCATCGACGGTCGGGTAGTCGGTAGTCGTGATGCCTGGTGCATTTTTCTCCACCAGGAAGACGGAAAGCCCCTCCGCCTCCCCCGGCGCGCTAGCAGTGCGGGCAGTGACGATCAGATGCGTCGCCCAGGGCGCGCCGATCACCACCGCCTTGTGGCCGTCCAGCACGTAAGTCTCGCCGCGCCGGCGGGCAGTGGTTGCGACAAAACGGGTGTCGAAGCAGCCCTGCGGCTCGGCATGGGCAAAGGCGATCCGCGCCTCGCCGCTGATGATTTTCGCAACCAAGTCTTTTGCCTGCGGCCAGCCGGAATGTTTCAGGAAGCCGCCGCCGATGACCACCGTGCCGAGGTATGGCTCCACCACCAGCGCCTTGCCGAACTCCTCCATGACGATCATGGTCTCGACCGGCCCGCCGCCGTAGCCGCCAAGGCTCTCGGGAAAGGCTGCGCCCAAGAGCCCCAGTTCCCCGGCGAAGGCCTGCCAGATGTCCGGCCGCCAGCCCTCCGGCGAGGCCACCGCCCGGCGGCGCTGCTCGAAATCATACCTGTCCGCAAGGAAGCGGGAGATTTGCTCCCGCAGCATCGCCTGTTCCTCGGTGAAATTGAAATCCATGCCCTCACTCCCCAGCCTTGCTTCTGACCCCGGCGCTCACAGCCCCAGCACCATCTTGGCGATGATGTTGCGCTGAATTTCATTGGAGCCGCCGTAGATGGAGGTTTTCCGCATGTTGAAATAGGTGGGCGCGGCGCGGTGGGCGTAGTCCGGCCCGATGGGCTGGTTGTCGCCCGCCTCGGGGAAGCCCCGAAAATAGGGCGCGCCGTAGTGGCCCACCGCTTCCAGTGCCAGTTCGGTCAGCCGCTGCTGAATTTCCGTGCCCTTGATCTTGAGGAGGGAGGACTCCGGCCCCGGCCCCTTCCCTGCGCTCTCGGAGGCGAGCACGCGCAGCTCGGTATATTCCAGCGCCATCAGGTCCACCTCCAGCTCGGTGATCTTGCGGGCGAAGAACGGGTCCTCCACCAGCGGCCGCCCGCCGGAGAGTTCCTTGCGGGCAATCGCCTTCAGCTTCTCGATACCCCGCTTGGAGACGGCGACCCCGGCGATATTGGTGCGCTCGTGCGCCAGCAGGAATTTGGCGCAGGTCCAGCCCTTGTTCTCCTCGTAAACGCGGTTCTCGACCGGTACCCGCACGTTCTCGAGGAACACCTCGTTCACCTCGTGCTCGCCGCCGAGCGTGATGATGGGCCGCACGGTAACGCCCGGCGACTTCATGTCGATGAGGAGGAAGCTGATCCCCTCCTGCGGCTTGGCGGCGGGGTCGGTGCGGACGAGGAAGAAGCCCCAGTCCGCGTGCTGGGCAAGCGTGGTCCAGGTCTTCTGGCCGTTGACGATGTAATGGTCGCCCTCCCGCCTTGCCTGGGTACGCAGCGAGGCGAGGTCGGACCCCGCGCCCGGCTCCGAATAGCCCTGGCACCACCAGATATCGCCCGAGAGGGTGGGCGGCAGGAAGCGCTGCTTCTGCTCAGGCGTGCCGAAGGTGTAGATGACCGGCCCCACCATGTTGATGCCGAAGGGAAGGACGCGGATGGTATCGGCCTTCGCGCACTCCTCCGCCCAGATGTAACGCTGCACCGGCGTCCAGCCCGTGCCGCCGTATTCCTTAGGCCAGTTGGGCGCAATCCAGCCCTTCTTCGCCAGCACCCGGTGCCAGGAGAGCACCTCTTCCTTGCTCAGCTCCTCGGTGCTTTCCGCGCCGCGCAGAACCTCCGGGTAGTTCTCCGCAATGAAGGCCCGCACCTCCTGCCGGAAGGCTTCGTCCTCCGGCGAGAATTTCAGATTCATCGATTCGTCCTCCCCATCCGGCCAGTGGGCGCCGGCAGCTGTTCGTTGGGGCCATGTTATCGTTTTTTGAAGAATCGGATAGCGAATCTTTTGGGGGTATCCGGTCGTTTTCCTGTTGTCGGTATGCAACACCGGCCCAGGAACCGACAAAGCGAACAAGCGCCCACCATGCGTCCACGCGCGCCCCTCGCCGCCATCTGAAAGTGTGGAAATCCGCGGCTTTGAAGTCGGTGGGAAGGCACGGGCAGGGCCCGCTTCGGCAGGAGCAGGCGCCGCCAGCTTTCAATTCCGGCTCTTGAGTCTTTTCCTGTCCGTGAACACCATGAAATCAGAACAGGACGGCAAAAGCCGCATCCTGCCACCCGGCCCAGCCGGGCAAGCGCAGGCAAGAACAAGAGCAAACACCAAAGCCATGGGGAGAAACCGCAATGCAGTGTTTGTGGGCTTATGGCGTCTAAGTCGTCGCTCAGCCTGAACCGCTCGCCCGCTCTTGCCGGCGAGTCCGGACTCGCGGGTCTGGCGCCCTTCCTGGCGCCGGGCCTTATCACCAAGCTATCGCCGCGTCTCGTGACGGCAACGGTCAGGCTCGTACCGGAGGCGCCACCGCCCCCGGCGCACGACCTGACGCCGCGCGAACTGGATGTGCTGCGCGGCGTGGCCGGGGGCCATTCCAACAAGGTCATCGCGCGTCAGCTCCTCCTGACGCCCGAAACCGTGAAGTGGCACCTGAAAAACATCATGCGGAAACTGAAGGTGAACAGCCGGCACGCTGCTGTTGCCTGCGCTCGCCAGCACGGCTTTCTGCCGGACTGACGAGCACCGGAACGCGCGCCCACTGGCTCAGGCCGGGGGCCGCGCAAAGGCAAAGCAGCCGGGAGGAGATACGGTGCCGCTGACGAACAGCGCGCCCGCGCGGTAGAGCTGCCAGCCTCCGCGCGCGCCCTCCGGCAAGGCGAACACGGCAACGCCGCCTTGCGCGTCGAGCCAGACCAGGCGGCCATCGGCCTCGGCAATCGCCCGCAGCGCCGCGTCTGAGGCGCCTGCGGGAAACACCGCCGTCACCAGCCCGTCCGGGTTCGGGCGCAGCGCCCACGCGCCCGCCAGCACCACCGCCAAGCCCAGCATGAAGGCTGTGCGCCCGGAAGACTTGCCTTTGGTCGAGACGCCCGGCCCGCTGCCGCCCGCACGGCCCGTCCGCCAGATCGCCGTTCCAGCGGCCAATACGACGAGCCCCAGCAGGAAGAAGGCCATGTCCCAGAACAGAACGGACTCGGCATTCATGCGGATATGGTGCAGGCCCAGCAGCCAGTGGTTGATGACGGCATCCACCACGTGCCACAGGCCAAAGCCGATCAGGAACGCGCCGCCGAACCGTTTGCCGCCGCTCTCCGGCGCGGCGCGACGGCTGCGCCACAGCAGCCACAGGCCAACGAGCGCAATCCCGTACATCACGGCATGGAACAGGCCATCGGCCAGCACCTGCACGCGCAGGCTGCGCCACATGGGCCCGCCGAGACCACTCAGCACGTGATGCCACTGGAGGATCTGGTGGAGCAGGATACCGTCGAAGAACCCGCCCAGCGCGAAGCCAAGCGTGCCTCCAGCCCAGTCCAGCTGACGGGCCGCATCGCTGGCGGGCCCGCCGCCGCCTCCCCACCGGTCCTCCCGCGCCATGGGCGGTTCGCCTCCCCTAGATATTGCTGCCTGAATCGAGCTGGCCCTGGTTCCGCTGCACCGTCATTTGCTGCATCAGCTCCGACCGGCGCGTCGCCAGTTCGCCACCCAGCGCGAACAGGTCAATGTCGGTGTTGCGCGCCTTGGGGAACATCTCCCCCTCTTCTTCCTTGACGTGATGCATCACGCACTGCTGCATCTCCCGAAGCTGCTCGGTACAATCCTGACCCTGAGCCTGGCGCTGCTCGACCTCAGCGATCAGGCGCTTGACCTCGGCGTGCTCGTCGATCGCCTCCTGCACCAATCCCTGCTCGTCCGTCTCGGCGCGGAAGCGGGGGTAGAAAATCTCTTCCTCGATCTGGGTATGAACCTTCAGGGCCATGCAGATCTTCTGGATCAGCTCGGCCTTCTGCTGCTGGTCGCTCAGGGATTCGCAGGCGTGGAACCAACTCTCGACCTGCCGGTGATCCCGCTGCAACAGGTCGGTGGCGTCCGCCACCTTGTCGCCCGTCGCCGCAGCCGTGGTCCGTGTCATGTCTGGCGAGCCGCCAGTTATATGTGTCGGCATGTCTGCCTCCTTTACTTCTTTTCCGCAAAAAGGCGGGACGCCGCCGGCCACCGGCATGCCCGGATTGCCTGCGCTGAAAAGCGGGGAAAGCAGTCGCTACGCACCGTGACCGACATGCGCCACCTGCCTTTTGGGAGCAACCGTCGGCCATGGGCGAAGTTCCAGCATTTCCGCGCCTTCGCGGGCTTGATCCGCAAGCGGAAACAGGCCAGAAAGTTCGCCAAATGTTCTAATTCAGACGGAGAATCCCATGGCATCCGCGCAGCCGGCCGAAATCACGGTTCTTTTGAATGCCGAGGCTATGGCCAACGCGGGCCTCGCCAGCATCACCGCGCTCACCGAAGCCGCCACCAACGCCACCTTCTACCGCGATGACCTGACCCCGGAAGAGATCGCCGCCAACCGGCGCGTCGTTTCCATTTGCGCTCCCACCTGCGAGGCCGCCGCGCAAAACCCGCACCAGCACCTTGCGATCGCCTTCATCGACGGGCAGCCCGGCGGCTACGTCATCGCCACCCGCCACGGCGAGAACGACCTGGAGCTGGACTGGCTGATGGTCCACCCCCGCCACCACGGCAGCGGCCTGTCCGCCCTGCTCATGCGCCTCGGCATCGAATGGCTCGGCCCGGAAAATCCGATGTGGCTCAACGTCCTGCGCCACAACGAACGCGCCATCCATTTTTACCGGAAATTCGGCTTCGAGATCGACCCCACCGTCACCACCCACCACGTGATACCGCACTGGGTGATGCGCCGCCCGGCCGGCCTGCCGCTGGGGTGAGGTTTTTGATTTTTTGAGGGTTGCGGGGGACTTGGTCCCCCGCGCCCCCATTCGTTTATCGGGACGCGCCTGCCATCCGCCGCGCGTCTTCTGGAATTTGAAAAGACTGGGCCGTGCAAGGCACGATCCAATTCTAGAAATCCAGCGGGCACGACGGAAAACCCATGCCCGGCCGGAAAAATGAAAGGGAGGCGCAGGAGGGCCCAAAACCCTCCTGCAAAAATCCAAGCCTTCAGCAAAAAGCGCGTCTCAGCCCTGCGCCGCTTTTGAATCGTTGGAAAAGGCGTTCATGGTGAGAAGGTCGTAGTTGGCGACCGTCTCGCCCAGCTGGTTGGTGATTTGTACATCCCAGCGCACCTCGCCGTACTCCTTGCGCGCGCGCTTGGATTTGACAGTGAGGCGCACCTTGATGGCATCGCCCGGCACCACCGGCTTGAGGAAGCGAAGGTTATCGAGGCCGTAGTTGGCGAGCACTGGCCCCGGCGCGGGCTCGACGAACAGGCCCGCGGCAAAACTGAGCAGCAGGTAGCCATGCGCCACCCGGCCGGGGAAGAACGGGTTGGCGCTCGCGGCTTCCTCGTCCATGTGGGCATAGAAGGTGTCGCCGGTGAACTCGGCGAAGTGCTCGATGTCTTCCATCGTGATGGTGCGGGGGCGTGTGTGCAGGGTTTCGCCCAGTTGCAGCACATCGAACGGGCGGCGGAACGGGTGTTCGCCTGCATTGATTTCCACGCCGCCTCTGATCCACGAGCGGCCCAGCTGGCCAAGGCGCGTGGGCGAGCCCTGGAGCGCGGTGCGCTGCATGTAATGCTTCACGCCGCGCAGGCCACCCATTTCCTCGCTGCCGCCAGCGCGCCCCGGTCCGCCGTGGATCATGTGCGGCAGGGGCGAGCCGTGGCCGGTTGATTCCTTGGCGCAGTCCCGGTCGATGAACACGAGGCGACCGTGGAAGGAGGCGGTGCCGAACAGCAGCTCGTCCGCCACGGCGGGATCGTAGGTGAAGACGGAGGCCACGAGGCTGCCCTCGCCCCGGTTGGCGAGGCGCACGGCGTCCTCCAGCGTGTCGTAGGGCACGATGGTGGCGACGGGCCCGAACGGCTCCACGTCGTGCACGTAGCGCGCCTTCCACGGGTCATCGCAGCGCAGCAGCACTGGCGGCAGAAATGCGCCCGCCTCCTTGTCTGCGCCCACCACCTCGAACGTCTCGGGGTCGCCGAATACCACTTGCGCTTCGGAGCGCAGCAGCTGGATCTTGGTGCGAACATCATCGCGCTGGGCGTGGCTCGCCAGCGCGCCCATGGTGACGCCTTCCGCCTGCGGGTTGCCGACGACGACCTTGGCGAGCCGCGCCCGCAGCGCCTCGGCCACCGCGTCCGCGTGCTGCCTCGGCACGATGGCGCGGCGGATAGCGGTGCACTTCTGGCCCGCCTTGGTGGTCATCTCACGCTGCACTTCCTTGACATAGAGGTCGAACTCCGGCGTGCCCGGCCCAGCGTCCGGCCCCAAGATGGAGGCATTGAGCGAATCCCGCTCCGCGATGAACCGCACCGCGTTCCTGAGGATGTTGGGGTGGGCCTGCAATTTCACCGAGGTCTCCAGCGAGCCGGTGAAGGAGACCACGTCCTGCATGGTCAGGTGGTCGAGCAGGTCGCCGGTCGAGCCGACGATGATCTGCAGCGATCCTTCCGGCAGCAGCCCGGAGCCGATCATCAGCCGCACCAGCTTTTCGGCAAGGTATGCCGTTGCGGTTGCGGGCTTGGTGATAACCGGCACGCCCGCGAGGAACGTGGGCGCGAATTTTTCAAGCAGGCCCCAGCAGGGGAAGTTGAAGGCGTTGATGTGCACAGCCACGCCTTTCAGCGGCGTCAACACGTGCAGGCCTACAAAACTGCCGCCCTTGGAGAGCTGTTCCACGTCACCGTCGATCAGGTGCTTTTCGTTCGGCAGTTCGCGTTGGCCTCGCGAGGCGTAGGCGAACAGGGTGCCAATGCCACCTTCAATGTCGATCCAACCGTCGGTCTTGGTCGCGCCGGTCTTGTACGAGAGGTCGTAAAGCTCGTCCTTGCGTTCCATCAGGTAGGCCGCCAGCCGCTTGAGGATGGCGGCGCGCTCGGTGAACGTCAGCTTCCGCAAGTTGGAGCCGCCCACCGCGCGGGCGTAGCGGGCCATGCCGCCGAAGTTCAGCCCCTCGCTGGAGCACAGGCCCACGGGCGCGCCGTCAACGGCGCTCACCACTTCCGTCAGGCGGCCTTGCGGCTCAACCCAGCGCCCTTCGGCAAAGCTCATCAGCTTCATTGGATAATTCTCCTTCTCTCCCGTTTTTTTCGGGATGA
The DNA here is from genome assembly GCF_022569295.1 of Pedomonas mirosovicensis. NCBI lineage: Bacteria > Pseudomonadati > Pseudomonadota > Alphaproteobacteria > Sphingomonadales > Pedomonadaceae > Pedomonas > Pedomonas mirosovicensis. Next base: position 915,099 of record NZ_JAKFIA010000001.1, on the reverse strand, counting down.
TTCGCTTCACGCCCCCGTGAAATTCGGCGCGCGCTTTTCGAGAAAAGCCACCACGCCCTCGCGGTAATCGGCGGAGCGTCCGGCCGCGCGCTGGATGTCGCGCTCAAGGTCCAGCTGCTGGTCGAGCGTGTTGGTGGCCGAGGCGCGGATCGCCTGCTTGATGGCGGCCAGGCCTTGTGTCGGCTGGGTGGCGAAGTGGCGGGCCATCGCCTCCACTTCCGGCACCAAAGCCTCCGGCTCCACCGCCTTCCAGATGAGGCCCCAGCGCTCCGCCGTTTCCGCATCGAGCGGCGTGCCGAGCAGCGACAGGCCCAGCGCCCGCGCCGTGCCGACAAGGCGCGGCAGGATCCACGTGCCGCCCGAGTCCGGCACCAGCCCCAGCTTGCAGAAGGCCTGCACGAACTTGGCCGTTTTGGAGGCAATGACGATATCGCAGGCGAGCGCGATGTTGGCCCCCGCCCCCGCCGCCACGCCGTTGACGGCGCAGAGGACCGGCATCTTCAACCCCGTAATGCGGCGGATGAGCGGGTTGTAATAGTCCTCGAGGCTCGCGCCCAGATCCACCCCCGCGCCGTCCGGCTTCACCGCCCGGTCGTCCAGGTCCTGCCCGGCGCAGAAGGCCCGCCCCGCCCCAGTGAGCACCAGCACCCGCGCGCCGTCCGCCTCCACCCGGTTCAGCGCGTCCTGCACCTCGCCGTGCATGACGACGTTGAAGCTGTTCAGCTTCTCGGGCCGGTTCAGCGTCAGCCGGGCGATGTCGTCCATGCAGTCGTACGAGATGGTGGAATAGGTCGTCACAATTGCCCTCCCCGGTTTGTTGGCCCGGCTTGCGTCTTTGCCTCTGGACAGAGGCTCGTCCTCGATTAATAGTATGGCCGTTCGGATTATTAACGGCAAGGGGCTTTGCGCGGTGAAAATGCCAGAGCCAGCCGGGGAGTTGCAGAGTGCCCGAAACCGAAGCGGACCGGCTGGCGCAGCGCGTCGCGGCAAGAATGTTCAGCGAGGACAAGGCATCGAGAGGCCTGGGCATGACCATCGACGCGGCGGGCGACGGCTGGGCGCGGGTGAGCATGACCGTGCGGGAAGACATGCTGAATGGCCACGGCACCTGCCATGGGGGGTTCATGTTCGTGCTGGCGGATTCGGCCTTCGCCTTCGCCTGCAATTCGGGCAACCAGCGCACCGTGGCGCAGCATTGCAGCATCGCGTTCCTGAAGCCGGTCTCGGCCGGAGACCGGCTCACCGCCGAAGCGCGGCGGCAGGCCGCCAGCGGCCGCTCGGGGGTTTATGATGCCATCCTCACCGATCAGGACGGTGCGGTGGTGGCCACGTTCCGCGGCCTGTCGCGCCGCATCAATGGTGAAATCATCGAGGACGCGTCCGAACCCGCGCCCTCAAGAGGAGCTCTGGTTGAATGACTGACGCCTTCATCTGCGACGGCATCCGCACGCCCATCGGCCGCTTCGGCGGCGCGCTGTCCGCCGTCCGCGCCGACGATCTGGCCGCCATTCCCTTGAAGGCGCTGATGGAGCGCAACTTGGGCGTGGACTGGGCCGCCATTGACGACGTGGTGCTCGGCAGCGCCAATCAGGCGGGGGAGGACAACCGGAACGTCGCGCGCATGGCAACGCTGCTCGCCGGCCTGCCGACAGAAGTGCCCGGCACCACCCTCAACCGCCTGTGCGGCTCCGGCATGGACGCGGCGCTCTATGCCGCGCGCATGGTCCGCTGCGGCGAGGGGCAGATCGCCATCGCGGGCGGCGTCGAGAGCATGAGCCGCGCGCCCTTCGTCATGCCGAAGGCCGATTCGCCCTTCTCCCGCAAGGCGGAGATCTACGACACCACCATCGGCTGGCGCTTCGTCAACCCGCTGATCGAGAAGCAGTACGGCATCGATTCCATGCCTGAGACCGCCGAGAACGTGGCGGAGCAGTTCGGCATCAGCCGCGAGGATCAGGACCGCTTCGCCGTCCGCTCGCAGGAAAAGGCGGTGGCGGCGCAAGGCAACGGCCGCTTGGCTGCCGAGATCGTGCCCGTCACCATTCCCGGCCGCAAGGGCGCGGTGACGGTGGTGGAGCAGGACGAGCACCCCCGCGCGGGCACCACGCTGGAGGCGCTGGCCAAACTCGGCACCCCCTTCCGCAAGGAGGGCGGCACGGTGACGGCGGGCAACGCCTCCGGCGTCAACGACGGCGCGGCGGCCATGCTCATCGCCAGCGAAGAGGCCGCCCGCCTTCACGGCCTGACGCCCCGCGCCCGCATCGTGGCCGGGGCGGTGGCGGGCGTCGAACCGCGCATCATGGGGATGGGCCCCGCGCCTGCCACCCGCAAGGTGCTGGCGCTTGCCGGACTGACGCTCGACCAGATCGACGTGATCGAACTGAACGAGGCCTTCGCCGCGCAGGGGCTCGCCGTGCTGCGCGACCTTGGGCTGGCGGACGACGACCCGCGCGTCAATCCCAACGGCGGGGCCATCGCGCTCGGCCATCCGCTCGGCATGTCGGGCGCGCGCCTGCTCATCACCGCTGCCGAGGAGTTGCAGCGCACGAAGGGGCGCTATGCGCTCTGCACCATGTGCATCGGCGTCGGGCAGGGCATCGCCACCATCATCGAGAGGGTGTGAGGAAATAACCGGGGGCAAAACGGTCGGGGGGCCAAGGGCAACACGTTCATAGGGGTAAGAGGACCATGGCTGACCGCAAAACCGCTGCAGGACTGGACGCCATCGAAACCGCCAGCCAGGACGAACTCTCGGCCCTCCAGCTGGAGCGGTTGAAGTGGACCGTGCGCCATGCCTACCAGAACGTGCCGTTCTACCGGCGGAAGCTGGAGGAAAAGGGCGTCCACCCGGACGACATCAAATCGCTGGAGGACATCCGCCTCCTGCCCTTCACCACCAAGGCGGACCTGCGGGCCAACTATCCCTTCGGCCTGTTTGCCGTGCCGAAAGAAAGGCTCGCCCGCCTTCATGCCTCCAGCGGCACCACCGGCAAGCCGACCGTCGTCGGCTACACGAAGAACGACATCGACACCTGGGCGGGCCTCATCGCCCGCTCCCTCCATGCGGCGGGGGCGCGGCCGGGTGATACGGTGCATGTGGCCTACGGCTATGGCCTGTTCACCGGCGGGCTCGGCGCGCATTACGGCGCGGAAAAGCTCGGCTGCTGCGTCGTCCCCATGTCGGGCGGCGCGACCGAACGCCAAGTGCAGCTGATCCAGGACTTCCAGCCCCGCGTCATCATGGTGACGCCCTCCTACATGCTGGCGATCGCGGACGAATTCCGCCGTCAGGGGCTGGACCCGCGCCAGTCTTCGCTGAAGATCGGCGTGCACGGGGCTGAGCCGTGGACCGAGGCCATGCGCCGCGAGATCGAGGAGACCTTCGGCATCGATGCGGTCGATATCTACGGCCTCTCCGAGGTGATGGGCCCCGGCGTCGCCATGGAATGCGCCGACGCCAAGGACGGCCCGACCATCTGGGAAGACCACTTCTACCCCGAGATCGTCGATCCCGAAACCGGCGAGGTGCTGCCGGAGGGGAGCCTCGGCGAGCTGGTGTTCACCACGCTCACCAAGGAGGCCCTGCCGGTGCTGCGCTACCGCACGCGCGACCTCACCCGCCTGCTGCCGGGCACCTCCCGCACCATGCGCCGGTTCGAGCGCATTTCGGGCCGCTCGGACGACATGATGATCATCCGCGGCGTCAACGTCTTTCCCTCGCAGATCGAGGAGCTGCTGCTCAAGGAGGCGGCGCTTGCGCCCCACTACCGGCTGGAAATCCGCCGCGAGGGGCGGCTCGATTCGCTCACCGTGGTGGTGGAAGCCAAGCCGGGGGTGGAACCTTCCGCCGCCGAGCCCTGCTGCCGCAGCCTTTCGGCGCACATCAAGAAGGTGATCGGCATTTCCTGCGCCGTGCAGGCGCTGCCGTGCGGGGCCATCGAGCGCAGCCAGGGCAAGGCCCGCCGCGTGTTCGATTACCGCAGCCTGTCCGCCGCCAGCTGACGGCGCAGTTTTTCGAGTAGAATGCGAGGGACTCGGTCCCTCGCGCTCCCATTCGCTTTATAGGGCCGCGCCCTTCATCACACGCACGCCCCGATCGAAAAAATGGGAGGTGCAGGAGGGACAAGTCCCTCCTGCTTCTTGCCCTGTTTGCCTCCGCAAAGCGTCTTGCCGGACGCGGTGCGCTTAATTAATTGACCGACCGTTCGGCTTTTTATATTCTGACAGGGAACTGGAAGATCAGGAGACCGGCCCCGTGTACACGACCGAACTCGACAAGAGCGCTAAACCGGCGCAAACCACCGCCCGCCCGGAGGATATGGAGCGTCTGGCCGCGTTCGAGGCGCGGGTGGCGGCCGATGAGTTCATCGAGCCGAAGGACTGGATGCCGGAAGGCTACCGCAAGACGCTGATCCGCCAGATGTCCCAGCACGCCCACTCGGAGATCGTCGGCATGCTGCCGGAGGGCAACTGGATCACCCGCGCGCCAAGCTTGCGCCGCAAGCTGATCCTGCTCGCCAAGGTGCAGGACGAGGCGGGCCACGGCCTTTACCTCTACAGCGCCACGGAAACGCTCGGCGTCTCCCGCAACGAACTGGTGGAAGCCCTGCTCTCGGGCAAGGCGAAATATTCCACCATCTTCAACTACCCGACGCTGACGTGGGCCGACATCGGCGCGATCGGCTGGCTGGTGGACGGCGCGGCGATTATGAACCAGATCCCGCTCCAGCGCTGCTCCTACGGCCCCTATGCCCGCGCCATGGTCCGCATCTGCAAGGAAGAAAGCTTCCACCAGCGTCAGGGCTACGAGATCATGTGCGCGCTGATGAAGGGCACCGAGGCGCAGAAGCGCATGGCGCAGGATGCCCTCAATCGCTGGTGGTGGCCGTCGCTGATGATGTTCGGCCCGCCGGACGACAATTCGCCCAACTCGGCCCAGTCCATGGCGTGGCGCATCAAGCGCAACTCCAACGACGAGCTGCGCCAGAAGTTCGTGGACATCACCGTGCCGCAGGCGGAGGCCATCGGCCTCACCGTGCCCGACCCGGACCTCAGGTGGAACGAGGACAAGCAAGGCTACGACTTCGGTCCCATCGACTGGGAGGAGTTTTACGCCGTGGTGCGGGGCGAAGGCCCGGTGGCGAAGGAGCGCATCGCCGCCCGCCGCAAGGCGTGGGACGAGGGCGCATGGGTGCGCGAGGCCGCCAGCGCCCACGCCGCCAAGGTTGAGGCCCGCCGCCAGGCGGACGCCGCGTAAGATTTGAGGGATACCGACGATGAACAAGGAATGGCCGCTGTGGGAAGTCTTCATCCGCTCGAAGAACGGCCTGTCGCACAAGCACGCGGGCTCGGTTCACGCGGCGGATGCCCAGATGGCGCTTGAGAACGCCCGCGACCTCTACACCCGCCGTCAGGAAGGGGTGAGCCTGTGGGTGGTGCCCTCGGCGCAGATCGTGGCGTCCGACCCCGGCGAGGCCGATGCGCTGTTCGAGCCCGCCAGGGACAAGGTCTACCGCCACCCGACCTTCTACGACATCCCCGCCAACGTGAAGTACATCTGAGGGCGTGTTGATGACGGCTATTGGTAAAGACGACCTGTTCGAATACGCCCTGCGCCTCGGCGATACGTCGCTGGTGCTGGGCCACCGCCTGTCCGAATGGTGTGGCCACGCGCCGGAAATGGAGCTGGACGTGGCGATGAGCAATCTCGGGCTGGACCTGATCGGCCAGAGCCGCCTGTTCCTCACCTATGCGGGGGAGATCGAGGGCCAGATAGCGGGAGGACGGGGCCGGGACGAGGACGCTCTCGCTTATCTCCGCGATGTGCTCGACTACCGCAACTTCCTGCTGGTGGAGCAGCCGAACGGGGACTGGGCGGCGACCATCGCCCGCCAGTTCTATTTTTCCACCTTCCAGCAGCTTTATTTCGAGAAGCTGGCGGCCTCGGCGGACGAGCAGCTGGCCGCCATCGCCCGCAAGGCGCTCCCCGAAATCGCCTACCACGTGCGCTTCGCCTCGGAATGGGTGGTGCGCCTTGGCGACGGCACGGAGGAGAGCAAGCGCCGGATGCAGGAAGGGCTGAACCAGCTTTGGCGCTTCACGGGCGAGATGTTCGAGAGCGACGATGTGGAAGACCGCCTGACGGCCGCAAACATCGCGCCGGACGCCGCGGCGCTGCGCCCGCTGTGGCAGGAGCGCATCGAGCGGGTTCTGAGCGAGGCAACGCTGGATGTCCCTGCCCCGCATCGCCCGGTCGTCGGCGGCCGCAAGGGCCACCACACCGAGCACCTCGGCTACCTCTTGGCCGAGATGCAGTTCCTCCAGCGCGCCTATCCGGGGGCGACGTGGTAATGGCCGCGCACCTTGCCCCTGTCGGCGCGAACGCGGCCGCCATCGAGGCGGCGGTGTGGGAGGTGCTGGCCGGGGTGAACGATCCCGAAATCCCGGTGCTCAGCATCGTTGATCTCGGCATCGTGCGGCGGGTTGAGGCGGGCGAGCCCGTCAAGGTCGTCATCACCCCCACCTACACCGGCTGCCCGGCGACCGAGGTCATCTCGCTGATGATCACCGCCGCGCTGGAACAGGCGGGTTACGCCGATGCCGACATCGTGCAGGAAATCGATCCGCCGTGGACGACGGACTGGATCAGCGAGGACGGCCGCCGCAAGCTGCGGGAATACGGCATCGCCCCGCCCCCGCCGGGCTCCACCTCCAAGCGGGCGCTCATGGGCGAAACCCCCGCCCTCGCCAGTGCAATTGCATGCCCCCGCTGCGGCAGCACGGAGACCGAGCGCCTCAGCCAGTTCAGCTCCACGCCCTGCAAGGCGCTGCATCGCTGCAAGGCGTGCCTGGAGCCGTTTGAAGCCTTCAAGTGCCACTAAGGCGCTGAACAACAAGAAGAATCGGAGTGAACCGCCATGCGTCAGTTCCACCCCTTGCGTGTCGCCGAGGTGAAGCGCGAAACGCCCGAGGCCGTCTCCATCCAGTTTGACGTGCCGCAGGAGCTGGCGCCCGTGTTCCAGTACACACCCGGCCAGCACCTCACGCTGAAGACCGAGATTGGCGGGCAGGAAGTGCGTCGCTCCTACTCCATCTGCTCCGGCGCGCATGAGGGGCTGCTCCGCATCGCCGTTAAAAAGATTCCCGAAGGCGTCTTCTCCGGCCACGCCAACGAGGGGCTCAAGGCGGGAGACGTGATCGAGGTCTACCCGCCGACGGGCCGGTTCTCGGTGGAGATCGACCCCGAGGCCACGCGCTCCTACGTCGCTTTTGCTGCGGGCAGCGGTATCACGCCGGTGCTCTCCATCCTGAAAACCGTGCTTGCCCATGAGCCGAAGAGCCGCTTCCTGCTGGTCTACGGCAACCGCAGCCCCTCCAGCATCATGTTCATGGAGGAACTGGCGGCACTCAAGGACCGCTACATGGGCCGCCTTGAGGTGCTGCACGTCCTGAGCCAGGGCCAGTCTGACATTCCGCTCTTCAACGGCCGCATTGATGCGGAGAAGGTGCAGGCGATCCTGAAGCATCTTATCGATCCCAAGGCGATCGACTACGCCTTCGTTTGCGGCCCCAACGCCATGATCGACACGGTGGAAGCCACGCTCGCGAAAGCGGGCGTCGAGAAGAAGCGCATCCTCACCGAGCGTTTCCTCGCCCCCGACGCCGCCTGCGCCACGCCCGCCGCGCGCCCGGCCATGGCGACGGGCGCGCAGGTCACCGTCATCATCGACGATCAGGCCGTCAGCTTCCCCGACGACGGCACGCGGGCCATTCTCGACGGTGCGCTCGAAGCGGGCGCGCCCGTGCCCTTCGCCTGCAAGGGCGGCGTCTGCTGCACCTGCCGCGCCAAGGTGCTGGAAGGCGAGGTAGAAATGGCGATCAACTACAACCTTGAGGAAGATGAAGTGGCGGCGGGCTACGTGCTCACCTGCCAGTCCTTCCCCAAGACGGAGCGCGTGGTCCTCAGCTTCGATGCCTGAGGCTGATCGCCAATTGCTAATCGATTGCAAATCCGGTGCGGAACAGGCCATAACCCGCAGTTGTTGTGTAACCAGAATGGACGAACAGGCTCGCACCCATGGCCCGCACCCAAGCGCCCGATTACGATGACCGCCGACAGGCCATTGCCGATCGCGCCGCCGAGTTGTTCGCGCGCATGGGCTTCCACCGCGCCTCGATTTCCGATCTGGCCGAGGCGTGCGGCACCTCCAAGTCGGCGCTCTATCACTATTATTCGTCGAAAGAGGCGATCCTGTTCGATATCCTGCGGGACCACACCGAGCTGCTGCTGGAAACCGCCGAGGAGACCGCCGGAGCGGAGGGCGACGCCAGGGAGCGCCTGCGCCGCCTCGCCGAGCGGTTCATGGAAATCTACGTAGACGCCACCTCGAAGCATGTGGTGCTGCTGAACGAGATCGGCTCCCTGCCGGAGGAGCAACGCCGCGAGGTCATCACCCTGCAGAACAAGGTGGTGGATATCTTCCTGTCATTGCTGGTTGAAATCCGGCCGGAGCTCGAAACCCGCACGGCCCTTCGCAAACCCGTCGCCATGATGTTCATGGGCGCGCTCAACTGGACCTACACCTGGTTCCGCGCCGAAGGCCCGATCACTCCCAGCCAGTTCGCCGATCTGGTGGTGGACCTGTTCATCCATGGCCTGCCCGCCCTTCCCCTGCCGGAAGCCAAGCGGTAGGAGACCTCCCCCATGGACCGCCGCGCCCTCGTCACTTCGCTCATCCGCCTCGATGCGCCGCTGGGCAACCTGCGGGATGCGCTCGCCGCCCTGCCGATGGACGCAACCCCCGTCGCCACCCTCACCCGGGCGGATATCGCCGCCATCGTGCAGCGCTTTCAGGCGGGCGAAATTACCGCCGGGGACGTGGAGCTATGGGCCACCCTTGTCGAATGCCGGGAAGACATCGCCTTCGAGGCCCGCTTCGAGCCCGCCATCGCCGATGCGCTCTATGACCTTGCCAACCCGGAAGGCCCGCTGGAAGACCTTGCCGACGATGTGCTGGCCCTGCTCGGTCAGCGGTAACGCTTCCTGTCACTCGACGAAGTCGCCGATATCTTCCCCGAATACGCGGAAGGAGACGAAGGTGTGCGTTTCCTTGATGCCCGGAATACGGTGAAGCTTCGTGAGCACCAGGTCAGACATGGCCTGGAGGTTCGGCAGGATAAATTTGACCAGAAGGTCATACTCGCCTGTGATCGAGTAAACTTCCTGCGCCTCCTCGATCAGATCGACGATCTGCTCACCAACATCGCTGGCACGACCCACCTCGCATTTGATGAGAACGAAGAGGCGACTATAGGCGGGCTGGCTTTCCATGTGTCCTCCTGATGAATAGCGGAACTCAACCAACAATTCGGCCCCCTGTACCATGAGCATGACGGCAGGGCGAGCACAGGCCACTGCGTCCGCAGCGCATCAGGAGGCCTCCGGTTTCCGGCGACGCAACGCACGGAAAACATTCGACCATCCAGACGATACGGCCCCGTACGATTAATATAGCCAGTTCAGGCACTTAGGCCCTATGGTCACGCTTGCCTGCTCGTGAGGCAGGTGTGCGCCACGGCGTGCTTCACACCCCTGGGCTGCTGCTGGGGTCTTTCCCGGCCCAAGCAGCACAAGACCAGCAAGTGGGCATCCCTGCCGCCGCCCACTGCTTCTTCACACCGCGCCGGGCTACGGTGGGTCACACCCGGCACCTTATTCCCCTTGCGACCTCAGTTGCGACAGGCGGACAGTGACAGCCGTGGATTGGCAAATGCAACCCTCCCCGCCATGGATGCTCGTTGGAAGACACTCCGGACGGTCTTACGGGGGTCAAGCAGGCGGTGCAGGAAAGGCCCGGCCCCGGCCCCTTCCCTGCCCCCGCATTTTTAGTTGAAACCACGCTTCGGCCAGATTGACGCCATGCCGCGACTTGCCCTATCTAGGGCGCGGAGCGCGGGTATGATGTAATGGTAGCCTGCCAGCTTCCCAAGCTGGACGCGCGGGTTCGATTCCCGCTACCCGCTCCAACAACGCTCCCCTTTCCCTGAAAAGCCAGAGAGAACCGCCGCCGAGCCCCGCGCCCGAGCCGTTGCCATGCGCCCGCTGCCGCGCCTTACAGCACCCGTGTCATGTAGGCCGCATCCGCATCGTAGCTGACGAGTTTGCGCGCCAACGCCGGGCTGTTCTCCACCACGAAGCCTTGGCCGCGCCAGAAGCCGCCGGAGTTGTTCACCGCCACCAGCGCCATGCGCGCCAGCCCCAACGCGCGGGCGTGTTCCGCCAGCCGCCGCACTGCCGCCTCCCCGGCGCGCAGCCCCCGCGCCTCGGGCAGCAATGCAAGGTCGTGAATGTAGTAAACCTCCGCCCGCTCCGGCAGCGCACCCAGCAAAGTGTTGAGCGGCGGCGCATCGTTCTGCGCCCACGGATGGCTGAGCGCGTAGCCGATCACCTCTTCGCCCCGCCGCAGCACCAGGCACCCAGCAGGATAAAGCGCAAGGCGCTCGGCCATCACCGCCCGGTCCTCCGGGTAGGCAGGGTGCACCACCTCGGCGATGGCGAAGATGGCATCGATGTCTGCCGCCGTCATCGCCGCCCAGCGGGCGGGGCCAACCATGTCAGCCTTCCGCTGTCCGCGTCAGCGGCACCATGGCGACGAAGCTGATGATGCCCGCTGCCGCCAGATAGAGGCCGACGTACCCCAGCCCGCCGTGACTGGCCAGCATCTGGGCAATCATGGGCGTCAGCGAGCCCCCTAAGATGCCGCCGAGGTTGAAGGTCATGGACGCGCCCGTGTAGCGCACCCGCGCCGGGAACAGGCTCGGCAGGAAGGCCCCCAGCGGGCCGTAAACCAGCCCCATCACCAAGAGCGCGAAGCTGAGATAAGCGAAAATCACTGCCAGCGAGCCGCTGCTGAGCGCCGGAGCCATCAGCAGCCCGGCCGGCACAGTGAGCACGCAGCCTGCCATCAATACCCGGCGGGGCGTCGAGAAGTCCGACCACACCCCCGCCAGTGCAATGCCTGCCGCCATGAACAGGATGGCCCCCAGCATCACCTGCAGGAAGACCTCGCGCCCGTAACCCAGCGTGGTCGTGCCGTAGCCGAGGATGAAGGCAGTGGAGAGATAGAAGAGCGCAAAGCAGGCAACGACCGCGAAGATGCCGCCCACCAGCGCGCGCGGGTGCTGGCGCATCACCACGGCCAGCGGCACGCGCTCGGGCGGCGCTTCCGCCAGCGCCCTGGCGAAGGCAGGCGTTTCGGCCAGGCGCGTCCGCACCCACAACCCCAGGAACACCAGCACCGAACTCAGGAGGAACGGCAGCCGCCAGCCCCACTGCACGAAGTCTTGCTTGGTGAGCATCAGCCCCAGCAGCAGGAACAGGCCGTTGGCGGCGATGAAACCCACCGGCGCGCCCAGTTGCGGGAACATGCCGAAGCGCCCCTTCCAGCCCTTGGGCGCATTCTCCACCGCCAGCAGCGCCGCGCCGCCCCATTCGCCGCCCAGTCCGAAGCCCTGGCCGAAGCGCATCAGGCACAGCAGCACGGGGGCCAGCCATCCGGCGGTCTCGTAGGTGGGCAGGAAGCCGATAGCGACGGTGGAGCCGCCCATGATGAGCAGCGAGGCAACGAGCGTCGACTTCCGCCCGATCTTGTCGCCGAAATGACCGAAGGCCACAGCCCCGATCGGCCGGGCGATGAAGGCGACGCCAAGGCTGGCATAGGCCGCCAGCAGTTGCAGCGACGGGTTGTGCGAGGGGAAGAACAGCGGCCCGAACACCAGCGCGGCGGCGGTGGCGTAGATGTAAAAATCGTAGAACTCGACCGCCGTGCCGGTGAGACTTGCGCCCAGCACCCGCTTTACCGAATTGACCGGCACATCCGCACCGGCCTGCGCCGCATGGTTTTCTGCCGTCACGCTCTCGCTCACGCCTGCTGCCGACATCCCTGTTTCCCCAAGTGTTAAGGCTCGTGAGCCTTGACCCCTCAGGCTCCTGCGGTCAAGCCCGCGTGTGCACGATCTTGTCCTCCAGAGGCTGGAGAGGAGCAGATACAGGCGCCACCCCGCCTCTTTCCGCAATTCTGTTTCGTGGCAAAGAGGCGAGGAGAGGCCTATACTCCTTCAGACATCCGCTCCGAACGATCGCGGAGGCGCGACCATGACCGACAAACCTTCCTCCCCCGTCTGCTACGCCGCCGAGGCGGACGACGCCTACATGGGGTATGCCAGCCGGGACGAGCTGATCGCCGCGCTCAACGAGCTTCTGGAGGCCGAGCGCGCCGGGGCCTATGTCTCCCGCGCCTCGATGCGCGATGCCGCGCCGGGCATGGCGCCACTTCTGAAATCAATCGCGGCGGATGAAGCCCGCTGGTGCGCCATGCTGTCTGCCCAGATCAGGCGGCTGGCCGCCACGCCATCTCGCAAGCGCGGCGCGTTCGCCGAAAAGGCCATGGCCATCGCCGACCCGCACGAGCGGCTCGTGTTTCTCAATCGCGGCCAGAATTGGGTGGTCCGCAAGCTGGCTGAGCTGATGCCGAAGGTGCGCGACGACACGTTGCATGCTGCCCTGCGCGAAATGTCGCAAAGCCATGTCCATAACATCGAAGCCGCCAGCCAATTCATGGAGGCGCGCTGACGCCTCACGCCTCTTCGCAGCAGCCGCCCGCCAGATCCTCTAGAATGGGGCAATCCGGCCGGGTGTCGCCGTGGCAGTGGGAGGCCAGATGCAGGAGCGTGCGGCGCATGGCCTCCAGCGCCTCGGCCTTGCGGCGCAGCTCCTCCGCCCGCGCCAGCGCCAAGGCCTTCACGTCGGCGCTTGCCCGCCCCGTGTCCTGCCACAGCGCCAGCAGCTGGCCGATCTCCTCGATGGAAAAGCCCAGATCCCGCGCCCGGCGAATGAACGTCAGCCGATGCACGTCCGCCTCGCTGTAGTCCCGATAGCCGGACTCCCGCCGCGCCGCCTTCGGAATGAGCCCGATCTCCTCATAGTGGCGGATCATTCGCTGCGACACGCCCGATGCCTTCGATGCCTGCCCGATGTTCATGGTTCACCTGTCTGTATGTCTTTATTCGCAAAAGGGGGCTCGCCCCCTTTGCAATTCCCCTTCTTTTCATAGGGCGCGCCCTTCATCCCGCGCACGGCCCGAAAAACGAACAGGGGGTTGCAGGGAGGTTAAAAGCCCCCCCTGCATAGCTTCCTAATTCCCGCTCCCCGCCCCCGGCTGCCACCGACGCAGCGAGAGGGCATTGAGCATAACACTGACGCTGGAGAGGGCCATGGCTGCGCCGGCGATCACCGGGCTCAACCAGCCGACAGCCGCCAGCGGAATGCCGATGACGTTGTAGGCAAACGCCCAGAACAGCCCCTGGCGGATTTTACCATAGGTGCGGCGCGAGATACTAAGCGCGTCCGCCACCAGGCGCGGGTCGCCGCGCATCAGGGTGATGCCCGCCGCTTCCATGGCAACGTCCGTGCCCGAGCCCATGGCAAGGCCAACGTCCGCCGCAGCGAGCGCCGGGGCATCGTTGATGCCGTCGCCCACCATGGCGAGCGTGCGGCCTTCTGCTTTCAGGCGGGCGACCACCTCGGCCTTGCCTTCGGGGAGCACCCCGGCGATCACCGCGTCCAGCCCCAGCTTGCGGGCGGCGGCCTCGCCTGCGGCCTGCGAATCCCCGGTCAGCAGCACGGTACGGATGCCCGCGCGCTTGAGCCCAGCGATGGCCTCGAAGGCGCTCGGCTTCAGCGCGTCGCCGAAGGCGAGCAGCGCCAGCAGGCGGGGCTGTTCGTCCACCTCCGCCAGCCAGCTAACGGTGCGTCCCTCGCCCGCCAGCCGTTCGGCATCAGGCGTGAGCGGGGAGACATCCACGCCTTCCTCCGCCATCAGCCGCTGGCTGCCGAGTCGCAAGTCTCGCCCCTCGACCCTTCCTGCCACGCCGCGCCCCGGCAGGGCGCGCACCTGCTGCGCCTGCGGCAAGGCAAGGCCCTGCTCGCCCGCCGCCGTCACCACCGCGCGGGCCAGCGGATGTTCACTGCCTTGCTGTATGCCGGCCGCCAGTCGCAACGCCTCCGCTTGGTCAACGCCTTCAACCGGAACCAGCGCCGCCAGAGCGGGCCTGCCTTCGGTTAGCGTCCCGGTCTTGTCGAACAGCACCGTGTCCACCCGGTGCGCCACTTCCAGCGCTTCCGCGTCCTTGATGAGCACGCCCGCCCGCGCCGCGCGGCCGGTGCCCACCATCACTGCTGCAGGCGTCGCCAGACCCAGCGCGCAAGGGCAGGCGATCACCAGCACGGCAACGGCGTTGAGAATCGCCGTCTCGGCGCTCGCGCCTGTCAGCAACCAGCCAAGGAGGGTCAGCAGCGCAATGCCCAGCACCACGGGCACGAAGATGGCGCTCACCCGGTCCACCATGCGCTGCACCGGGGGTTTGGCTCCTTGCGCCTCCTCCACCAGCCGCACGACGCGCGACAACATGGTCTCCGCGCCCACGGCCGTTACATCCACCAGCACCCGGCCTTCGCCATTGATGGCGCCACCGGCCACCTTGTCGCCAGGGGCCTTCTCCACCGGCAGGCTTTCGCCCGTCAGCAGGCTTTCATCCGCCGTGGTCGCGCCCTCGATGATGATGCCGTCCACCGGAAACCGCTCGCCGGGGCGCACCTCCACGAGGGTGCCCACGCGCACCTCGCCCACCGGCACGTCCCGCACCTGCCCATCCGGGCCTATCACCCGCGCTGTTGCCGGGCGAAGGGACGCCAGCGCGCGAATGGCCGCGCCCGCCTGCCGCTTGGCCCGGCCTTCCAGCCACTTGCCGAGCAGCACCAGCGCAATGACAACCGCCGAGGCCTCGAAATAGAGCGGCGCGCCGGACCCAACCGCCAGCAGGTGATAGGCGCTCAGCCCCCACGCCGCCGAGGTGCCGATGGCCACCAGCAGATCCATGTTGCCGGTGCCTGCCCGTGCTGCCTTCCAGCCTGCCCGGTAGAACCGCGCGCCGAGCATGAACTGCACGATGCTGGCGATTCCCAGCTGCGCCCAGCCGTTCAGCATCCAGTGGATGCCAAGCGGCTCCAGAACCATGGGCAGCACCAGCGGGGCCGCCAGCACGAAGGCGAGCGCCACCCGCCAGCCTTCCCGCCGCGCCGCCGTTTCGCGGGCCATCTGCCGCGCCGCTTCCGCCGCAGCGGCATCTTCCACCACAGCGCCGGGGGCGGCCCGGTAGCCCGCCTCATGCACCGCGGCCACCAGCACGGCGGTGGAAACGCCGGGCTGCGCCGTCACCCGCGCGGTCTCGGCGGCGAGATTGACGGAAGCCTCCACCACGCCCGGCACGCCCTTCAGCGCCTTTTCCACCCGGCTCACGCAGGAGGCGCAGGTCATGCCGCCAATCTCAAGGGTGAGGGTTTGCGCGTTCGACGCTGCGGCCGCCGGAGCTTCCGCCACCGGGGCGCTGTGATGCGGTTCCTCGCTATTTAGTTCTTCTGGAGCAACCGTGGCGCGATACCCCGCCTCCGTCACCGCCGCCGCCAGCGCGTCCGGCTCCAGCCCCGCGCCCTGCGCCGCCGCCGTCTTGGCCGCCAGGTCCACCGCGACATCCACGACGCCGGGCAGCGCCCGCAGCGTGCGCTCCACCTTGCGGGCGCAGCCGCCGCAGGTCATGCCCTCCACATGCAGGCGTACCGTCTCGCTCGCTGCCACTTCGCCCATGTTCCGCTCCTTGACGCTGACACTTCGGGAATGGCCTGCACCATCCACCTTCACATCATGTCAGAGTCAAGCGCGGTTCATTCAACTCCCCCTCACCCTGCCGCCGCGCCCTTTTTGTGGCCGCGCTGCTGGGCTTTCCACAGCTCGGCGTAGGCTCCGCCGGTGGCAAGCAGCCCGGCGTGGGTGCCGGTTTCGATCACCCGCCCGTGCTCCAGCACCACGATCTGATCGGCGTGGACCACGGTCGAGAGGCGGTGGGCGATGATGAGAGTGGTGGTGCCGCGGGAAACCTCCATCAGGTTCCGCAGGATCTCCCGTTCGGTGCGGGTATCGAGGGCCGAGGTGGCCTCATCGAAGATGAAGATGCGCGGCCGGCGCAGAATAGCCCGCGCGATGGCGATGCGTTGGCGCTCGCCGCCCGAAAGCTTCACGCCCCGCTCGCCGACGATGGTTTCATAGCCCTGTGGCTGGCGGAGGATGAAATCGTGGATGCGCGCGGCCTTTGCCGCCGACTCGATCTCTTCCCGTGAGCAGCCGGGCCGCCCCACGCCGATGTTGAAGGCGAGCGTCTGGTTGAACAGCACCGTATCCTGCGGCACCACGGCAACGAGCGAGCGCAGGGCATCGAGCGGCAGGGAGGCGATATCGACGCCATCGAGCAGGATGCGGCCGCCATCCGGCTCCACCAGCCGGGCGAGCAGGCGCACCAGCGATGACTTGCCCGCCCCGCTGCCGCCGACGATGCCCACCGTCCTGCCCGGCTCCACCTTGAAGCTCACGTCAGCAAGCGTCTGCCGCTCGGGACCGTAGGCGAAGGAGACCCTCTCGAACGTCAGCGCCCCGCCGCCCTGCGGGGCCTTGGCCTGCACGGGCAGGCCCTTGGCAAAGGCGGCCACATCCTCGGTCGGCTCGGCCAGCAGGCCCACCATCTTCTGGGTGAAGGTGACGCCATAGATCATCTGCGAGAACGCCATGCCCAGCGCTTCCAGGGGCTTCACGATCTGGAGCATGTAGGCGTTGATGAGCACGAAGTCGCCCACGGTCATGGCGCCCGTGCTCACCTGCTGGAGCGCAGCCAGGAGCGCCGCGCCGAAGGAAAGCACGAAGGTCGCAGCCACCATTGCGCCGTTCTCCGCCTTGCGGCGGTAATAGAGCCCCCATACTCCTTCGGCCGTTTTCAGCACGCCGTCGTAGCGCTGCTGGGTCAACTCCTCAGCGGTGCAGAACTTCACGGTTTCGTAGTTGAGCATGGTGTCGGTGAGGATGGCGTAGGCCTCCACCTCCGCCGAGGAGACCTGCCGGCCCGCATCGGCCAGCCGCGCCGCGCCCACCAGGAACACGACGATATAGGCGACGGACGCCGCCGCCAGGATCAGCGTGAACTGCGGTGGATAGAGGGCAGCCAGCACCCACACCGACAAGCCGATCTGGAACAGCACTGGCGCGATGGAGAGCACCAGTTGTTGCAGAATCAGCCGGTAGCCGGTCAGCGCGTTGGCGAGGATCTGGCTGACGCCGCCGGTCTGCCGGTTGAGATGAAACCGCAGCGGCAGGCGCAGGATGTGATCGAGAATCCGCCCGCTCATGGAGCGGCGCAGGCGCTGGTCCGCCTTGCCGTTGAGGAGGGACTGGATCTCCGCCACCACCGTCGCCATGGCCTGGGAGATGACATAGAGCGCCACCAGCCCCACCGGCCCGACCCACCCGCCAAGCTGCGCCAGCGCCGGGGGCGTGGTGCCCGTCGTATCAGCCTCGCCAGACAGGCCATCCACCAACAGTTTCAGCAGCACCGGCGAGACGCTGGCCGCCGCCGCGCCCAGCAGCACGAAGCTGGCGGCCAGCGTGAACAGCAGCTTCACCCGCCTGTCGGCTGCCTCCCAGGCGAAGGCGAGCGCCTGCCGCATGGTGCCGAGATTGTCCTTGAGCAGACGCCCTAAGCCGCCCATTCGTCGCTCCCTTGGGGCTACCTCTTCCAGCGCATCGACGCGCCGCGTCCGTCAGTCTAGGCGGCCCTGGCCAGCGTCTTTCGTCTATATTGCAGTTATTTTCGGCTCGATTCTGGCAGCGGCGCGAGTCTTGCCCCCCGGCAGAACATCGCCAGCCAAGCCCAAGGGACGCCATCCATTCCTGCCCCCCTGGGTTTGCGAATTTTTGCGGCAGAAAGGCAGCCTTGAGGCAGGCTCTGCACAAATATTAATCAATGATTTTTATTGCACATAACTTGTGCAACAGCTATACAGTGCGTGTAGCGCTTCTCTTCTGAGGGCGCCGCATCTCCCCACCGGCGCTTCGGCCAGATTTGCCGGAAGCCGGACGAAGACCCACTGAAGCCGCCGCTTCGCCTGTCACCTCCCCGATAGACGAAGCGGCGGATTTTTTTATTCATTTTCCGGCTGGCCGCCCGGCATCACCGCCTTGGCGTAAAAACCGGCTAGGGCACGGGAACGGACCGCCCCGTTGTTCGCTCGTCCTTGTCGGGAAATTTCCAACCACGCCCCGGCATCAATCGAGGGCCGGAAGGTCATGGCTTGGCACATCCCGCCGCCCCCTCCGGGAGGAGCTTGCCGCCTCATGGGCCTGCGGAACGCCAACGAATCAAAGCCTGCCCCAACCGACCCGGCCAGCGCCGGCGAGACGATGCCGCGCATTCTCATTCTGGATGACGATCCGGATGTCTGCGCCGAACTGGCCAGCCTGCTCAGCGACCGCGGCTATGACGTCCGCTGGCTGACCGACCCTCACAAGCTGGAAACGCTTGAGACCTTCCATCCCGATATTCTCATCCTCGACCTTGGGATGCCCTCACGCGACGGTTTCGAGATTATCGGCCATCTGCCCGAGCATTTCCTGAACGCCCAGCTCATCATCGCCAGCGGCCATGATTCCCGCATCATCCAGGCCGCCGCCCGCCGCGCCGAAACACGCGGCGTCCGCGTGCTGGGCACCCTGCGGAAGCCCTATCCGCCCGGCACCCTGCTGGCCCTGCTCCGCTCGTACACCGCGCCCGCGCCAGCCGCCGCCGCGCCGGCTGCCCCGGCAGCGCGCTCCGGCGGACGGGTTGCGGAACTGCTGGACCCCGAAAACCTCGAAGCCTCGGTCACCGTGGCCTTTCAGGAGAAGCGCAACCTCGGCACCGAGAGCATCCATGGCTACGAGGCCCTGCTCCGCAGCCAGATCCCCGGCTATTCCAACCCGGAGCTCTTCTTCCAGCACGATGTCCCGCTTGAGCTGCAAATCGCCATCACCAACCTGGTCATTCGCAAGACCCTATCGGCGGCGCACCACCTCCCCGGCACGGCGGCGAACAATGGCGGGCTTATTTCGGTCAACTGCACGCCCGATATCCTGTGCCACCCGCATTTCATGACGCAGGTGGAGAAACTGCTGACCGCCGAGCCGGATGTCACCCGCGTCCTCGGCATTGAAATCACCGAGCACAACACGCTGGAAACCGCCGAGGAGATCATCTCGGCGGCCGGGCGGCTTTCCGTGCGCGGCTTTCAGATCGCGCTCGATGATTTTGGCATCGGCATCAACAACTTCGACTCGCTGCTCAACCTGCATTGCGAGGAAGTGAAGATGGACAAGAAGATCTTCTGGCAGTTCTTCTCCAACCGCTCGACCGACAGCATCATCCGCGAGGTCATCAAGTTCTGCCACGAACGCAACATCCGGGTCACCATCGAGGGCATCGAGACCCGCGAACACATGGCCTACGCCCAGGACCTCGGCGCGGACTACGGCCAAGGCTTCCTCTGGGGCCGCCCCGCGCCGCTGGCGCCAACCACTCCGGCCGCCATGCACTGATCGCCCCGCACTGCGCTCAGGAGCCTCCTTGACAAGAGTGTTTTAAGATATATCTTAGACCCATCTTAAAGCACAGGAGACCCCATGCACCCCTTCCATCATTTCCGTCGCTTCGCCTTCGGCCATCCGCACGGCGGGCGTCACGGCGGCGGTCCCTTCGGCGGCCATGAAGGCGGCCCCGGCGGGCGTCACGGCGGCGGCCGCAGGCGCGTTTTCAACGCCAACGAGCTGCGCCTGATCCTGCTCAAGCTCATCGAGGACCAACCCCGCCACGGCTATGACCTCATCCGCGAGATCGAAACCCGCTCCTCCGGCGCCTATGCCCCCAGCCCCGGCGTGGTCTACCCCGCCATGTCGCTGATGATCGACATGGGCCTCGCCCGCGGGCAGGAAACCGACGATGCCCGCCGCCAGCTGGCGATCACCGACGCCGGGCGCGCCTTCCTTGCCGAGCATGCCGAGGATGTGGCGGCGCTGCAAAGCCGGCTCCAGGCCCTGGCGGAAGTCGGCCAGCGCACCGACTCCGGCCCCGTGCGCCGCGCCATGCACAACCTGAAGGCCGTGCTTCAGGATCGCCTGTCCCAGCCGGACGTGGACCGGGAAAAACTGCTGAAGGCGGCCGCCCTCATCGATGAGGCCGCCAGCCAGATTGAAAGACTCTGATTGATGACCCAACCCGCAGAACAGGCCGCCGCCCCGGTTCGGCAGACCGGCCGGGCTGCCACCGCCAACGGCGGCAAGTACATTCGCCAGCTGTGCAAGCACTGGAGCCATAAGTTCCAGGTGGAAGAGGGCGAGAACAGCGGCACCGTCCACCTGCCCGTCGCCGTTGCCCGCATGTCGGCCAGCGACGGCCAGCTCACCGTCACGCTGGAAACGGGCGACGCCGCCACGCTGGAGCGCATGAAAACCGTGGTCGCAGAACACCTCGATCGCTTCGCCTTCCGCGAAGCCCCGCTGCCCTTCACCTGGTCAGCCGAGTAAGCACGCGCGCGCCAGAAGTTTGTTTTTTCAAGGATTTGTTTTTGCTTTGCAGAGGGACTAGTCCCTCTGCACTCCCATCCGTTTGACGGGACCGCGGCTCAGGCGATCGCTGGAAGGCATCGCACGGTCAGCGCGACCCCATAGAGCCACTTTCGAGCAGGGCGGAACACCCTGCGATTAAGAAAGTGCGACCACAAAAAGAACTTAAGAAGCCTCCGATCTGATGCGATCAGATCGGAGGCTTTAAAAAACGAAAAGGGGGTCGCCGGGGAATTAAGAATCCCCCTGCAAAAATCACCCCGGAAATCACACCGCCACGGCGGCGCGCAGCGGCGGGTGGGGGTCATAGCCTTCCACCGCGAAGTCCTCGAAGGCGTAGCCGTCGATGCTGTCCGGGCGGCGCAGGATTTTCAGCTGCGGGAACGGGCGGGGCTCGCGGCGCATCTGCTCGCGCGCCTGGTCCTCCGCGTTGCTGTAGAGGTGCACATCCCCGCCGAACCACACGAGGTTGCCCACGCTGAGGTCGCACTGCTGGGCGATCATGTGGGTGAGGAGCGCCGCCTCGAACAGGTTGAACGGCACGCCGAGGAAGATGTCCGCCGAGCGCTGATAAAGCGCGCAGCTGAGGCGCGGCCGCGCGCCGTTCTGCGCGCTGCTGACGTGAAACTGGTAGGTCATGTGGCAGGGCGGCAGGGCCATGCCTTCGAGTTCGGCAACGTTCCAGCCGGTGAACAGCAGCCGGCGGCTGGCCGGGTTGGCGCGAATATCGCGGATCAGCGTCTTGATCTGGTCGTGCTCGCGCCCGTCCGGCCCCTGCCAGCGCCGCCATTGCTTGCCGTACACCGGACCAAGGTCTCCCCACTCTTTCGCGAACGCCTCGTCCTCAACGATGCGCTTCTCGAAATCGGTCTGGGAAATCTCCTCGCCCGTCTCGCGGCGGTACTTGGCCAGCGGCCAATCGGTCCAGATCTTCACATTCTGCGCGACCAGCGGGCGGATGTTGGTGTCCCCGGTCAGGAACCACAGCATCTCCTTGACGGCGGGCTTCCAGAACACCTGCTTGGTGGTGAGCAGCGGCAGGCCCTGCGCGAGGTCGAACCGCAGCACCTCGCCGAACAGGCTGCGGGTGCCGACCCCCGTGCGGTCCATGCGGCAGTCGCCCTCTTCCAGCAGCCGCCGCAGAAGGTCGAGATACTGCATTTCGGGATGAGAACTCATAAGGCCGCCTGCTCCGCCACGCGTCGTTTCCTTTGGGAATAGTTGGGCCGTACGGCGCTGGCAAGGGCATGGGGTCCCGCCCGGCGCTCAGCTTTCGATATTCGACTACGGCCGCGTTGTGAGCGCCGGTTTTATCGAATTATAAAAATTTCCAACAAAAAGAACCGTGCCAAACGGAGACGCACATGGCCACGCTCCTGATGGATGCCATTGCCGTATACCTTGCGTTTTTCAAACAGCTGCTCCCTCTCGTCGCCATCTGCATCTTCCTGTGCAACCTGGATGAGTTGGTCATCGATGGGCTCTACCTGCGCCTCCGGCTGTCCGAGTGGCTGGGCAGGGGTCATCGCCAGCGCCTCACCGCCGAGGATCTGGTCACGCCGGACGCAGGCTGGATCGCCATTTTCGTGCCTGCGCTGCGCGAGGCGAACGTCATCGGCCACATGCTGCGCCGCGCGCTGCGAACGCTCGACTACCCCCGCTACCGCATCCTCGTAGGCACCTATCCGGACGATCCGGCCACCCAGGCCGCCGTGCGGGCCGTGGCGGCGGAGGATGACCGGGTCATCTGCATCGTGGGCGACAAGCCGAGCAAGGGCAGCAGCAAGGGCGCCAATCTGAACGTCCTTTACGACGCCATGCTCGCGCTGGAGCGCGCGGGGCATCCGCCGTTCAAGGCCGTGGCGCTGCACGATGCGGAGGACGTGGTGCACCGCATGGAGCTTCATGTCTTCAACCGGTTCGTTCCGGAGAAGGCGCTGGTGCAGCTGCCGGTGGTGCCGTTGGCGCACACGGGCATTCGCTGGTGGGGCCACACCTATCTTGATGAGTTCGCCGAGGCCCACGCGCGCGACATGGTGGTGCGCGACCGGGTTGGCGCGAGCCTGCCGAGCGCGGGCGTGGGCTGCGCCTTCTCCCGCCCGGCGCTGGCGGCAGCGGCGCGGGAGAATGGCGGCCGCCCCTTTCGCCCGCAGGCCAAGACGGAGGACTATGAGCTTGGCATCAGCCTGGGGCTGAAGGGCTTCCCCGCCGCCATGGTCCGCATCCGCGCCTCGCGCAGCGACCCCCGGTGCGTTGCCACCCGCGGCTATTTCCCCAACCGCTTTCGCGATGCCGTTCTCCAGCGCAGCCGCTGGCTGCTGGGCATCACGCTCGCCAGCTGGCGGCGCTTCGGCTGGTCCGGCCGTCTGGTTGACCGCTACATGCTGCTGCGCGACCGCAAGGCGCTGCCCTGCGCCTTTCTCAACGCCCTTGCCCTTGGCTTGCTCATCCAGCTGAGCCTCCTGTGGCTGTGCGCCCGAATGTTCGGCTGGCAGGGCTATGCGCTGCTGGTGGAGCCCGGCGGCCTGACGGAGCGCCTGCTTGCCATCAACCTCGGCATTCTTGGCTGGCGAATGCTGATGCGGGCGGTCTTCACCGGCCGGGACCACGGATTGCGCGAGGGCTTGCAGTCCGCGCCCCGTTTCCTCTTTGCCATCATCATTCAAGTGGCCGCCGCCGCCCGGGCCGTTTGCGACGACCTGCGGGAGTGGTTGACCGGCAAGCCGACAGACTGGCGCAAGACCATCCACTTTTACCCGGCGGAGTGAGCCCCTCGATGGTCGCATTCACGCCCGGCCGGACGGCCCTGCTGAGCCCTGCCCTCCTCTGCCTGTGGGGCGCGCAGCAGAGGCAGGCGTTCCTTGAGGATGTCGCCGTCTTTCGCGCCCATGCCCTCGGCTTCCGCCAAGCCGCCCCCGTCTCACCCGGCCTGGCCGCCGCCTCGGCCCCGCCCCGCCAGCGCGCGCCGGCTGGCGGGCCCGGCAGGCCCATCGTGCGCCTCGCCCTGCCTGGCGAGTCGGACGTGCCGCCAGCCTATTCCACCGATTCCATTATCCCGCTCGTCTATCGCAGGAAGCCGGGGGACCGGGACGCACCTGACGCGCTTCTCCTCCCCCCGCCCGCCTTCGACAACAGGTCGCTCATGGCCCTTTCCTGGCCAGCGCCGGGCGGCGCGGCGGCTGTTCCTGCCTTTACCGTGGCGGACATCGCCCCCGCCGCCGGGGCGGCGGTGCCGCTGACCCTGCCGGCCTTCCCCGCTCCATCCCGGCCCCGGCCCGCCCAGCCTGCCTCTGCCGCGAACGATAGCAACGCAAGCGATGCCGCCACCGCCGCCTATGCCGCCCTTGCGGCGGGCGAGACGGAACGGGCCGTCATCCTGTTCCGGCAGGCCCTGGATGCCGCGCCCAATGGTCAGCTTGCGGCGGACCTGGCCTATGCCGCCCTCCGGCTGGGGCGTCGGCGGGAAGCGGCAGCGGCGTTTCACACCGCCCTTCGCCTCGGCGCGCCAACGCCTGCCGCACAGCGGCAGTGGCAGCAGGACGCCGCCCGCCTGAACCGGAAATTCTCCGCGCAGGGCTATGCCTTCTTCCGCAAGGATAGAGGCGGCCCCTCCTTCGCGCCGGTCGGCGTCGCGGCGCTCGGCCAGTCCCAATCCGCGCTGGCGGTCCATTACCGGCCCGAGCCCCTGGCCGAACGGCCGCTGGTGCTGCAGGCCCGCCTGCTCACCGCGCATGACCAGCGCAACGGCATGCCACAGCGGCGCACCACGCAGGCAACGGCGGGGCTCGGCTGGGTCGTGCTGCCCGCCATCGGCGGCACACTGGCGGCCGAGCGCTGGATCGGGCTGGGCAGGGAGGCCCGCGACGCCTTTGCCGTGCGCCTCTATGGCGGCTATGGGGAAGGCTATGGTCCCGCCCGCCCCGGCGCGCCCGTGTGGCCGCACTGGTCGCTGTTCGGCGAGGCGGCAATGGTGGGCGCGCGGCGGCGCGACCTGTTCGCCGGCGGCGAGGCGCGGGCCGGCTATGGCCTTGCCCTTGGGGAGGATGCCCGCGCCACCCTGACCGCCGCGCTGTGGGGCATGGTGCAGCACGACGACCGGACCCGTCACCGGCTGGAGGCCGGGCCAAGCGTCGGCGTCGAGTCGCGCCTCGGCCCCATCCCTCTCCACCTGCGGCTTGATTACCGCCTGCCTCTGTCCGCCACGCCTGAGAGCGGCCACAGCCTTGCTCTCACCGTTGCGGCGGGTTTTTGACCGGGTTTTTCACTCATTCCGTTCAGCTTGGTTTCATCATTGATCTGCAACGATGCGCGCCAAGCCCGATGACTGGGCACGTCTGGGGCGTCGTTTCAGGAGAAGTTTCACATGTCCCGCTCGATTATCCGTATGTTCGGTCTCGGCCTCGTCGCGCTTGGCGTGGCGGCCAGCGGCCCGTCCCTTGCCGATCCGCACAAGAACGAGTCGGGCCATCCCCGCAAGGAGCGGCATTACGACCGCGACGATCATAAGAATCATGGCAAGCGGCACGAGGACGACGATCGCGTCGTCATCATCGAGCGCGACGGCGCGCGCTGGGACCGCTCGTACCGCGATGTGGTCGTGCGCTATTACGACAGCCACCGCTACTCCTGCCCGCCGGGATTGATCGAGACCCGCCACGGCTGCCTGCCGCGGGGCCAGGCCAAGAAGCGCTATGTGATCGGCCAGCCGCTGCCGCGCACGGTGATTATTGAGGACCTGCCCTACGACCTGCGGCGTCAGCTTCCGCCGCCGCCCTCGGGCTACATCTACCGCCGCGTCGACGGCGACGTGCTGCTCATCGCCGAAGCCACCAAGAAGGTGATCGACGCCGTCGTGCTGCTCTCGGCGCTGTAATCTTCAAGCCTGTCTCCGGAGGTGCAGGGGTCTTGCCCCCCTGCACCTCCCTTCCCCTTGAGCCCCTCACCCGAGGCTTTTCGAGACCATCTCGTACACGTCCTTGGAGAGGCCCGAGACGCCGAGGATGCGCTCCAGCTGGCGGCGCATCAGGCTGGCGCGGCTTTGGTCGAAGCGCTGCCAGCGCCCCAGCGGGGCCACCAGCCGCGCGGCGGTTTGCGGGTTCAGCTTGTCAACCGCGATCACCTGATCGGCCAGATACCGGTAGCCGCCGCCGCTCGCCGCATGGAAGCGCACCTGGTTCATGCTGAACGCGCCAACGAGGGAGCGCAGGCGGTTGGGGTTGGTAAGCGTGAAGGCCGGGTGCCGGGTGAGCGCCGTCACCTGCTCCAGCGTATCCGGGCGGATGGAGAGGGCCTGCAACGTGAACCACTTGTCGATCACCAGGGCATCGCCCGCCCAGTCGTCGTAGAACTGCTGGAGGGCCGCCTCGCGCTCCGGCGCGGCGGAGTTGACGAGCGCGCCCAGCGCCACGATGCGATCAGTCATGTTGTCGGCCTGCCTGAACTGGGCGACGCACGCCGCCGCCGCCTCGGCGGCCGCCCCGCCCGCCTCCGCGCCGTCCTCCACCATCAAATATTGCAGCGCCGTGTTCTTCAGCCGCCGCCGGGCCTTGGCTTCCGGCGTGAAGACGTAAGAAGCGTCCTGCATCTGGCGGTAGACATCCCACCACAGCGGGCGCAGGCGCGCGGTCAGCGTCTGGCGGAACTGCTGGCGCACGGCGTGAATGCCGTCCACATCCACGATCGCCATCTGGTCGCCTACGTAGGATTCGCTCGGCAGGCTCACCGCCTCGGCGGCCAGCGCCGGGTCCAGCGCGCCGCTGAGGGCTTCCTTGAGGATGGCCTCTACCGTTTCCACCAGCACCGGCGCGACCGACACCCCCTTGCCGGTGGCGTGGGCGTTGATCTGCTCCAGCATCAGGTCAAGGCCGAGCCGCTGCATCGCCTCGAAGCGGGCGAAGGGGTCATCGTCGTGACGGGCAAGAAACGCGAGGTCCGAGCGGTCCATCGGGGCCTTCAGCACCACCGGGGCCGAGAAGCCGCGCAGGAGCGAGGGCACCGGCCGCTCGGTCAGCCCCTCGAACACCACCGTCTCTTCCGCGTGACGCAGCTCAACCAACTGGTCGCCCGTGAGATTCCGCCCCGATTGCGCGCCGAACAGCGCCACCCGCAGCGGAATGTGCATGGGCTTCTTGCCCGTCTGGCCCGGCGTGTCGGGGATGGTCTGCTTCACGCGCAGGCAGGCCCGCTGCGCGGCCTCGTCGTAGTCGAGCCATGCTTCCAGATGGGGCGTGCCCGCCTGCGAATACCACAGCTTGAACTGGCTGAGGTCGACGCCGCCCGCCTCCTCCATCGCCGCCACGAAATCGTCGCAGGTCACCGCCTGCCCGTCGTGGCGGGCGAAGTAGAGGTCGAGCCCGGCGCGGAACTTCTCCTCGCCCAGGAGCGTCGCCATCATGCGGATGACTTCCGCGCCCTTGTTGTAGACGGTCGCGGTGTAGAAGTTGGAAATCTCGATGTAGCTCTCGGGCCGCACCGGGTGAGCAAGCGGCCCCGAGTCCTCGGGAAACTGCCCGGCGCGCAGCGTTCTCACATCCTCGATGCGCTTCAGCGCGCGCGAGCCGTGATCGGCCGAGAACTCCTGGTCGCGGAAGACGGTCAGCCCTTCCTTCAGGCTCAGCTGGAACCAGTCCCGGCAGGTCACGCGGTTGCCGGTCCAGTTGTGGAAATATTCGTGGGCGATGACGCTTTCCACCGCGTCGAAGTCCATGTCCGTCGCGGTTTCCTGGGCGGCCAGCACATACTTCGAGTTGAAGATGTTCAGGCCCTTGTTCTCCATCGCGCCGAAGTTGAAGTCTCCCACGGCGACGATGTTGAAAACATCGAGATCATACTCGCGCCCGAACTTCTCCTCGTCCCAGCGCATGGATTTCTTCAGCGCCTCCATGGCGTGCCGGCAGCGGTCGAGGTCGCCTTCCTTCACCCAGATGTTGAGCGCGACCTTGCGGCCCGACATGGTGGTGAAGCTGTCGGAGAAGGGCTTGAGGTCGCCCGCCACCAGCGCGAACAGATAGCACGGCTTGGGGAACGGGTCGTCCCACGTGGCCCAGTGGCGGCCATCGGGCAAATCGCCCTGCCCCGCCGGGTTGCCATTGGAGAGCAGCACCGGGAAGCGCGCCTTGTCCGCCCTGACGGTGGTGCGGTAGCGGCTCATCACGTCCGGCCGGTCGATGAAGTAGGTGATGCGGCGGAAGCCTTCGGCCTCGCACTGGGTGCAGAAGATGCCGCCGGACATGTAGAGGCCCATCAGCTGGGTGTTGGCGGCCGGGTTCACCTGCGTGACGATCTCGATTTCGGCGCGCGGGCCCTTCAGCGGAATGGCCAGCTGCTCGCGGTTCTGGCGGTAGCCGCCCGGCTCCAGCGGCTTGCCGTCCACCGAGACGGAGAGAAGCTTCAGATCGCGGCCGTCCAGCACCAGCGACTGTTTGTGGCTGCCGTTACGAACCGCGGTGAACCGGCTGGTCACCCGGGTCGCGGTGTCGTCGAGATCGAAGTCCAGCTGGATCTCGGGGATGAGGAAACGCGGGGGCTGGTAGTCCTTGAGCAGGATTGCCTGGGGGGTCGCCTGTGCATCAAGCATGGGAAGAAACCGCTTTCACAAAACGCCGCCGGAAGAGGCGGCCGGGGATAGACTACGCTTGTTCTCTGGATATTGGTGCTCGTCACTGAACGGCAAGCTTAGGGCATGCAAGGGGCCAGAGCGCCTGTCATACCGGGGAGGCGCAAGGCGTACTCCCGCGCTTCCCGCACCGCCAGACTCCTCGGGCGGAACGCGCGCGGCAGGTCCATGGCCTGGGCGGCAGCAAGGATTTCCCGTGTAAGGCCCGAGGGTTCACCCCTATAGACCCGGCCTGTCTCTTCCATGCGCCCTCCTGCAGGCACCTACCCTCAAAAGATAGTTTCATTCAAAACCATTTAATCCTAGGCTTTTGGAAGAATTTTCGGGGGGTTAATCAATATATGCAACGACCAATTCTCTGGGTGGGGGCCGCTCTGTTTCTGAGCGCCCTTTCGCTGCCCGTCGCCGGTTCGCAAGCCGCCGCGCCGCAAGCCGCCGGTCCGGGCATCACCGCAACCGAAGCAACCGATGTTGCCGCGCCGCCAGCCGCAGAAGCCGCAGCGCCTGCGCCCGCCTTCGATGTCGAGCTTGAGACCCAGCGCTACCTGGCCACCGTCTCCGGCGAGGCGCGGGCCAAGTCCGACGCCTACTTCGAGGGCGGCTACTGGATGCTGCTGTGGGGCACCCTCTGGGCGCTGGCCGTCGCGTGGGTGCTGCTGCGCTTCGGCATCTCGGCCCGCGTGCGCGGCTGGATGGAGGCGCGCACGAAGCGCCGCTGGCTCCAGAACCTGGGCTATGCCGCCGTCTACCTGGTGCTGGCGACGCTGCTCAGCCTGCCCTGGACGCTCTATGAAAGCTTCTTCCGCGAGCACCAGTACGGCCTCTCCAACCAGAGCTTCGGGGGATGGCTGCGGGACTTCTCCATCAGCGAGGTGGTCAACCTCGTGCTGCTCGCCCCGGCGCTGGCCGTGCTCTATGCCATCATCCGCCGCGCCCAGCGCACCTGGTGGGTATGGGGCGCGGGGCTGGCCGTCGTCCTCATCGCCTTTGCCTCCTTCATTGCGCCGGTGTTCATCCAGCCGCTGTTCAACAGCTACACGCCGCTGGCCGAGGGGCCGGTGCACGAGCAGGTGCTCTCCATGGCCCGCGCCAACGGCGTGCCGGCGGACAACGTCTATGTGGTCGACGCCTCGCGGCAGACCAGCCGCATCTCCGCCAACGTCAGCGGGCTGGGCTCGACCATCCGCATTTCCCTCAACGACAACCTGCTGAACCAGGGAAGCCCTGAGGAAATCAAGGCGGTGATGGGCCACGAGCTGGGCCACTATGTGCTGGACCACTCGCTGTTCCTGCTGATGTCCTTCGGTCTGGTGTTCGCAGCCGGCTTCGCCTTCGTCCACTTCGGCCTGAAGTGGCTCATCGCCCGCCACGGCGAGCGCTGGGGCGTGCGCGGGCTGGACGACATCGCCGGGCTGCCCGCTCTTATCGCCGTGCTCAGCGTCTTCTTCTTCCTGGCAACGCCGGTCACCAACACCATCACCCGCACGGCGGAAACGCAGGCCGATATCTTCGGCCTCAACGCCGCCCGCGAGCCGGATGGCTTTGCCACCACCGCGCTGAAACTGTCCACCTACCGCAAACTCAATCCCTCCCCGCTGGAGGAAATCATCTTCTTCGACCACCCCAGCGGGGCCAGCCGCATCCGCATGTCCATGCGCTGGAAGGCGGAAAACCTGTCCGCCCCGCCGCCCGCCGACACCACGGCCGTGGGGATGGCCCAGTAGGTCGCTGAAGGGAGAAAGGGGGCCCTGCCCCCCTCCCGTGCGCGGAAGCGTACAAGCCAAGGAAGATGCAAGGGGGACGCTCAGCCCGTGGCTTTGCCCCCCTTGCGATCCCCCATTCGTTTGGACGGGATGCACCCGGTCGAACCGCCGCGCGAGGCCGGGGTGAAAAAGCGCCGGGGTAAATGGCGAGCGCGGCCCGATAAAACGAATGGGAGGCGCAGGAGGGGGCAAGTCTCTCCTGCCCAAAACAGGCAATTCACGTTAAACCCGCCCCATGAGCACCCGCAGCTGTTTGATTTTCGGCCTTGGCTACACGGCCAGCCGCTTTGCCGCCCGTCTGGTTGCGGAGGGCTGGCGGGTGGCGGGCACGCGCCGCACGCCTGGGGCCATGGAAAGCGTCGAGGCGCTGGCGTTCGACGACCCGGCGGTCGAGCGCTGGATTGGCGAGGCGGATGCCGTTCTGTCCTCCGTACCGCCGGACGATGACATGGGCCTGCCGGACCCGGTGCTGCGCCGATACGGCGCGGCGCTGCGGGCGGCCCCGGCGCGGTGGATCGGCTACCTGTCGTCCACCGGCGTCTACGGCGATACGCAGGGCGGCTGGGTGGACGAAGCGTCCCCGCTCGGCGGCGGACGGCGCTCGGCGCGGGTGGAGGCGGATCTCGGCTGGCAGGCGCTGGCGCGGGAATCGAAAGCTCCGGTGCACATCTTCCGCCTGCCCGGCATCTACGGGCCCGGCCGCTCGGCGCTCGACCGGGTGCGGGCGGGCAAGGCCCACCGCATCGATGCGCCCGGCCACGTGTTCTGCCGCATCCATGTGGAGGATATCGTCGGGGCGCTGATGGCCTCGCTCGCCCGGCCGGATGCGCCAGGGCAGGCCAGCCTCTACAACGTGGCGGATGACGAGCCCGCCCCCGGCCATGCGGTGATTAAATACGCCTGCGAGTTGCTGGGCGTGCCCTGCCCGCCGCTGCAAACGCTGGAGGAGGCGGGGCTTTCGCCCATGGCCCGCGGCTTCTATGCCGAAAGCCGGAAGGTGAAGAACGACAGGCTGAAGCAGCGGCTCGGCTACCGGCTTCTCTATCCCTCTTACCGGGAAGGCCTGCGCGCCTGCCTCGCCGCCGGGGAATGACAGCTTCACCCCCAATAGCAGAACCCCCGCAGGCCAATTTCGCGCAAAACACGAAATCGACGCTACGGGGGTTTAAACGCCCGCTGAGAGGTTTTTGCCTATCTCCGCTAGGGTGGTAGCGGACAGGTCTGTCTTGGCGCTGTAAGGTGCCTCTATGCGCCTTTACGGGGCATTGCCGAGGCTGGTCTCGCCCCGCAACCAGCTTCGCCCGATTTTCCGGCTCAGGCCACCCGCACCTGATCGAGGAAGGCGCCGACCCCCTGGCGCAACGCCTCCGCCTCCTGCGACAGGGTCTCAGAGGCCGCACGCACCTCCAGCGCCGCCTGGGCGGTCGCGCTGGCCGCGTCCGTCACGCCGCGAATGTTGCGGGCCACCTGCTCGGTGCCGTTCGCCGCGTTCTGCACGCTGCGGGCGATCTCCCGCATGGTGGCGTTCTGCTCTTCCATGGCGGCGGCGATGACGGCGGAAATCTCCGTCATCCGGCCGATGGTCTCGCCCATCCGGTCGAGCGCGGTTGCCGACGTGGTGGCCTCCGTCTGCATGGCCTCCACCTTGGCGGTGATTTCCTGGGTTGCCCGCGCCACCTGATTGGCCAGCCCCTTGACCTCGCTTGCCACCACGGCGAAGCCGCGCCCGCTGTCGCCCGCCCGGGCGGCCTCGATGGTGGCGTTCAGCGCGAGCAGGTTGGTCTGCTCGGCAATGGCGCCGATGATGCCGACGATCTGGGCCACCTGCTCGGAAACCGAGACGAGGCGCTGCATGTTCTGCGTTGTCTCCACCGCCTCCGCCGACACCTGGTCGACGATGCCCTTGGCGGACATGATCTGCCGGGAAATCTCCTCGATGGAGGCGGTCATCTCCTCGGTTGCCGCCGCCACCATCTGCACGTTGCTGGACGCCTCGGCGGAGGCGCTGTCCACGGCCTGGGTCCGCGCGTTGGTGTCGTCCACCGCGCCGGTCATCAGGTCGGCCGTCTTGAGGAGGTGCCCGCTCGACTGGGCGACGGCGCCAAGCGAACGCGCCACCTGCTGCTCGAACGCCTCAACCAGCGCGCTCAGCTGCTTTGCCCGCGCCTCCTGCTGGCGCGCCGCTTCCAGCTGGCGCTCCTGCTCGGCCATCCGCTCGGCCTGCAGCACCGTCTGCTCTTCCATCAGCCGCTTCTGCTCCGCCATGGACTGCGCCTGCTGTTCCTGGAGCGAATTGCGCTCAAGGGTGGCATCGCGGAAGATGGCCACGGCGCGGGCCATGGCGCCGATCTCGTCCTCGCGCGTCGCCATGGGCACGCCCATGGTGGTGTCGCCCCTGGCCAGCCGCTCCATCGCCGCCGCCAGGTCGCGCAGCGGCCGGTTGACCCCGCGAGACGTGATCCGCGCCGCCAACGGCAGGGCGAGCCCCAGGCCCAGCAGGCTCGCGCCAATGAGGATCAGCCGGGAGAGCGCGCGCACCCGCCTCGCTTCGGCCGCGAGCTTTTCAAACTGCTGGCGCTTGTAGGCGTCAAAAGTGTCCGTCGCCGCCGATGCGGCCCGCTCCGCCGGGCGCACCCGCAGACGGAACTGGCCGAACAGCGCGTCGGCACTTTTATGCGCCGAAGCCTGCTGGATGGCCTCAAGCTCGGCAATGACCACGGATTGCAGAGCGCCGAAGTCGCTGCCCAGCCGCTCCCGGTCCGCCTCGCTCAGCATATCCTCCAGGCGCTTCACCGATTTCTGCATGGCGGGAAAGCGGGTTTCCAGCTTCTCGGCGATAATCTGGCGCTCCCCCGCATCGGGCTCGAAAATCAGGTTGAGCGTGTCGCGCTGCAAGGAGCGGCTGAGCGAGCGGATTTCGCTGATTTCGTAAAGCTCCTGCTGGGCGACCCTTCGCGCCGACGTGACGTCATCCAGCGCCGAGAGAGCCCAAAAGCCGCACATCGCCAGGCCAACGCACACCGCGGCGAGGATGGCGATGGGAATAAACAACTTCTTGGAGAGGGACATACCGCAACCTTACACGAGGGAAGGCGCAGCACTACTGACGGACGGTTAACCATTGATTGATACGGCCTGCCATTGACCGCAATTTTCCCGGAAATCCGCCCGTCAGAGAGCGGTCAGCCCTTTGCGCGCTTCCCCTGCCCCCGGCTGATGACGGCGACCAGCGTGCCGGCGATGGCCAGCGCCGCGCCCAGCACCTCGAGGGCGCCCCACCTGTACCCCTCGAACACCGTGGAGAGGCCCAGCGCCACCACGGGGATGAGCACGCTGGAATAGGCGGCGCGCGCCACGCCCCAGGCGCGGATGGTCTGATAGTAGAGATGGAAGGCGATGACCGAGCCCGGCACGGCGAGATAGAGAAGCCCGCCGAAGTAGAGCGGGTCGTGCTTGATAACCGGCGGCCCGGCGAGGAACACGGCGCACATTGCCGTCGCCGCCGCGCCATAGGCCATGGCCCAGGCGTTCATGGTGTAGATGGACAGCCCCCTCAAGCCCCGCGAGGCCGGGAACAGGTTGCCCGCCGAGGCGGACAGCACGCCCGCCAGGCACAGCGCCAGCCCCTTCACCCCCTGGTCCTGCCACTGGAAGTCGGAAATCTGCGAGGAGAACAGGAGCGCGATGCCCGCCACGCCCAGCACCGCACCTACGAGCAGGGTTGGGGTGAACCGCTGCTTGAAGACGATGCGGGCAAGAATGGGGTTGAAGATGACCAGCATGGCGAAGGCCACCGCCACCAGGCCGGAGGCGATGTGCCGCTCCGCCTCGTAGACGAAGATGTAGTTGATGCAGAACTGCAGCAGGCCCATCGTCACCAGCATCAGGTGCTGGCGCGGGGAGACCTTCAGCGGCTCGCGCTTGGCAACGCAGATGCACCAGATCACCAGCGCCGCGATGATGTAGCGGTAGGTGACCGACCACGCCGCCGGCACCTCGCCGAGCTGGGTGGTGATGGCGAGCCAGGTGCTGCCCCAGATCAGAACGATGGTTGAAAACGCAAGCCACGCAGGCATGACGACCCCCTAAAACACCGACTGCCGACAGCCGCCCCGGCTGCGGTCAGGAAAACAGTTCTCTTCCCGTCTGTCGGGGCCGCGCTACCCGGAAGCCGGGCGCGACCTTAAACCGGCAGGCTTTCCAGCGCGGCGGCCAACGCCTCCACGTGCACCTCGACCTGATCCCACGACACCACGAGCCGGATCTGGCCCGAGCCCTCCGCGCCCCAGTCGTAGAACTCGAAGCCTTCCGCCCGCAGCTGGCGCGCGCCCTCGATGCCGACATTCAGGAACAGCTCATTGGCCTCGACCGGATAGAGCAGCCGCCCCCGCGCCGCCTGGGCGAGGCGCTGCGCCATGGCGTTGGCCCGCTCCGCATTGCGCCGCCACAGGCCGGTCTCGATATAGGCCAGCAGCTGGGCGCTGATGTACCGCCCCTTGCACAGCAGGTGCCCGCCGCGCTTGCGCCGGAACGGGAATTGCGCCGCCAGATCCCGGTTGAAGAAGATCACCGCCTCGGCGGCCAGCGCGCCGTTCTTGGTCGCGCCGAAGCTGAGCGCATCAACGCCCGCCTTCCAGGTGATGTCCGCCGGGTGGCAGTCCAGATGCGCCAGCGCATTGGCGAAGCGCGCGCCGTCCATATGCACCGTCATGCCCCGCGCCTTGGCCGCCCCGGCCAGCGCCGCCACCTCGGCGGGCGTGTAGACGCAGCCCAGCTCCGTCGCCTGCGTCAGCGACAGAACCTTGGGCTGCACCTGGTGCACGTCACCCACCCGCATGTCCGCCAGCACGGCAGCGAAGCTCTCCGGCGTGATCTTGGCGCAGCGACCTTCCGCCAGCAGCAGCTTGGCCCCGCCGGTGTAGAACTCCGGCGCGCCGCACTCGTCCACGTTGATATGCGCTTCCCGGTGGCACACCACCGCGCCGAACGGCGGCGTCATGCAGGCGAGCGCCAGCGAATTGGCCGCCGTGCCGCTCGTCACCGCGAAGGCCTCGACCTCGGCGCCGAAGAAATTGGAGAACACCTCGCTCAGCCGCGATGACCACGGGTCGCCGTCGTAAGGCGTCGTCGGCGCGGCATTGGCCTCGACGATCGCCGAGAGGATTTCGGGAGAAACGGTGGCGGTGTTGTCGGATGTAAAGCGCATGATCCGGCTGCTAGCGGGCGCGATGCCTCTCGTCAAACGATCCTTGCGGGGTTCGTTTTGAGGGATGGTTTGAAGGGTGATTTTTCGCAGGGGACTGGGGTCCCCTGTACCCCGTTCCTTTTACCGGGCCGCGCCTTGCGGAAGCGGCGGGGCCCTTCCGGCCCTGCCGGTGAGTTGCCGCATCCGGCTGAAGGCGCGAGGGCACGACCGGGCGCAACCCGAAAGACGAATGGGGGACCGAGTGACCCTTTCATCTTCCTGCCTGAACCCGCCCTAAAGCCAGCCCTTGCGCTTGAAGAACACATACGGCAGCACGGCGGAGAGGATCATCAGGCCGACGGCGAAGGGATAGCCCAGCGGCCACCCCAGCTCGGGCATGTGCTCGAAATTCATGCCGTAGATGGAGGCGATCAGCGTCGGCGGCAGGAAGACGACGGACGCCACCGAGAAGATCTTGATGATGCCGTTCTGCTCCAGGTTGATGAGGCCGACGGTGGCGTCCAGCAGCAGGGAGATGCGGCTGGAGAGGTAGTTCACGTGGTCGGTGAGCGCGTGGATGTCGCTGGAGATGGACTCGAAGTGCCCCTTCAGCGCCTTCCGGCGCGGGTGGGAGCCGGCGCCCGAGCCGAGGAAGGTGTTGATGCGCGACAGGCTGAGGAGGCTCTCCCGCGCCTTGGAGAGCATGTCGCCCCTGGCGCCGAGGCGGCGCAGCACCCGGCGGAAGTCCTTGATCTCGCCCCGGCGGAACCGCTTCTCTTCCTCGAAGATGTTCTGGGTCATGATATCCAGCGCCGAGCCCGCCTGCCCCAGCACCTCCGCCAGCCGGTCGATGATGAGTTCAATGAGCCCCACGTAAATGTCGAAGCCATCCGCATATTTTGGCGCGGAGGGACGGCAGGCCCCTTGCACGAACACATCGAACGCGCGCACCGGGCTGTGCCGCACGGTGATGAGCGTGCCCCCTTGAAGATGAAGAACACGGTCGTCAGCGATGGCGTATCGGTGCTGCTGCCGATCAGGATCGCGGCAGGCGCGTAGATCGCATTGTCTTCCTCGACGATGCGGTTGGCCATCTCCAGCCCGAAGATCTGCTGCCGGGTGGGGATGTTCACGCCCAGCTGCTTCTCGACGAACACCTCTTCCTCGTCCGTCGGCTCATGCAGGTCGATCCAGGCGGCTCGGGCCAGCTGCCCGGCATCGAGGGGGGCCGGGGCTTCGCTGCCGCTTCCCTCGTTCTCGCAGAGGGACAACCGGCCATTGTCGAGCCTGTAAAGCGTCAGCATGCAACGCGCCTTTCGCGACTGATACGCCCCGCGCCCCTTTATCGCCTCGGCTTGCCGGCGAACGGGTTCTCCCGGCTGCGGAAGTTGATGCGGATGGGCACGCCCATGAAGCCCAACTCCTCGCGCATCAGGTTGACCAGATAGCGCTGGTAGCTGTCGGGCAGCTCTTCCAGCCGGTTGCCGAACACGATGAACGAGGGCGGGCGAATGCGCGCCTGGGTGATGTAGCGCAGCTTGATGCGCTTGCCACCCGGGGCGGGCGGCGGGTTGCGCTCCAGCGCCGCCGCGAACCAGTCGTTGAGGCGGGAGGTGGGCACGCGGCGGCTCCACAGGTCGCGGATCTCGAACGCCGCCTTGATGAGCGTGTCGAGGTTCTTGCCCGTGGCGGCGGAGACCGGGATGAGCGGCACGCCCTTCACCTGGGAAAGGCCGTCCTCCAGCGCGCGGGCAACGCCCCGGTAGAGGCTGCCGTGGTCCTCGACCGAATCCCACTTGTTGAGCGCGATCACCAGCGCCCGGCCTTCCTGGAGCACCTGGTCGGCGATCTTGAGGTCCTGCGCCTCCAACCCCAGCGTGGCGTCCAGCAGCAGCACGACGACTTCGGCGAAGTCGATGGCGCGGCGGGTGTCGGCGGCGGAGAGCTTCTCCAGCTTGGTCGTCACCCGCGCGCGGCGGCGCAGTCCCGCCGTGTCGATGAGGCGGACGGGCCGCCCCTGCCACTCCCAGCCGACCGAGATCGGATCGCGGGTGATGCCCGCCTCCGGCCCGGTGACGAGGCGGTCCTCGCCCAGCAGCCGGTTGATGAGGGTGGACTTGCCCGCATTCGGGCGGCCCACCACCGCCAGCTTCAGCGGCGCGGCGGCCACCTCCTCCGGCGTGGGCTCGGACTTGTCTTCTTCCTCGAAGGCATCCTCGGGCGGCAGGCCGACGTGCTTGACGATCGCCTGATAGAGGTCCGCCAGGCCCTCGCCGTGCTCGGCGGAGATGGCGATGGGCTCGCCCAGCCCCAGCGCATAGGATTCGTAATAGCCCGCCTCGGCCATCTTGCCTTCGGCCTTGTTGGCCAGCAACACGACCGGCGTGTCCTGCGCCCGCAGCCATGCGGCGAAGTGCCGGTCGAGCGGGGTCAGCCCCGCGCGGGCATCGATGACCATCAGAGCCAAATCCGCCGTGTCGAGCGCGGCCTCGGTCTGGGCGCGCATCCGCCCGGCGAGCGAGGCCGCCTCCGCGTCCTCCAGGCCTGCCGTGTCGACGATGGTGAATTCCAGGTCGAACAGCGTGCCGTCGCCTTCGCGCCGGTCGCGGGTGACGCCCGGCGTGTCGTCGACAAGCGCCAGCCGCTTGCCAACCAGACGGTTGAACAAGGTGGACTTGCCGACGTTCGGACGGCCGATAATGACGATCGTGGGTTTATGACGCTCTTTCATGGCCCGTGCTTAACCGGGCGCGGCCACAAGAGCAATCGCGCCCAATCAGCGAAACGCCGTAATTCGACCGTCGTTCGTCATAATGTAGAGGCGATTGCCCGCCACCACCGGCTGGAGGTAGGTGTCCTCGCCCAGTTTCTCGACCGAAATCAGCTCGCCCGTGTAGGGGGAGACTGTCGCCACATAGCCGTTGGAGGAGGTGAGAATCAGCCGGTCGCCCGCCAGAACGGGCCCCGCCCAGCTCACCAGGCCTTCCTTGTCCTCCACATCCTTGTAGCGCTGCAACTGGGTCAGCCAGCGGATGCGCCCCTCGTTGCGGGTGACGCACACCAGCTCGCCCTCGCTGGTGACGGCATAGATGAAGTCCCCCGCGACCCACGGCGTATGCACGCCGCCCAGGTTGATTTCCCACACGCGCTGGCCGGTGGTCAGCTCCAGCGACACCATGCGCCCGCCGTTGCCGATGGCGAACACGCGGCCGCGGTCGATGACCGGCGAGGCGTCGATGTCGAGCAGCGCGCCGATGGCGGTGGTGCGGCCCGTGCGGGACAGCAGTTCCTGCCAGGTGACGCGGCCGTTCTCCACGCGCAGGGCGGTCAGCTCGCCCGAGGAGTAGCCCACCACCAGCGTGTCGGCGGAAACCGCGGGCGCGGCGGTGCCGAGGATGCTGGCGTTCTCGACGATGCCGGTGGCATCCCACTGCACATCGCCGTTCTCGGTCGAGAGCGCGAACAGCTGGTTGTCGAAGGTGAGCACATAGGCCCGGTCGCCCACCACCGTGGGCGCGCCGCGGAACGGGGCCTGCATATCCACCTGCCACAGCTTCTCGCCGCTGCCCGCATCGATGGCGGCCACGAACCCGTAGCCGGAGGTGGCGATGAGCTTGCCGTTGTCGTAAGCGACGCCGCCGCCGAAGGCGAGCCGCTTGCTCTCCTTCTTGGGGAAGGTAAAGCTCCACAGCTTGCGGCCGGTCTCGGCGTCCAGCGCCTGGATGGTCGCCTCGGTGTCGATGGTGAACAGCTTGCCGTCCGCCACGATGGGCGGGGACAGCAGATAGGCGGTGCGGCTGCCGCCCTCGCCCACGCTCACCGTCCAGTCCTTGGTCAGCGTCTCCGGCAGGGAGAGGTGGTGCATGGCCTTGGCGGGCGCGCCGCCGGGCTGCGCCCAGTCCTTGTTGGTGTAGGGCGCGGGCAGCGTCACCTTGAGATCGGCGACGGTGGCATCGGCTTCGAGCTGCTGCTCGAAGGCCAGCACGGGGATGCGCTCGCCCGGCAGGCGGTGCTTGTCCTTGTTGCTGCCCGAGCAGGCGGCCAGCGCCGCGAGCGCCAGCAGGGAAACGGCGGTACGAAACTTCATCACTTGGACTCCGGCGCGCCAGATACAGACGGGGCGGCGGCAGGAGCCGCCTTCTCGGGGGCCGCCTTCTCAGAAGCCGCCTTCTCGGGGGCCGCCTCCGTCGCGGCGGCGCTGGCCGCCTCGGCGGCGGTTTCCGGCAGCATGGTCAGCATCTGCGAGGCGCGGCCGCGCAGCGAGGGGGCCACGTCCTCGTTGCCCGCGATGGCCTCGAACAGGGCCCGGGCCAGCTGCGGCTGGCCGGAGTCGATGTAGGCCACGGCCAGCAGCTCGCCCGCCGGGCCGAACCAGGGCGTGCCGTCCTGCGCCAGCGGCTTC
Organism: Pedomonas mirosovicensis; assembly: GCF_022569295.1. Classification (NCBI taxonomy): domain Bacteria; kingdom Pseudomonadati; phylum Pseudomonadota; class Alphaproteobacteria; order Sphingomonadales; family Pedomonadaceae; genus Pedomonas; species Pedomonas mirosovicensis. Next base: position 875,603 of record NZ_JAKFIA010000001.1, on the reverse strand, counting down.
AGCTTCTCGACGGCCTCCTCCGGCTTCATCGAATCATACTGGAGCTGCACGGCGCGGAAAGCGGCCAGATCGCGGAACGGCTTGGCGAGGGACTGGTCGGCGGCGATCGCCTCATAGGCCTTGATGGCTTCCGGCTTCTCGTCGCCGCGCACCAGCTGGGCGGCCTCGGCCAGCCGGGCCAGCGCCTTGATGCCGTCCGTCCCGCTGCCCGCCAGCGCCTTCAGCTCCGGCAGGGCCTTGTCCGTATTGCCCGCGTCCAGTTCCGTCAGCGCCCGCGCCAGCCGGTCGGACTGCTGGTTGACCTTCTCCCGCCGCTCTTCCTGCCAATAGAGGAAGGCCGCCAGCGCGATCAGGAACGCGCCGATGCCGATGAGCAGCCAGCGGCCGTAACGCCGCCACAGGCCGGCCATTTGATCGCGGCGGAGTTCTTCGTCCACCTCGCGCAGAAAGGCTTCGCCTTGATCGCCCGTTTCGTCCTTGGCCACGCGTGTCCCCTGATCTCAAGAATATTCCGTTGCAGATTAGTAGCGGCTCATGACTTTCGCGCAAGCGATTCGGCGGGGATCTGGTACAGGTTATCCTCGCCGGGGAACGACCGGTCGCGCACGGCCTCGGCAAAGCTGCGCGCCGCCGCGTCGATCTGCTCGCCCAGATTATAGAACCGCCGCACGAACCGGGGAACCCGGTCGAACAGGCCGAGCATGTCTTCCGTTACCAGCACCTGCCCGTCGCAGGCCGCGCTCGCGCCGATGCCGATGGTCACCGCCGCCACCGACCGGGTGATCTCCACCGCCAGCGGCTCGACCACGCCCTCGATGACGATGCAGAACGCCCCCGCCTCCGAGATTTCCTTGGCGTCGCGCAGAATTTTCGCCCGTTCCGCCTCCGACTTGCCGCGCGCCCCGTAGCCGCCCAGCGTGTTGACCGCCTGCGGGGTCAGCCCCACATGCCCCACCACCGGAATGCCGCGCTCCACCAGAAACCGCACGGTCGGGGCCATGGCCTCGCCGCCTTCCAGCTTCACGCCCGCCGCGCCGGTTTCCTTGAGCACGCGCGAGGCGGTGGCAAAGGCCTGCTCGGGGCTGGCCTCGTAGCTGCCGAACGGCAGGTCGATGATGACGACCGAATGATAGGAGCCGCGCACCACCGCCGCGCCGTGATTGATCATCATCTCCAGCGTCACCGGCACGGTGGAGGGCAGGCCGTAGATCACCTGCCCCAGGCTGTCGCCCACCAGCAGCATGTCGCAGTGCGGGTCGAGCAGCTGGGCGTTGCGCGCCGTGTAGGCGGTGAGCATCACCACCGGCTCCTTGCCCTTGCGCGCCGCGATGGCGGGCACGGAGAGCCGCCGCACCGGCGTTGGCGTCGGGTTGGCCCGCGAGGTCGAGGTATCGAGGGTGTAGGTGGTGGACATGGCGTTCTCCCGTCACCGCTTGGCGGACAAGCGGCTGCATAGCCCAGCCTCCCGCGCGGAGCCAGACCATAGCCGTGGGGGCCCCCAAAGCTCAAGGCGCGGGTTCATGCCTCTTGTCCGGCGGCGCGCGGATATGCCAAGGCTCCCGCATGAAACTGGAATTGCAAGACAGGCTGGCCTTGGTGACCGGCGCGAGCCGGGGGCTGGGGTTTGAGATGGCGCGGGGGCTTGTGCAAGCGGGTGCGCGGGTGATCCTGCACGGGCGGGACCAGACGGCGCTCGATGAGGCCGCCGCCGCGCTCGACCCCTCCGGCACCCGCGTGCTGACATGGCGGCTCGACCTTGCTGATCTCAACGCCTTCGCGCCCGCCGTGGAAGCGCTGGTGGCAAACCACGGCCCGGTGGATATTCTCGTCAACAACGCCGGAGCACGCGCCCGTGGCAAACTGGACGATCTGCCGCTTGCCGACATTCAAGGCCTGATCGAGGTTGATCTGGTCGCGCCTCTCCACCTCTCCCGCCTCCTTGCCCGCCACATGCCGGCGGGCGGGCGCATCATCAACATCACCTCCATCGCCGGGCCGATCGCCCGGTCAGGCGATGCCGCCTACACCGCCGCCAAGGGCGGGCTGGCGGCGCTCACCCGCGCCATGGCCGCCGAGTTCGGCCCGCGCGGCATCACGGTCAACGGCGTTGCCCCCGGCTTCTTCGCTACGCAAGCCAACGCGGAGATGACGGCGGATGAAGCCATCAACGACTGGCTCGGCAAGCGCACCTCGCTCGGCCGCTGGGGAAACCCTGAGGAGATCGCCGGGGCGGTGGTGTTCCTCGCCTCCCCGCTCGCCTCCTACATCACCGGGCACGTGCTCCCCGTCGACGGCGGCTATCTGGCGCATTTCTGAAGCCATGCCCGCCTCTGGAAAGCGGGCGGGCCAGCTTCTATGCTCAACCGGCTAATCCGCTGATACAGGGGAATGTTCTTCATGCGCCCATCCCGCCTTGCGCCCGCCCTTGCCCTGCTGGCCGCCGTCCAGCTCGTCTCCGCCTGCGACCGGCCTGAGCCTGCCCAGTCCGAGATCACCGCAGCGAAGCCGGACGCCCTCTCCGCCCGCCTCGATGCCGCCATCGACAAGGCCATCGAGGAGAACCGCATCGTCGGCGCGGTGGTGCTCGTGGCGCAGGACGGCAAGATCGTCTACCGGCGCGCGGCTGGCCTTGCGGACCGGGAAAAATCCGTGCCGATGCGGGAGGACGCCATCTTCCGCCTCGCCTCCGTCTCCAAGCCGTTCGTCTCCGTCGCCGCCATGCGGCTGGTGGAGGACGGCACTTTGGCGCTGGACGCGCCCATCACCCGCTGGCTGCCGGACTTCCGCCCGCGCCTGCCGGACGGCACTGCGCCCGACATCACCGTGCGCCAGCTGCTCAGCCACACCTCCGGCCTCAGCTACCGGTTCATCGAACCGCAGGACAGCGCCTACATCCGCCTCAACGTGCTCGACGGCATGGAGCAGCCGGATACGGACCTCGCCGGCAACCTCAAGCGGCTGGCGCAGACGCCGCTCGCCTTCAAGCCCGGCACGTCCTTCCACTATTCGCTGGCGACCGACGTGCTCGGCGCGGTGATCGAGAAGGCCACCAGCCAGCCGCTGCAGGACGCGGTGCAACGCCTCGTCACCGCCCCGCTCGGCATTGCGGACACCGGCTTTGCCGTCACTGACCTTGCCCGCCTCGTGCCGCCCTACCTGAACGGCGAAGAGGGCCCCGCCCGCATGACGGACGACACCATCATGCCCATGGGCGACGGCCGCCTGGAGTTCGACCCCAGCCGCGCATTGAACGCGCAGGCCTACCCTTCCGGCGGCGCAGGGATGGTGGGCACGGCCGGTGATGTGCTCACGCTGCTCGAGGCCATCCGCACCGGCGGCAACGGCCTGCTGAAGCCGGAAACCGTGGCGCAGATGATAACCGACCAGACCGGCCCGGAGGCAAGAACCCAGGGCCCCGGCTGGGGCTTCGGCCTCGGCTGGGCGCTGCTGCTCGACCCCGCCGCCGCCAACACGCCCCAGTCCAAGGGCACCTTCCAGTGGGGCGGCGTCTACGGCCACAGCTGGTTCGTCGATCCGGAAAAGAAGCTGACCGTCGTCGCGCTCACCAACACCACGCCCGAAGGCATGGGCGGCCCGTTCGTGACGGAGGTGCGCGATGCGGTCTACGGCGCGGCTGCGGGGAAGATCCAGCCTTAGGTAGACCTGCCAAGAGGGTCCATGACCCTCCTCCAAACAACAAACCCTATCCCGCCGTTCAGTCCTCGCCTGCGCTGGCGCGCAGGTTGCGGCGCAGGGTGATGAGGGCGGTCTGGATCTCGTCGAGTTTTTCCTGCGTGATGCCGCTGGCAGTGAGGATCTGCTCCGGCACGCAGGCCGCCTGCTGGGCGAGGCCACGTCCGGTTTCGGTGAGGAACACGCGCACCACGCGCTCGTCGGCCGTGTCGCGCCGCCGCGTCAGGTAACCGGCGGCTTCCAGCCGCTTGATGAGCGGCGTGATGGTGTTGGATTCGAGGAACAGCTTCTCGCCCAGCTCCCCCACGGTCTGGCCGTCGCGCTGCCACAGCACCACCATCGCCAGATATTGGGGATAGGTGAGGCCCAGCTTGTCCAGCAGCGGCTTGTAGACCCGGTTGAAGGCGAGGCCGGTGGAATAGATGCCGAAGCACAGGAAGCGGTCCAGCCCGCTGGGTGCGAATTCGGCGGAGGGGTCGGTCTTGCTCATAAAACTGATATAATCGCGTGCGCTCATATCGCAAGCTTGCCGCGGGATGACGACAAGAGGCGGCGGCCCTTCCGAAGGATTGCCGCCGCCCGCCGCCCTGCCGGGCCTAGCTTTGCAGGAACTCCAGCATATCGCGGTTCAGCCGGTCCTTATGGGTATCGGTGAGGCCGTGGGGGGCGCCTTCATACACCTTGAGCACAGCATGGGGCACGAGGGTCTTGGAGGCGCGGCCTGCCGCATCGATGGGCACGACCTGATCGTCGCTGCCGTGGACGATCAGCGTGGGCCGGTCGAACTTCTTCAGGTCCTCGCGGAAGTCGGTTTCGGAAAACGCCTTGATGGAGTCGTAGGTGTTCTTGAAACCGCCCTGCATGCCCTGCGCCCACCAGAACTCGACCAGGCCGGGGTCGAGCGTCGCGCCCGGGCGGTTGAAGTTGTAGAACGGGCCGCTGGGAATGTCGCGGAACAGCTTGGAGCGGTTTTCGACAAACGCCGCACGGATGTCGTCGAACACCTTGACGGGCAGGCCGCCGGGGTTATCGGGCGTTTGCACCATGAGCGGCGGCACCGCCGAGATCAGGCCGATGCGGGCGACGCGCGAGGTGCCGTGGCGGCCGACGTAGCGGGCCACTTCGCCGCCGCCGGTGGAGAAGCCGAACATGGAGACATCGCGCAGGTCCAGCGCTTCGATCACCGCCGCCAGATCGTCGGCGTAGTGGTCCATGTCGTTGCCGTCCCACGGCTGGCTGGACCGGCCGTGGCCGCGGCGATCGTGCGCGACGACGCGGAAGCCGTGATTGGCGAGGAAGAAGGCCTGGTTCTCCCAGCTGTCGGCGCTCAGTGGCCAGCCGTGGCTGAGGGTGACGACCGGGCCGTCCTTCGGGCCCCAGTCCTTGTAGTAGAGGCTAACGCCGTCCTTGGTGATGATGGTGTTGGGGCTGGTCTTCATGGCAACGGGCTCCTTTGCCTGGGGGGTGGGGTTGGTTGAGGGACGCGCCTGCGCGTCATGTCCGCCGATGACGCCGACGGCGGCTGCCGTGGCCGCCGTCGCGCCGATCGCTACGCCGAGCAGTTCGCGGCGATCCATCCGGTCCGTGTTTTTCTGGGTGCGGTGCATTTCCGTCTCCTTGAGGCCTTTGCCGCCGCCCGGCGGTGGGGCGTTTTTCATCGTTTGCGTTTAGATCGTGTGCGATATTTATGAGCTGGGTCGCACCATGTCAACAGCGATTTAATCGCGCACGATATATTTTTGCGAAGGCGAATATCGGAGAACGGCAGAGAGCAGAGGCGGAAGGCGGCGGCGGGGCGTTACACCCGCCAGAAATCGGCCGCGCCTTCGGGAAGCGTGGCCAGCAGCCGGTCGAACCGTGCCTCGTCCACATGGCGACGCAGGGCAACGGCCACGTCGCGGATGCAGCTATCGGGCGCGATGTTGTGGTCCCGGCGAAGATCCTGCGCCTCCTGGGTCATCGCCTCCCGGTCCGTAAAGGGGCGTTGGGGCTCATCCACGTCCCACTCGTCCACGAAAATGGCGCGGAGCAACGGCGGCAGCACGCTGGCGAAGCGGATGGCGTCCTTGAGCGACAAGCGCCGGCGGAACACCTGAAATACGCCCTGCACCATGGTGTAGGTGGGGTTACGGGTGGGCAGGCCCGCTTCATCGCGCGCATCCCGCAGGAAGGCCTCGAAGGCTTCCCCGGCGTGTTGCAGTTCCATCGGTATGGTCATGAATACCCCCCCTCAAAAAACCACAGGCGGCGAGCCCTGATTGCGGCCGGGCCGCTTTGACTGGACCCCGGCCATTCCTCCAGCCGCTGAACGGGACCGGACCGCGGCTCGCGTCCTTGGAGCCATCGCCCGGCAAATCCGGGATTCTTGTGGCCCTCAACCACGCGACTTTTGCGGGCGCTTCATAATCAGAAGCTCCATCACATCATGCAGATCATCTGCCGATGCGATGGCAAGTGTCAGCCATTTCCCGTCTATGTATGTTCTGGCTTCATCGTAGAGTTTGACCAATTGCGGGCGCCAGACAGAACGTCGCTCCTCAAACTTCTCTCGTTCCGCGCCGCCCATGACCACGACAGCCGAAAGCCGCCGGTATTCTGGCACCAACGTGCAGAACGCCTTGGTTTTCTTGTAGCGCAAGGACCAACCGCGGTTCTTACCACCGTAGAGCCAGTCCGGCGCGAAAATCCCAGGGTAAAATTCGTCAATCCAGTTCCGCAGCTCGGCCCAGTGTTCGAACGCGTCTGCCCCGATCCATTCGCGGATGGCGCTGTCATCGGGCGGTGCTGATTTGTCGGTGATCCTGTCGCCGATTTGGGGAAGCGTACCGGTAGGTGACATCATCAAGGGACCCCCAGGTTTTAGTCCGGCGAAGGCCGGAGGGTTATGATGCGGACGTGCCAAGGCCTTGCGGCGCGCCCTCAGAATGCTTCCAGCGCGACGCTCCCAGGAGCAGGGGGCGCGCATCGCGATACGGTCTACCGATACCTGAGAACACTGCAGGGCAATCATCGACGGCTCGAAGCTTTTCCATAACCGTCAAGTCGATGGCGGCAAGTGCCTTCTCCCTGGCCAATGGGGCTCGGTCCCCCTCGATAAAGGCGGTGGCCTGCAAAGGGAGGAATTGCAGCGTGCTCAGCCCAATGGAGTTGAGCGCCAGCGTCAGGTAAGGCGTCAGAAAGTCAGGCTGATTTGCGCGGTCGCCGATGAAGACGCCGCCGGAAGCGACGCCGATAAAAACCGGACGATCCCGAAGCATTCCCACCTTCCCGGCGGGCGTTGATTTCATCGTGCGGCCAACGCGCAGGATCTGGTCGATCCACGCCTTGAGGACCGAGGGAATGGTGAAGTTGTGCATGGGCGTTCCGATGACAATCGCATCAGCCGCTTCGACTTCCCGAATAAGCGTTTCGGACAGATCCAAAGCGCCCTTTAGCGGAGCCGCCAAGGTGGCCGGCGACGACAGCGTATCCGCATAGTCGGCCACGGCGTGGGGCAAGGGATCGGCCCCAAGATCACGCCGGCTGATGCTCGCCCCCGGCGCAGCCTCAAGCAGCTTTTCAACGATTGCCGCCGAAAGCTCGCGGCTATGCGATTCCGGGCGAGGACTGCTATCAATATGGAGGATGTTCATGCGACCGATCCCAATGGCTAGGACGCTCCCGCATCAACCGCCTCCAAGGTTCCTCGGAGGCGGCTGATGCCACTGGCAGGGCTCAGATCGAGCCGGCCGGCGCCACTGCGGGAAAGTCCTTGTCGGGATCAAACACGTTGTTGAAGAAATTCGTCAGGGAGTACATGGCGACAAGCGCAACGATCTCGATGATGTTCGCATCGGTGTAGCCAGCATCGCGGACGGCCTTCAAATCAGCGTCGCCGACTTGGCCGCGGGCCTCGATGACTTTGCGTGCAAACTGGACGGCGGCGTCCCGCTTCGGGTCGTTGGCATGACCCTTTCGGGCGAGGATGATGTCATCGGCCGGCAGCTTGGCCATATGCTCGGCAGTGAAGCTGTGAACCGCCAGGCAGTAGTTGCAGCCGTTCACTTCGGAGACAGCCAGGCCGATACTGTCGCGTGTCCTCACGTCGAGCGCTTTGCTCAGGGAGCCGAGCAGCGTGGCCCACGCATTGAACGCGATAGGACTTTGCGCGAAGGCCGCCATCATATTCGGGGTGAACCCGATGTTCTTGGTGAACGCATCGAGGGTCGGCTTCGATTCAGCCGGCACGTGTTCCGGCTTCAGGACAATAGTTCTCGTCATCTTAGTCTCCATAAGTTTTTGAGATGTTTGGGGATTATGCGAAGTCAAGCACGTCGGCCACGGGCATGCGGGGCTTCTGCGGCCAGTTGCCAGCCCGCTCCGGCCCGACGGTCAGCAGCATGACCGGGATCTCGTCTTCGGCCAGGCCGAACTCTTTGTGCACGGCCTCTGCGTCGAAACCGATCATCGGCGTCGAGCCCAGGCCCAGCGAGCGGGCCGCATAGATGATCGCCGCGGTGCCGAAGGTCGCGGAGCGTACGGCCTCGTCGCGTTGCCTTTGGGGCTGATTGTCATAAAGACCGCGAGCGGGGCTTTCCCACTCCGGCACCATGTGTGCCGGCATGATTCCGGCTTCCACCACCGACGCCAGGCGCTCGGGGATGGTGCTGGCATCGGCCAACTGACCGATGATGATGAAGGTAACGGCAGCTTCGGTGATCGGCGGCTGATTCCAGGCGATCGGACGCAGACGCGCCTTCGCTTCAGGCGAGCGCACGGCGATGAAGCGCCAGTTCTGCAGGTGGAAGGATGTCGGCGCGGAAGTGCCGATCCGCACCAGATCGCGGATTTGCTCGTCGCTCAGGATGGCGGTCGGGTCGTAGTACTTGGCGGCGCTACGGCTCAGGATTGTTTCGATGACCGCATTCGTCGCGGAATTGCTCTTGCGCCTTGCGGTCCGCGCATGGATTTCGCCGACTGCACCGGGGACAGGTTCGGTAGCGGCGACGCTGATACAGGTCATTGGGTGGCTCCCTCATCAAGTGATGACGGAAGCCAATTTACGGGCAAGAGAGATATTTTCGAGACTGTATCAGATCAATATGATGCTCAAAAGGATCAAACTGACAATCACCCAATGCCAAGCCGCGAGGGGGGGCTACTCGCTCTTGAGCGCCAGTCGGCGCCAATCCCCTGGCGTCATCCCCATCCTGTCGGTAAAGACGCGCCGAAACGCGGAAACCGATTGATACCCGACCGTCTCGGCCACGACTTCCGTGCTGATCCTCGGCTTTTTAAGCTCGTTGGCGGCCACGCTCATGCGGAGATCGGTCAACAGGTCGAGGGCGGAGCGGCCTAACTTGTCTTGGAACTGGCGCATGAACGTCGCCCGCGACATGCCGCACAAATCGGCCAGATCGGGAAGCTTCCAGGGCCGCGCCGGGTCGGCGAACATCGCCGCAATGGCTGGCGCCAGCCGCGGATTGCCGGCCAGGGCCAACAAGCCCTCGGTGGATTTTCCGGTTTCGCTCGCGGCGCGTAGGACCAGAGTGAACAGGACCGAAGAAAGCGCGTTGAGAATGGCGCGTCCTCCCGCCCTGTCACCGGCGGCCTCCATTCGCATTAGCCCGACGAGACCGGAGAGCTGGCGCGATGCCGATCCGATGCCCTCCTCTGCCTGATGCTCCATGGCCCGCACGACCAGATTTGCGGGCAGGTAGTTCCGGATCAGCCGATCATGGGGCGGCGCAACGAAAAACCGTCCGCACAGCAGGTCCAGTTGCTCACCCTGCCCATCGTTCTCGCTCAGCATCCATCCTGCGGCGCCCCGGCTTTCGTGCGTGCGGACTGGCGATTGCCCGCTCCCGTCGTGCAGCACATGCGCCGAACCATGGGGGAGCAGCACGATATCCCCGCTCACAAGCTCCTGCACGGTTCTTGATTCCGGGTCCTCGAAAATGGCCCGGCCCTTGACGATGACATGGTAGGGGATCTCGTTCGCCGCCACCCTGGCCCAGACAACACGCCATGGCGCGCCGTAGACGCAGCGGACCTCGAGCTGGCCGGTAACGGTGATGATTTGCAGGAGATGGCTCAACCAGTCGACTTGAGACATAGGACCTCGAGAACTTGAATGGCCGACGCAGCATAGCGCATCGTGCCGAGCGCGCCCGGTGGTGGTAGCAAGTCAGGTTATAAGCTTTCGATATTGGGCGACACCCCCGCGCGCGCGAAGCCGCAACGCACCATCGCCATGCCGCGACCACCAGCGGCCAGGCGGTGTTGCGTCGTCGTTCTGTATGGATACGCCGAAGCGGCACCTGGCGATGCCCAAATGTGCCAGCCGATGCCAGACCCAGAAACAAAAAAGCCCGCTTTTACGCGGGCTTGATTGTGTTTTGGTGCCTCTGGATACCGGCCAGTGCCAGACCTCAGATCACTCCCACTCAATTGTTCAAAACCCAAATAGGTCATTGATCTAGCTTAGTTTTTTCTTGCCCTCAGACCAGAGGGCCGACCCACGGGCCGTCAAAATCATACCGTATTGATTTTAAAGGGAGATTTCCGTGCAAATTTTTTTGCAGGGTTTCGACATCTATCGAGATCGATCGCCCGACAGATGCCTATCAAGGGTCGGCGGTGCACGCAACGCACCTCAAAAAAGTACCGTCGATCAATTCCTATCACGGTTCGCAGAGCAGCGATACTTAATCGCTGCCGGACTTCCCTTTCCGCTTGAATCGCAAGCGCTAATGTATCCGCGTCAGGCCCGCGAGGCGCCGCCGCTGACTGCCTAGCCATCAGTCGGCTCAATATCGAACTGGTTCCGAAATCACTCCTCTTCCAGCCACTCGAATGGCACCAGTGCGCGTTCGCGCCATTCCTCGGCCAAAATGACGTTGGGCAGGTCGCCCCAAACATCCTCATCTGCGTGGTCGAGCACAATGACCTGCAGTCGATCCCGTGCAGCACCGACCTGCTCGCCTAGAAGCGCGAAGACTTTCCGCACCGCAACCACATCTTCATCGCGCCAAGTTACGGGATCGGCATCGCTATCCCCGGCAGTCCGCCGCGGGAAATAGACCTGACTGGGTTGGTCGTAAATGAGGAGACCCGGGACGGGATGATACGGAAGGTCCAGGAAGAAGATCTGAAGGGCGAGCGTTAGCGCGACATGGTAAGCCAGCCAGTTGGCGCCGCTACCGATTTCCCAGAGGTAGTCGTCGCGCGTGCCTCGAATAACCTTGACCGTGAGATCCGGAATCATGAGCCGCACCGGCGCATGCGGCCACTCGGCATCCAGGCGGGGTATCAGTCGCCCCGTTGTTGCCTCGATGCTATCGATCGCGTTGCGGAGCTTTCGCCCGATTTCGGTCTCGGAAACCTTTCGCTGTAGCTCAGCGATCTGCGCCTTGAGCGCGTCGATCTCCTGCCGCAGACCGGCGGACTGGTCGGTGCGGTCGTATAGCTCGAGCGCCTGTTCCAGACGGCCAAGGAAGCGCTCCATACGGTCAAACCGGTCGATCGCCTGCTTGGCTGCCTTCGAATCCCGCTCGAGCACGCCGATCTCCCGGCGGATCTCGTTGAGCCGGACGAGCTGCGTTTCTGCCGCCGCTCGGAGACGAAGCACTTCGCGATCCAGCGTGTCGGACACACTCGGATGGGTTCGAAGCCGAACCTCGATCGAGGCTAGTGCGTCCGTGAGCTGGTCGATTTTCTGCTTGCCGCCGTCCGATATAAGCGCGACCGGCTCGCTCGCTTCAGCGTCCGCGGAAAGCTTTTGCAACCAGTCGGACAGGGCGAGGCGGTCGCGCTGAATACGGAGCGAGCTGCCGTAGATGTCGCTGCTTTCCAACAGGCGGCGCAGTTCGCTGAGACGCTGACGATGCCGTGTCAGCTCGGTGGCAACCACGGTCTCTTCGGCTCGAAGCGCTTGGAGCCGGTCGAGCGCGGTATCGACACCGGCAAGAGTCGGATGCGCGGCATCCCCATTGGCTTCGACGACTCTGCGGAGCAGATCGAGGATTTCCGGCCAATCCGACGGGATGACCTGGTCGGGCGGTAGCAATCCGAACTCGATCGCCTGCCGGAGCCAGGATTGTGCTTCCATCCGCCATGTGTTGGCGGCGGTCACCAAAGCCCTCAGATCGTTCTCCCGCCGGCGGAGGATACGCGACAGCCGGTCCAGCTCATACCGGGCCTGAAGGATGTCCGCCGTCACAGCCTGTAGGATGTAGGGGAAGATTGTCTTGAGCTTCTCACGGTGCTCGGTTGTATCAGCCTTGAAAAACATGACGTCGGGATTGGCGACGATGTTTTGCGGCTGAAAGGTGAAGGCCATGAGGTCGCGGAAGCTCGGCCGCGACTTAAAGTTCGAATCCGCCTCCGGCTCGAAATCGAGGTTGGTCAGACCCGCGAGCCGGTTGAGCATCGCCTTGACAACCTGGGTGGTGGTTCCCTTGTCCTCAATGCGCGCCGGGATTTGGACCTCGGGCCCCTCTATCATGACCATGTCGCTGGTGCTTTGCTTGTCACCGGGTTCGCGCCGCGCCAGCAGCTTCTGCCCCTCGACCGTGTCGATGAGCACGCCGAACCAGCTACAATTCTCTCGGATGACACCGACCGGGATGGCGCATTTATCGGACGCCAGGCAATAATCGATAATGGGGATCACGGCGGACTTGCCGGTCTTCGAGGCGCCGCTAATGACGTTCACGACACCTGGGTGGAACTCGACAATGCGCGGTTCGCCATCGTGCCGGGGCCAGAGAATGAGTTTGCGCAGTTGAAAATACATTAGAAGTCCACCCTCAGCGTGGAGGCCACCTGCGCCAAACCGAGCTTGGAAAACCAGTAGCCGAGCTTGTCGGCCGCCGCCGCGAAGCCTTTCAGTCGTTCGGGCAGTCTCGGTTTGGCGGCGTTGAGAAGATCGAGCGGATATCCGCGGAGCTGGGCGGTATCGTAATCGATCCGAACGAGCTTCGATGTCGCGGCCACGCCGATCGACTGAAGGCTGAGAGGCCGCAGTTGGACCGCGCGCCCATGAATGCCCATCAGGATTTCCCGCTCCTTGTCGAACTTCGCCGCGAACAGCGCCAGGCCTGACGCCTTTCGCGTTGATGCCACTTCGTCGAACGTCTGCCGGTGCAGAAGCATCGGCAGCACCAGGAACGCCAATGGGATCGGCGCCGCTTCGGCCCCGTCTTCCTGATAGCCCAGCGTGAACTGCCAAATCAGATAAGCGCCGATCGCAGGGTTCTGCACGATATCGAGTTCGGTGAGCCCCAAGGTAGATAAGGCCGTCATTTGCCATCCCCTTCGAGCAGCGTCAGATAATCGCTGTGCCAGCCAAGGCGGCGGCGATCGGCTAGGTCGTTGAAGCTGCCGTGAACGAAATGACTGGGAACCGCCCGACCTTCGAGGGGGGCGACATGCTGAGCACACTGACGGTAAATCAGCCGGCCCTGGAGCGCCGCCGACTTCTCCCCGTGCAGATCGGCGACGTCGCCTTTAGCCATGCCGTACTTCTTGAGGAGATCTTCGTCCCAACCGTCCAGGCTGCCGGAAAATATCTCGCCTCGCTCGGCCCAATCGGCCTTGTCTGCCGAGGCGCGAAGATAGTCGCTGACGGCGCGAAGCCGGTCCTCTTCGGTCGCCTCGATGAGTTCGAGCTGCCGGACGAACACCGGCCGGGCCGCGGCCATGCCAGCGATCAGCGTGTCATCGGGCGACTCGCTGAGCGACGCCAGCAGGCCAGGCAGGTTGTTTTGGCGTATGAAGGCATGGAAATTGCGGCGGAAGGCCTCCGCGTCGAGGATGGGCTTTTCGCCCCGCTGGATCAGTCGATCCATTGCTTGTTTCGCTTGGCCGATACCTGAGCGGACGATGATGTCGATATGGGCCTCAGCAATCGACGGCCGAAGACGATCCCTGATGCTTTCCAGTGGATCGTCCGCATCCGCCTCCAGTTCGAAATTCCCAAAGAGACCATGGCGATGGTCCTCGGGCGCATCGAGCAACGCCAACACCTTGGCCGCGCTAGCTGGCGGAGTCTTCTTCTTATGGAGCTTCGCCTTGATGACGGCGAGTGCGGCATCAACCTCTTCGTCGGACGCGGCCGCGGAGAGCGCCTCCGCGAAGGCCCCTTTCTTCGCGGGCGTCACGTACAGCCGAAAAGTGGCGGATGCCGCCTGGCATTGCCCGGCATCAAGCATAACCCGCCAGTTATCGAAGGCCTTCCAAAGGTCTTCGTCCCAGTCCGAGATGGGATTTTGCTTCAGGGCGCTCTTCGTCTGCTCAAGACAAACACTGCCATCGGCGTAATGGACTGACACATCGTCTTGCAGCTCAAGAGCAACCTTGGCGCCTTTAGGCGCGGTAAGCAGGTGATAGAACGCTCGTACGGGCTGAAGCGCAAAGCCGAGATATTGCCCCGGAGCACCATGCTTCGTTGGTTTTATCTCGGCGTTCAAATGTCGCGCCCCCTTAATTCTAACTGCGCCCTCGCTCGATCGAATCTGTAGATGGTTACGCTATAGCGCGGCCCGCACAAGTCAGTTGTCAGATTCCGCGCGCCGGTCCCGGGTGGTGCCACCGGCTTCGAGTAGGATAAGGGCGCATCTTCCCAAGCCGTCGCCGTCCTCGCGACCGCGGCAGCCAAGGCAATCGAAGTGAAGGACAAGGTCGGATGAACCGACGGCGCTACGACGTGCGGAAAGACAGGGCTAGGTACGTGTCCATGCTTGGTGTGCTTCGTCAGACCGATCAACTTGGCCGAGGTTCCCAATCCCGTTGTCGATACAGGCCCACTCAACCCTTCAACTCCGCAGCCAGCGCAACCAGGTCGATAACCCTCCACCCTTGATCCGTGGCGGCGCCTATCAGGACCGTTGCTTCGGATTTGCGCATCGCGAGGCCCAGCAACTCGCGAGGCCTGGTCACGCCCACAAAGACATTCGTCGCGGCGGTAAGCCTTACCCCTGAAAAGAGCTCGTCGGTAACGCCGAACGCGTGTGGAAGCACCGCGCTCAGGTCGATGCACCGCTCGTCTACACCACTGCCTTTCCAAACCTCGCTCTCAACGACGAGGATGCCATCTACGCTCTTGCCCTTGACCGAATGGATCGATCCCAGCCGCAACGTGAGATCGTCGAACTGAACCTGTTTCGTGGAGCGGCGTTTGGGGTCGGCAAGATCGGCCTTCTGCTCGGCGACGAAGGCGCAGAAATCGGCGATATCGTCCTCGGAACCCTGAGGAGGCGGACTGAAGAGCGGAAGCAACGCTTCCATGAACGCCTGCCATGCCGCCTCTTCCCACACCGCAGCGCCGGCAAGCACATGGTCGCGCAACAGCCGACGTATGGTGCGCGGCAGCGCGAGATTGCGGTACGCCAGCGCCGTCCAGACATTGTGCCCGGTGATCGGTCGGTCATTCGCCGCTTTCCACCCATGAGCGCGCGCCAGCCCAGACACCGCAGCCGCGAGCATCTCGCCGACCTCTGCGGGCGGGCGCGCCGCCGCATGGTGGACCGCAGCCTTCTGAAGCTGCCGGCAAAGGAGGTTCGCTTTTGATCGAGAGCCGCCCTCGCTGCGATACGCCGGATGATAGTCGACAAGACTTTTGGGCTGCCACGCCCCTTTCTTGCCAGCCAGGTTGTGGCGCGACGCCACCGCCCAAATGTCGCGCGTGCCGCAATCCGCGCCCCACAGCGCGCGTGCCTCTTTGGCGAAGGCCCCGAGAACCCCCCGATCGTAGCTTCATCGAAAAGGAACATCACGCGCGACGCCGGGCGTGCTCCCAGCCCGACAATGGTCTGAGCCTGGCGCGCGGTCAGCCGGCTTGCAAAGCCAGCGATCTCCCCGCCAAACCTGCGGCTCGTATCGAGAGGGATGCAACCTGGCCCTGGCGTCCAATAGTTCGGTGCCGCTCCATCGTCCTCGTACAAGGTTTGATTGCTGTCCCCGAGGCGTTGGAATGCCGCCCCGCCATGTTTGAACACATGCTCCAGCAGCCGGAGCTGGTCGCCATGTGTGTCCTGCGCCTCATCAAGAATGACGAGCGGAAACCGGACGCGAAGACGCTCGGCGAGCGCCGGGTTTTCGCGGAGCGCGCGCCACGCGAGCGCGGTCATGTCGGCGTAGCGATAGAACCCACTCTTGACCATCGAGGCCTTGAGGGATTCGAGCGCCTTCCCACAATCGGTGTGGGCACCCCATTGCCCTTTCCGGCAGCGCACGGCCAGCGCGCTGGGCTCCGTCGCGGTGTCCGTAAAGGCTGGGTCCAGATCGAGAAGCGCAATCCACTCCTCGAGCCTGCGCTTCAGCTTGAGCTTTTGGTTTTTGGCGAGGTTGTCGAGGACGCGCCAACCCGGATACCGCCGCAGCGCCTCAGCGGCGAAGGCATCGTCATCGATCTGGCGCGCGTGCCAGCCCAAGCCCCGAAGATAGGGCAAGGCGAGATACTGGTTTATGAAGGCTGTGACCGTGCCGGTGAAATGGGGATAGGTCATCAGCCGCGCTGCAGTCGGATGACGGGCGATCAAGTCTTCGACCTCGGTCCGCGCGGCGTTGGTATGCGAGATGACGCAGACGCCGCGCCTCCGGGTCGTCCAGTTGCGCGAGAGCAGCGCGAGCTTCGCCGCCAGCAGCGTGGTCTTGCCGTTGCCGGGCGCCGCCTGCACGTCACAGGGAGCGGCCTTCGCCAGGAAGTCGATCTGGCTCGCATCGGTGAAATCACAGCCGCCCAGCTCGTCACCAAGCTCGGCCAGCAGTTCGGGCGTGAGCGGCAAGATCTCGAACATGCCGCTACGCCTTCGCCACCGCCGCGCCGTCCGACCCGACGACACCGGTGTCCTCGTCTTCGGCCTCGGGCTCGGCGATGACCGGCACTCCGGGGATATAGCCACCCGTCACGTAGTCGATCGCGCGCACCAGATAGGGCGGGAGCAGCTCGCGCATCTGCTCCGGCGTATCCGTGCGCTGGCGCAGTATGGCGGCAAGCTGCTCGGCGACCTCGGCTTTGGAGGCCTCCTTGTCATGGACTGGCTGGTAAATCTTCACGGCGACCTCGGTCGCAGAGAGCCCAGCCTCTTTCCAGCCCGCGTAGGTTTCGCTGGCCTTCTGCACGATCTTCGCAAGCCGCTCGGGCTTGCGGCTGCTGGTCTTTGCGAGCTGGACCGCCTGGTGGACGCTCGCGGCAAGCTCGGGCCGCAGCGCGAGATCGAACTCGAGCGTCCAACTGTCGGCGACAAAGGCGTCGACCGGGTCGCCAACGTCACGCCGTAGCGTCTTCAGCCGCGCAGCGACCTCGTCCTCCGTCAGCTCGTTTTCGGTCTTCCGATCACCGACGAGGGCCTTCGCCTCAGCCGGTGGAATGTCTCTGTCAGGAATCAGCGCCACAGGCACCGGGATCGCGCTCCCGGTTCTGCGCTGCAGAATCCGACTGTATCGGAACAGGCCACGGTGGCCGACATTGACGAGCGAGACGCCATATCGGCTGAGCGGACGTCCGAGCTTCTCGGCGATCGCGGGCAGCAACAGATGTTCACCGTCACCCTCGACGACGATGAGCGCGCGGGCGAAGAAGAGGTTGGCCTTGGTCGCATCAAGGAACCGGCGCAGAAACTCGTAATCGTCCACTTCGAGGCGGGTGTGCGCCGCCGCCAGCGGGAAGGCGCGGTGACCGACGATCATCGTCATGGTCTCAAGCTCGGCGCCCGCCGCGAGCTGCGGACTATGAGTGGTGAGCAGGACCTGGACCTGTTGATGCGTTTCGTCCTTCTTGAGGTCCGGTTTGGCGGCGCGGGCTGCAAGCACCTCCATGAACAGCGTCTGGTGCTGAGGATGCAGGTGCGCTTCCGGCTCCTCGATCAGCAGGAACGGAACCTGGTCGGGGTGCGACTGAAGCAGCAGCAGCTCGGCCGCCATGAACAGAAGATTGTTGTAGCCCAATCCGCGCTGCACGCGCTCGGTGCCTGCCTTGGCGTTGAGATAGAGCTCGAACCGTTCGAGGATCTGATCGAAGGAACCACCTGCGCCCAGGTCCAGCGTCGCGACGAGGCGATCCTCGACGAATGACAGCTTGTCGAGAAAATCGGTGTTCACGCTGCTGGCGACCCCTCCCACGGCGGGGTTGCCTCGGACCGCGGCATCCGCGGCAGCGAGCGTATCGTGCAGCGTAGCGTTGGCGCCCGGCGCCGCCGGCTTGCTTTGTGGCCCCATCGTGGGCATCGCGCCGAGGATGCGCGAGAGGCGCGAGCGGCGCCCCGCTCGCATTTCGCGTTCCGCGTCGCGCAACGGCTTGAGGTACGTAGCCTTCAGATACTCCCGCAGCTCTCCGTCTAGCGGCAGTCCTTCGCCTTCGGCGCCAGCGCGATGCTGGCTGGAGATGATGCTGCCGCCGCCTGGTCCGACGCGCCGAGCGCCGCGCATGCAAACGTGCAGCCGAAGCTTTCCCTTTTCGTTGGTGCACCATTCGAGAAAGCGGGCTTCTTCGTCTGCGTTGAGGTTGTCGAAGGTGCAGCGCACGATGAAGTCGCATCCACGAACGCCGTCCGCACCGACATGGAAGTCGTTTTCGTCAGGGCGAATATAATCGTCGCCGCGTGTCCAGAGGACATAGCGGGCGGCGTCGATGATCGCGCTCTTGCCGGCGTCGTTCGGCCCCACGAGGATGTTGAGACCGGGTGAGAGCTTCAACTGCAATGGGGCATTCGGATCAAAGCACCGGAAGCCGCTCGCGTAGATCTCGGAAATATACACTGCTGCCCCCCAGCCCCGTTTCTTATTCTGCCGCGCTGTTGGCCCGCGCGGCTATGTCTGCACAGCGCTCCATGAGCGTCTCGAAAGGCTCGGCTTCCTCAAGGAGGAGCCCATCGTCGACCATCTGGACGTAATCTTCTGCGAGGGCTTTGGCGCCGTCACCGGCTGGGACGAGCTGCAGGCCGCCGTTCACGGCTGCCGCGTAGTCAATCTGAGAGCCGTCCGCGGCCTTCTCGGCGAAGAACATCGTCTTGTGACGGGCCACGGAGTGGGCCAGGTCACGATCAGCGAAGGCAGCGGTGGCAAAGCCGGCTTCGTCGAGACGCACAACGTCATGCCAGTGCCGCGCGAACCGATCACCACGGAGTCGTTCCTGGAGGCAGAAGACGTGGATCGCCGTCGCCTTCTCCCAGAAGGTCCGCTCGGCATGCATGACCTTTGGCCGAGCGGTTGGAAAAACCACGCCATCCACGAGCCCGGCAGCATCACAGGCGACATCCCGCAGGCTGGCTGGCTCGCCCGTCGAACGCGCGCCGAATTCGAGCATGACGCTTGGCGACACATAGCCCGAGCCCATCGCCGTCGCCTCGTAGTCGATAAAGAGCTTCTCGCCATCGACTCGGATCGCCGCTGAGAGGGGGGTGCCCGCCAAGGCCTCGGCGACGACCGGCTGAACGGCCTCTGCCACCCATTGCGGCAGGCGCTTGCGTACCTCGCTCGTCCAGCGCTTTTCTTCGCTTCGCGTCTTCGGCAGCGCCTCGCCGTTGTCTCCGACGAGGTCGGGGGCGAGTGCACGAATGTCGTATGTCAGGTCGACGTCTTCGGAAAACCGCCGGATGACACCGTAGGCCTTTGACAGCGAAGTGCCGCCCTTGAAGACCAGGTGTTCGCCCAACGGCGAGGCGTAAAGCGTCGAGAGCGCCCACACCACCCACGCATCCTTCTCCAGCAGATGCGCCGGTCGGCCCGAGCGGTCGGCAGCGACGCTCAAGGCTTCCCGGCGATCCTCGGCCGGAAGGAGGAGGAAGGCGTCAGCCATGCGCGACCTTCCCCACGCTGCGCGCGAGCCAGGTCGGAAGCTGAGGCGCGGCCGCCACCAACTCACTGAAGGCGGCGGGTGGAAGCTTGCGCTTCAGGGTCTGGAGGGCCGACTCGGCCCTTTCCGGGCCGAGCCAGGCCAATGCTCGCACCGCCTGTCCCGCTGGCCGATGCGCCATGGCGAGCTGCCAGCGGGGAGCGTGGCGAAGCTCTACGATCTGCTTGCCGAGGCTCATCTTACGGGTCCGTCCCGACGTCAGATAGACAGATCGGACCGGCACCTGCGTCGTAAGGCCGAGGCTGTTGGCGGCGGCCGCACCGCTTGAGACGATGACCTCGCCGCGCTGGGCGGCCAGCGCCTCGACCGCCTGTTCTACAGACGGCGCCCGGGTGCCAAACCGGCTCGTGACCGGCAGCAGATACACGCCGCGTCCGGCTCGAATCAGTTGCCCCCGCTCAGCAAGGCGCGACAAGGCCTGATCCACCGCGGCACGATTGCCAAGGTGGAGCAAGCTCTTAGCCGCGACGGGTGTGCCTTCCGGCAGCCGCTGCGCGTGCTCAAGGATCTGTTCGGTCAAGCGCACCATCGCGATTCTCCTGTCAGAAACATACGCAATTTTCTGACAGTTTTCAACCGGGAGCTGGTGATGCGGGCTAGAGGAGAGGTGCACCCTTATCGAGCAGGCCGTCGAGAAAGTCCTCGCGCGAGGAGATAGGCCCGGCCTGGGTGGTGAGGATCAGCGCTTCCACAACCTGCCGAGCCAGCGAGCGGGCCATGACCCGTTCCTTGGTCGAAATGGCCGTCATCGCCCGGCCGTGCAGGAACGCGCTGCGCAGGTCGAACAGCCGCTCGTATTGATCGGCATAGCTTCGACCGCCCAGCAGACCGGCGACACGGCCTCGCATCTTATCGGTGGCGCGCAATCTCTTGTGCCGGTCGGGCGCCACCCGGAAGCTCTTCTGATAGTCGGCGCGCAGGCCCAGCGCCGCTTCAATCGTCGTGATATGCGCCAGGAATTCGTCGACGCCTTCCGCCAGGAACGCGCGGACCAGGAAGTGCGTGATCGGCGTTTCGAACAGAACCGATTGCTTCGCCTGCTCGACGATCGCCCAGCGGCTCTGGTCCCAGACCGGCAATTCGGTTGCGACGTCGTCTTCGAAGCGCAGCTCGACCGGTCGTTCCTCCTCATAGGTCCCGCCGTAGCCGTCGTCGTAGATCCGATCCTCCCAGCTCAGCGTATCGGGCGACGGGGGCGTGTTAGGGCGAACGAAGATGTCGCTGTCGACGGTGTAGACCCACGGGACCCGGAAGCCGCGCCAGTCAACCTCCGCCATGGCCGACCAGCTTTCCCACGGCGCCAGCAGCAGGAAGAACAGCGCCTCTTCGACCGCGCCAGGAAATCGTCCCTTATGGGGTTCGATCTGCCCCAGGTCCCGGCTGAGGTCCATGAACAGTACCGGGACAGCGCGTGCCTCGGGTTCGTGCTCGAGCGCTACCGTCTCCTCGACAACCAGCCAGTGGAACTCAGAAAAACGCGCGGCATCGAATTCCTGCCGCAGATAGAGCCGCTTCAGCCTGGCATGATCGACGAGGGCTAGCAGTTCGTCCGCGGTCAGCCGGCCTAGCTTCGCCGGGCCGAACGCGATCGACGGCAGGTCAGCGGCCAGATCGAGCGGCACCAGGTGGGCGCGTTTGGCGTGGGTCGCCCGCATCGCAGCATCGAGCGCCTTTGCCGCCTCCTCTACCGGCAAGGAAAGATGAAGCGTCTCCTTTTGCAGGCCACAGGGAAGGCCAAGAGCCCGCAAAGCGGTCGAGAGCGCGAAAGCTGGTCCCTTCTTGCCGGCGTTCGGATAGCCATCACGACAGGCGTCGCGCAGTCGCTCGAAGGCCGGATGCGCGAGGATGTTGTCGGGTCCCGGCGGATGCAGCCGCCACAGGTCCGACATCGCGGAGATCATCGCACTGCTCGGCCCCGTCGCAGCTTCGCTCATCAGGAAATCCGGAGCCGGCGCAGAAGCTTGCCGAGAACCGCCTCATACTCCTCGGGCTTCGAAAAATCGGCGTAGAGCTTGCCCTTCAGGAACTCCGGCAGCTCGCAATCTTCATAGAGCAGCGGCAGCACGACCACCTCGCCGCTGGCGATCTCGCGGTTCATGGCCACATCAAGTTCCTTCTTTACCCAAGGCGCGCCAATCGACTTCTTCGATAGGACGACGGCGATGTAGCGGCTGAGCTTCATGCCCTCTTCGATCTTGGCGATTAGCGAGTCGCCGATGTCGATTTCGGCCTCGTCCAGCCACACATGCTCCACCCCATGGGCGAGCAGATCCTTGCGCAACTGGCGCACGAACGGTTTGTCGACGCCGGTGTGGCTGAGGAAGATGCCGTGATATTTTTCGTGCACCGGATCGGCCTTCTCCAGCGCGAGGCTGTCGCGCACGAGCTGGTTCTGAGCTTCATCAGATGTCGGCGGGGTCAGCAGCCAGCCCGTCGTGGTTCCAAGCGTCACGTGGCCGCCGAGGCTGTAGCCCTCGGGCGTCGCGGCGATCGACGCGTAACTTTCGCCGGGATCGGAGAGGCACAGCGTCCACCCGCCGGTTCGCGACAAAACCTCAAAATAGCGCGTGAAGGGGCTGTCGGGGTCGATCGCACCCATCCGGCGTCCCTTCTTAACGAGCAGCTCCGATCGCTTCACGAAGCCCGCGACCTTCGGCGCGACATAGCCGAGATGGGTCTCGCGATAACCGAAGAAGTTCACCCGCTTCGGTTCTGACAGACACCAGACGACGGTTGCCCCGTCTGCAATCGCCGCCTCCATTTCCTTGCGCCGATCTTCGCTATCGAAGGCGGAGTCGAGGTCATAGCGGTCGTTCACGCCCTTTAGCTTGCCCAGCTCATAGGGTTCGTTCGAAAACTCGCCGGCCTTGCCAAACAGGAAATGCGTGTAGCTCTGCGGGTTGATGATGATCGTGTCATACTCGTAGAGCGGATAGGCGGCCCGGTCGCGATCCACCTCGGGCCGGCAAAGGCCGAGATTATCGATCTCGACTCCTTCGATCGCGTCGCCCGTGTAGTTCAGTCCGATCGTCAATACCCTTCTCATCCGTCGATCCTTTCCGCCGTCAGTTCGGCGGTCTCCGCCGGTTGCACGTCCATGACCTCGCCGCGGCTGCCGACGAGAGCGATCTCAATGCCGGCCAACGCACAGCGCGGCGCAAGCCGCTCGGCCAGGCGCCGCGTGCTTTCGGTCAGCGGGACCACGGCGACCTGGCGGCCCTGCGCCGGCGTCGCCATCAGCAGCCCGACCGTCTCGCACAGACCGCGATAGAGCCGCGAGACCTGACCGGGATGCCGCGTGTTGATGATTCCGCCCTTGCACTCAGCCGAAATGACGTGACTGCCGACCTCAGCGACGACGTCGCTGAGGCCCGACTTGGGATGGACGGTGATCGTCTGACCAGCGGGATTCCGATAAACGCCGCCGTAGGTCGTGCTGCCGAGGCTGGCGACCTTCCCGAAGTCGCGCCGCCCGAGCCAGGCCGCGAAGTCGAACTGCTTTCCGTGTTCGCCATCGGGATGGATACGGACGTCCCGCGCGCGTTGGGTGCGGAGCAGATGCATCGCGTAAGCAAGCATGACCGCACCCTCATAGAGATGATGTTCGTCAGGCCCGTCCGATTTGCCCACCCGGTTTGGCGGTGGCGCCAGGGCCGTCACGAGATCTTCGAAATCCAATCCAGCCTCCCCGGCGGAATCAGCAGGCGCTGGTCGCCCGCCATTGACATAGGCTTATAACCGTCCATATTTGCCCGGTAAAGGAGGCCCTGTCATGTTTGCCTACAGTCCCGAGAAATTTGCGTCGCTCTATGCGTCCGAGCTTGGGCAGCGCATCTGGGTGTTCCTCACGCGCGACGACAACGTCGCCCGCCTCGAAACCGCGTCTCAATTGAGCAAGCCCGCGGTCGAAGGCATCGAGGAAGAACTTCTCGCCGAGTTTCGCGAAGAGGTTCTGGCCGAGCGGGTCAAGCAGATGGTCGGCCACATGGTGCGGCAGATTCTGGAGCAACGCGATTGGGTGCTCGACCAGACCGACGTAAAGGTCCAGTCCGTGCCCTTCAGCAAGGCCGCGCGCTATCGCCGGCCCGACTGGTTCACCTTTCACGCCTTCCGCAACAGCAGCGACCCGCGCGATGTCGTCATCACCGACCGGCGGCAGAACCCGACGCTTCCTGCCGGCGCACGCTGGACCTTCTACGCGACCTTCGCCAGCCCGCTGAAGGCCGCCGTGGCTTTCGGCGTCCACGACACCAAACAGCTCCGCCAGCAGGTCCACGCTCACGGCTATCACCGGGTGCAGATCCCGCGGATGCTGCGCCGGGCATGAGGTGAGCCGACGATGAGCGACCTTTTCGACGTTGACGGCGCCAATCTCGATCTTGGCTTCGAGAACCTGAAAATCGCGGAGTTTCCGATCGAGCAGCAGCTTCGCGCCCTGCTGCAGGAGATGTGGGCGCGCTACGAGCCCTATGCTGATCCCGACTTCCGCCAGGGCTTCGCGCGCGACGTCGATGGGCGCTTCTGGGAAATGTATCTGGGCTGCACGCTGCTTGAGGCGGGGCGGACGTTGTTGCCCGTCGTCGACCGTCAGCGCGAATGCGGCCAGCCGGACCTGTGCGTCCTCGAAGGAGGTCGCCGCATCTGGATCGAGGCCATCTCCCCCGACGAAGGCGCGCCGGGTCCTGACCAGATCGTGCGCCCCGTGCCGATCAACGAGGGCGGCGGCCTTGCCGCCGCACCCATTCGCCAGGCACAGCTTCGGACCTCCAGCGCGTTCTGGACCAAGGCGCAGAAGATCACCCGCTACATCGAACAGGGGGTGATCGCGCCGGAAGACACCCGCATCATCGCGATCAGCGCCAGCCGCTTCGGCGTCTATGTCGCCGAACAGCCCTTGCCGCTCATCATGACGACGCTGTTCCCGATCGGCGACGCTTACATCACCATCGACCGTGACACCGGCGATGTTCTCGAAGAAGGCTTCCATGCCGCACCGTTGATCCAGCGCGACCGCAATCCGATCCCGCGCACGGCCTTCCTCGACGAACGCTTCGCCGACATCTCGGGCGTGATCTGGTCGCGGGTCGGCCTTGGCAATCTCTCGCGCCAGGTCCGGCCGATCACCTATGTCCACAATCCCTTGGCGCAGGTTCCATTGCCCACGAACTGGGGCGTCTGGGATCGCGAGTTCGTGACGGTCCGGCAGGGCGACGGATGGGAGTCCAACGATATTCTGGCTCCGGCGGCCGCGGCGGAGGCGTCATAATGATGGAGTCGCATGCACGCATCGGCCGGCTGCGGGATCATGAGGCCGGTCATGGCCTCAACCGATGAGCCGCGACTGATCACGCCGATCAGCCAGCGCCAGTTCGAGCTCTATGCGCTGTCGCTCGAACGCGGTCCCAATTTCGACCCCGCCCGTATCTTCAGCGCCTATCAGGCAGGGCGAGGCAGCACGAGCGGCTGCATCCTCGTTGATCCGGAGCAAGGAATCTTCTCCAGCCTTGCCTTACGCCGGCGTGTCGATCACCGCTGGGTCAAGGTCGATGAAAACGGCCCCTATTCCAACCCCGAGGCCGCGCTCGACCGCCTCAGCATTGCCATGCGCGCCGGCGATCCGCCGGAGCCCTTGCCGCCGGGGGCCAGGCGCCGCCCGCTTTTGGTGAAACTCGGAGCGCGCGGGACATCGCCGGAATTCGATCTGCTGACGACCACGATCAGCCATCTGCCAGCGCTCATGGCGGTCGGCGAATGCTATCTCGCGCTTCCCAATCCCGACGCCAACTTCGTCCCGGATTTTCAGACCAGCAACTTCGCCTCCCGGCTGTTCGAACTCTACCTTCTCGCCTGCTTTCGCGAGCAGGGCCTGAGCGTTCGGCAAGATCATGTCTCGCCCGACTTCTTCATCGAGAAGGACGGCGACACGTGCTGGATCGAGGCTGTGACGGCCAACTCCGAGACCCCACGTGCAGGAGGGATCGGCGACTGGGTGCATGCGCCGGAGGATCGCAACGAACGCCTGACCGGAGACCCGGCCGAGCGCTTCGCCAAAACGCTGCGCGGCAAGCTCCAGCGCAACTATCATGAGATGGACCACGTGAAGGGCCAATCCTTCGCTCTCGCATTGGCGGACTTCCACGAGTCCGGTTCGATGGTCTGGAGCCGCGAGGCGTTGCCCACATACCTCTACGGACTGCGCGCCGATATCGAAGGAGAAGGCGCGGAACGGCGCGCGGTCGGGACACCGATCGCCAACCTGACGGGCAAGCATGGCATCCCGGCGGGGCTCTTCCGCGATCCCGATTTCGCCCATCTGTCCGCCGTCATCTTCAGCAATGCGGCGACGCTCGCCAAGTTCAACCGGATGGGCTTCCTTGCCGGTTGGCGCCCTCCCGGGCTGACGATGATCCGGAGCGGCATCCTCTTCGACCGAACCCCGGGTGCGCTGGAGCCGATCGACTTCAAGCTGTCGGTCACCAGCGACGAATATCAGGCGCTCTGGCCTTGGGGCGAAGCCTGGTGCCAGGAGTTGGAGGTATTCCACAATCCGCTGGCCACCCACCCCATCCCGTTCGATCTCATCCCGGGCGCGACCCATTGGTTCGAACGCGACGGCGACATCGAGTGCAGCACCATCTGGGCGAACTCGGTCCTCTCCTCGGTCACCCGTCTGCATATGGCCGGCGAAGCTGGGCGGATGAGCGGCGCGCCTGACGATGGCGGGGCGTCATGACCAACACGTCATCTACGCCGCAGCCCACCAAAAACAGGAGAAACGTAAACCATGACGGCTGAGCCAACCGACCGGACTATCGTCCTCCATCTCCTGCGTGGAGCGGTGCCCGAGCGTGCCGACGATCTCTCCCGCTTGTGGCTTGAACACGGGCACGGTGTCGAGGTCGCACCAAGCGCCCCCGGCTCGACAATGAACGCCACCAGCAAGCGCATCAAATTCGATACTAAGACGATCCACTTCTTTTGGCTGCTCGGCTTCAGCGCATGGCGCGCGATCGAAGTCTACGCGCCGGCCCTCACACTTGCCACGGCGACGGGCGTCACGCTGGAAGCGGCGCTCAACATCGACGAGGAGCGCGGTCAATTCGAGCAGGATTACAGACACCGCATTGCGAGCGCCCAATCTCTCCTCAACGCCGCCAAGACATCCGAGATTGATTGGCCCGAAGACATACCGCAGCCGACTGCCGAGCGGGAGAGCTTCGGTAATGGCCAGGATATGGCGGTTTTCGATCTGGTCGCCCTCGCAGTGGCCTTCGCCCTCCTCCACGAGTTTAAGCACGTACAGGCCCGCGCCTTAGAAGCCGCTGAGCATACACCTGAGGAAGATCGGCAGGCAGCGGCCGAAGAAGAGATAGCCTGCGACACATGGGCACGAGAGTTCATGACGACCGGGGTGGCCGCCTACGCCGCGTCCAATGGCTACTCCTATGCGCAGGTCGAACAGAAACGCGCGATGGGGATCGCGCTTGCGGCCGTCACGGTTCATGCAATGACGCCGCGCCACGCGCACTGGGGAAACGACGATTATCCGCCGATCGGAGACCGGCTCGAAGCGATGATCGGCGGCTACAATTTGCCTGATGCGTCACCGTTCTGGGTCTTCACCGCCTGCCTTCTCATTTCGCTCATGCGCCAGGACGGCCGCCGGCTCGATTACACCGGCTCGTCATTCCGCGACTTCGTTATGACCCTTCTGGCCGATCTGCGTTAATCGTTGTCGCTAGGAAACTGAAGGCATGCCGGTCTATTTCATCGGTGAAGACGAAAATGGATGCTCCCCGATCAAGATCGGCGTGGCGAAGAACATCGATGCGCGCAAGCGCAACCTCCAGACCGGCAATCCTCTGGAACTGCGCCTGCTCGGGTGGATCGACACGATCGATCCGTTCCAGCTCGAGCGGCACCTGCACCAGCGCTTCGGAGCGACTCAGGTCCGCGGTGAGTGGTTCGCCATCGAACCGGCTGACATTCTCCCCATTCTCCAGCGCGCGGGCCGTGACGGGTTCGTCGCCAAGAACGCCGACGCCTTCCAAATCGTCGGATATGACCGCGACGCCATCCCCGAATATCTCGGCGTATGGGAATGGGCCGATCTGGAAATCGACGAGTGCTGCCCCTTTTGCGGATGCCTGTGCGGCATGCACTTCCAGGAAGCTTCGCAGATGTACCATTGCATCCGATGCGACACGCTGACCGACTTTTCTGAACTCGATCCGCACGACGAGCCTCCGGAAGATTGGGCCTGAAAGCCGGAACGTCGCCGATCCTGACATCCTGATTTCCGGCTTCACGTCTTTGCGGAAAGCCTTCCCCTGCGGCCGTGTCCTAGGTCTCGGCCGCCCACTTCTGCGGGGAGACCCCGCAACGCCCCCGAGAGTGAGAGTGCGGACGGGTTTTCCGTGACGGGTTGAGGGTTGGAGGAGAGGCCTCCGGCGCCCGTCGTGGAGACTAGCCATGACGCATGTGGAGATTCTGGACGCCGCTCGCGACCGCGCTGGCGGCTACAAAGTGGATGTGAATCGCGGCGAGCGGATCGGCCGCGTATCATCGGAATGGTTCTCGCGGCCGGCCGACGAGCGCTACCTATCCCTGTCGGACCTCTATGCCGCCGTCCGGGGCCGGACCGAGCGGAGCCGCACCAGAACCGTCGAGAGCGCGGCGATCCGGGTAGACGCCAGCCGCGACGATGCCGAGCGCCTGGCGCTAATGCTGCCCGGGTCGGATGCGCCGATCGCGCCCACCCATTGGAGTTTCGGCCAGCTCGCCGGTTTGGTTGGCGCGCCGACGGCCTATCTGCGCCGGCTTCCGGCGCCGCTCGCCGGAATCAACCTGCAATATGGGCTGACCTCCCATCGCGCCGAGCAGGTGAAGACCCTCGAGATCGAAGATGGCCGCGTCGAGCTGCGCGCCGTCACCGGGCCCGACTATGGCCGCATCTTCGACCACGAGCTGGTCGCAGCCGTGCAGCGCATTGCCGGCAATGGCACCGGCGACACCCGCTGGAAGGTGCCAGGCGTCCTCGACTGGTCGACGGGGGTCTACAATCCGCGCGTCGACATCACCCAGGACACGACCACCCTCTATGCCTCGGATCGGGACGTCTTCCTCTTCCTGGTCGACGACCTCAACCCTATCGAGGCCGGCCGACTGCCCGACGGCTCGCCCGACCTCTATTTCCGCGGCTTCTATTGCTGGAATTCCGAGGTGGGCGCGAAGACGCTTGGCATGGCGAGCTTCTATCTCCGCGCTGTTTGCCAGAACCGAAATCTCTGGGGCGTCGAGGATTTCGAGGAGATCACCATCCGCCACTCGAAATACGCCGCTTCGCGTTTCGCCCATGAGGCGGCGCCGGCGTTGACCCGCTTCGCCAATTCCTCACCGCTGCCCTTCGTCAACGGCATCAAGGCCGCGCGCGAGAAGATCGTGGCGCGCACCGACGATGACCGCAGCGAGTTCCTGCGCAAGCGCGGGTTCTCGAAGACCGAGACGGCAAAGATCATCGAGACGGTGCTCGCCGAGGAGGGCCGCAAGCCGGAAAGCGTGTTCGACTTCGTGCAGGGCATCACCGCGGTCGCGCGCGATAAGAGCCAGCAGGACGCGCGGCTCGACCTGGAGGCACGGGCCAAGAAGCTGCTCGACCGGGCGGCCTGACCCCCGGAAAGCCGGAGACACGGCTTTGCGTATCTCCGGCTTCGTGCCTTTCCGCCTTCTCTTATCGTCGGTTCTGCGGCGCTGCCCTCCAGAGTGAGAGGGCGGCGCTGCGCTTCGTGACGGGTTGGAGGTCGAGAGAGAGTCTTTCGGCCGCCCGTCACGGAGTATCATCCCATGGCGACTGCCGTTCAAAAAATCACCCTCTCGCCCTCGCGCGACATCCCCTTCAACAAGCTCTTGCTCTCCCAGTCCAACGTCCGGCGCGTGAAGGCCGGCGTCTCGATCGAGGAGCTGGCCGAGGACATCGCTCGCCGCGGTCTCCTGCAGGGCCTCAGCGTGCGCCCTGTCGTCGACCAGGCCGGTGTCGAAACCGGCATGTTCGAGATCCCGGCTGGCGGCCGGCGCTACCGGGCCCTGGAACTGCTCGTGAAGCGGAAGCGCCTCGCCAAGACCGCGCCCGTGCCGTGCATCGTCCGCGACAGCGGCATCGCCGAGGAGGACTCGCTCGCCGAGAACGTCCAGCGTGCGCCGTTGCACCCCCTGGACCAGTTCCGGGCCTTCCTGGCGCTGCGCGAGAAGGGCCAATCCGAGGAAGAGATCGCGGCCGCTTTCTTTGTCTCGGTCAACGTGGTGAAACAGCGCCTGAAGCTGGCCGCGGTCTCCCCGGCCTTGCTCGACGTTTATGCCGAGGACGGCATGACGCTCGACCAGCTCATGGCCTTCACCGTCTCCGGCGACCATGAACGTCAGGAGCAGGCATTCGAGCGGCTGAAGGCCTCCTACGACAAGCAGCCCTACGTCATCCGGCGCATGCTGACCGAGGGCGCGGTCCGCGCCTCCGACAAGCGGGCGCAGTTCGTCGGCCTCGACGCCTATGTGGCGGCTGGTGGCACAGTGCAGCGCGACCTGTTCCAGGGCGACGATGGCGGCTGGCTACAGGACGTGGCGCTGATCGACCAGATGGTCGCCGACAAGCTGAAGTCGGACGCCGAGGCGATCGCTGCCGAAGGCTGGAAGTGGATCGAGGTCGCACCCGACTTCGCCTATGGCCACGCCTTCGGTCTCCGCCAGCTTCGCGGCGAGACGGTACTGCTGACTACCGAAGAGGCCGCAAGCCGCGATGCGCTCCAGGCCGAGTTCGATCGGCTGTCCGAGGAATACCAAGACGCCGACGAACTGCCGGACGAGGTGGATGAGCGCCTGTCGGAGCTGGAGACGCTGATCGAGGGCTTCGACAATCGTCCCGCGGTGTTCGACGCGGCCGAGATCGCGCGCGCCGGCGCTTTCGTCAGCATTGGCGCTGATGGCCAGCTTCGCGTCGAGCGCGGCTATGTCCGCCCGGAAGATGAATTGTCGGTCGAACCTGCGTCCGAGCCGGACACGGACGGTGACGATGAACGCGCAGTGGCCGCCGGCTATGAAGGCGACGAGGCTGTCATGACGGCGGAGCCAGACGCCGAGCCGGAGGAGGACGAGGGTCTCTCACCCATCTCCGACCGCCTGATGACCGAGCTGACCTCGCACCGGACGCTCGGCCTGCGCAATGCGCTCGGCGAGCGACCGGACGTTGCCTTCGTCGCAGCCTTGCACGTCCTGACGCTAAAGGCCTTCTACCACTACGGCTCGGATAGCTGCCTCGAACTCGACCTGAAGAGCGTCAGCTTCGGGACGCAGGCGCCGGGGCTCAACGACAGCGTGTCGGCGGAGGCGATCCGCGTGCGGCACGAAAGCTGGTCGAAGGCGCTTCCCAAGGAATCGGCCGATCTCTGGGACGCGCTGCGGGAATGGGACGGCGACAGCCAGGCGGGCCTGTTCGCCCACATCGTCAGCCTTTCGGTGAACGCCGTGTACGAGCCCTGGAACCGGCGGCCCCGTTCTGCCGCCCATGCCGACCGGCTGGCGCACGCGGTCGACCTCGACATGGCGGCGGCCGGGTGGAAGCCGACCGTGGACAACTTCCTCGGAAGGGTGACGAAGTCTCGCATCCTTCAGGCGGTTTCCCAGGCGAAGGGGCAGCGCGCCGCCGATCGGATCGAGCATCTCAAGAAGGGCGACATGGCAGCGGAAGCGCAGACGCTGCTCGCCGATACCGGCTGGTTGCCCGAACCGTTGCGCACCGCCGATCGGGGCGCGTCGAATGTCGAGCCCACCGTGAGCAACGAATCTGTTGAGGCGGTCGAACAATCGACGGCAATCGGCGGCGAAACGGCCATGGTCGAAGACGAGCCGCTCGCAGAAGATGAGATCGCCAACGCCGCTCCCCACGCGGTCGCGGCCGAATAACCATCAACGACTTGCGAGATTGGCCCGCCGGCGACGGCGGGCCTTTTCGCATGGGAAACGACCATGGCGCAAAATCCGCATGATCTTGCACGCCGTCTCGCCGATCGTACCGAGGCGGTGTGCCGGCACTATCTCTCCAGCGGTCGCCGCGAAGGCGGCTACTGGCTGGTGGGCGACGTCCGCAACACTCCGGGCCGCTCGATGTACATCCGGCTGAAGGACTCGCCGAAGGGTCCAGCCGGCAAATGGACCGACGCGGCGACGGGCGAACATGGCGATCTTCTCGACGTCATCCGGGAAAGCTGCGGCCTGGTCGACTTCAAGGACGTCGCCGACGAGGCCCGGACGTTCCTCAGCATGCCGCCACCGGAGCCGGAACCGCATGAATACAAGCGGCAGAGCCCGGCGCCGCATGGCTCGCCCGAAGCGGCGCGCCGCCTCGTTCGCATGTCCCAGCCGATCTACGGCACGCTCGTAGAGGGGTATTTACGGGAACGCGGCATTACGGATTTACGCGGAACCGGAAGCCTGCATTTCCACCCGCGCTGCTACTATCTCCCCGACGAGCATTCGCCGACCGAAACCTGGCCGGCGATGATCGCTGAAGTCACCAACCTCGACGGCAAGATCACCGGGGCGCATCGCACCTGGCTCGATCCCCGCCGCCGCGACAAGGCGCCGATCGACACGCCGAGGCGGGCAATGGGCGATCTTCTCGGCAACGCCGTGCGCTTCGGAACGGCAAGCGATGTGATGGCGGCCGGCGAAGGCATCGAGACCGTCCTGTCGCTCCGGCAGGTCCTTCCCGACATGCCGATGCTGGCGGCGCTCTCGGCGGCCCATCTCGCCGCCATTCTGTTCCCCGACACGCTGCAGCGGCTCTACATCGTCCGCGACAACGATCCAGCCGGTGACGGCGCGCGCGACATCCTCATCGAACGAGCGAGCGCTGCCGGGATCGAGGCGATCGTCATCTCGCCGAACCTGGGCGACTTCAACGAGGATCTGCGCACCCTCGGCCTGAACGCACTGCGCGTGGAGGCCCGGTCGCAGGTCGCGCCGCAGGACGTCGCCCGCTTCATGGCGCTGGCGGCATAGCAGGCAGGAGGACGGATCTGCGGGGTCGCCGCCGTGCTCGGCGGATACGTCAATCCATCGGATGGGGACCGCGCCTCGGCCTTCGAGAGGGCGATCGGCCCACAAGCCGGCCAGCCGGGCAATGGCGGCGGCCGACTATTTTCCGGCGCGGCCTGAAGGCCGCTTTCCATCGCGAGGCAAAATAGCCGGCCTTAGCCATCGGGCCCTACGCTTGCGCTCCGGGTGCCCGGCCGTCCGGCCCGTGGGCTTCGTCGCCATGAAGGCCGCGACGGTTCGCGGTCCAACCGACGGAGCATCTCATGCGCGATCACGACGACTACGAACCGCACCACGAATCCTCACCCACCGACCATGTCCTCAACGAACTGCAACTCCATGGCTACCGTCCCTTCGCCGAAGAGCCCGACCAGCGGCTTCTGCCCGACGGCAACCAGGTCGCAGGCGCCGTCGCCGACATCTTCGACGCCCTGATCGGCACCCTGGAGGACACGCGCCTCGAACCCGATCTCGACGATCTCCTGTGGTCGACTGTCAATGTCTTCCATCGCGCCACCGACCGGATCGGCCGGGAACTGGACGACAACGAGCAGGCCCAGAAGCGGGCGCAGCGTGAACAGGACGGCAGCGAGGTGAAGTCCGTCGAACTGGAGCGCCTGATCGCCGAGGGCATGACGCTGATCGAACGGCAGAACGCCTTCGAACTGATG
Organism: Pedomonas mirosovicensis; assembly: GCF_022569295.1. Taxonomy (NCBI): domain Bacteria; kingdom Pseudomonadati; phylum Pseudomonadota; class Alphaproteobacteria; order Sphingomonadales; family Pedomonadaceae; genus Pedomonas; species Pedomonas mirosovicensis. The sequence continues at coordinate 842,318 of NZ_JAKFIA010000001.1, read as the reverse complement.
CGCGACCAGGCCGCCGAGCACTACGAACGCCACGTCGGCAAGCCCTGGCTCCCCCGCAGCGGATCGAAGGTCAACCATCGCAACCTGACCTCGGCGATGATCGACAGCCGCGATTTCCTGATGGCGAAGAAGCGTGCCGACCAGGAGGTGCTCCTTCCTCCCGGCCCGAAGATCGTCGTCACCGGCGGGCTCGACTATGACGACCATCGGCTGATCTGGGCCAAGCTCGACCAGGTCCACGAGAAGCATCCCGACATGGTGCTGATCCACGGCAAGTCGCCGAAAGGCGCCGAGAAAATCGCCTCGCTCTGGGCGAAGAACCGCAACGTCCCGCAGATCGGCTTCGCGCCCGACTGGACGAAGCACGGCCGCGCAGCGCCGTTCAAGCGCAACGACGAAATACTGGAGATCGTGCCCAAAGGCGTGATGCACTTCCCCGGCACCGGTATTCACGACAACCTTGCCGACAAAGCCAAGAAGCTCGGCATCCCGGTCTGGAAGTTCGGCGGCGCGTGAGCGCCGCCTAGCCCGATGGCAGTCGCTGGAGCGACCGCAGATCATAGCGCTCGACATCGGAGCGAACGCGCCGAAGCCCGCCAGCTTTGATCCAGCTTCGCTGGCGCCGTTCTGCCGAACGCAAAGTTATCCCCATAAGGTAGGCAACCGCAATCGGGCTCTTACCGAGGTCGAAAAGACGGTAGCAGATCTCAACGCCGCGTTTTGTGAGATGGCCGCTTGCGGGAATGTAGTCGTCGCCATAGCTGCGGCTGGGCCGATGATTGGCAGGAAATCGTGGCGCAAGATCACCTACTAATTCCGCGCCTCGCAAATCAAGTTCCGCATTGATCGCCGTGACGCGCTCTTCGTCCTGGGCGATTTGCTTAGCGATAATCCGGTCCAGGCGCCGCAGGTCCTGCTCGAAGACATGCTCTGCAAGCTCGAACAGCATGCTGTCCATGGAAAGCGTTAGTATGAGCTGACCACGCGCGCGCTCCCACAGCGAACGCCGGTACACGCGGAGGCGTTCCAATGCGTCGCCTTTGTAAGTGGGCGCGGTGTATGTGAGATGGTCGCTAGTCCACACGTTCCGACTGATATCAGACATCACCAAGTGAATCCGATGCGCGATGTCGTTTCGATATTCGAGCAGATCTTGAAGATCGGAGGCTTCGGCCTCCGTGAACAGGCCGGCCGTGATGGCGAAAGCAAAGGCTGTTTTCAGCTTCTTGCCTTGCTGGCGATCGTATTCAAATGCGCGGCGAAGCGCCTCTACATCTTCCTGGCGGATCTTCTTCTGGCTCTCCGCATCACGCAAAAGCCCGGTGAACACTCCTTGTAGTCGCCGCTGCTCGGGCTGTTCCCACATCGACTGGCCGGGCTGACGGACGGCCGCACGATAGACGTCTGTCAGCAGGAATGTGCGGACTTCGTCGGCATAGAAAAGATACAGAGCGGCCTCAATAGCGCGATAGCGCAGGATGTTGCGCTCAAGGGCTGACGGTCGACCACCGCGAGGGTCGTTGTAGTGGCTGGCGGGAAATGCCCGACCGTAGTCGCGTTTAGTATGGCGCTTAGTAAATCCAGGCACTCGGGAGACTCCCCTGCGCCTGAGTTACAAATCCCGGGCGCGATTTCAGATAAATGGCCGCAACCGCCGATTTGGCGGACTACTTGCATGGCGCCTGACAAATGCATCGAGTCGCATGCTGTCTACTTTGCCACAGATTGCCGGCCGGATGCGAGCCTCAGACGTCCGGTCGATAGCTGCAAGCCCTCGGATCCAAACCGTCTCCGTGGCGTGACGGCGCACCCCCGCTTATCCGCGCTGATCCTTGGTCTGACTGATCGCTTGTCGCCATCAACCCGTAAAGGGTCGGCTATGCGAGCATGCCGCCGCTCCGACTGCGCCTTCGCGGTGATTGCAGCGCTCAGCCCGACTCTTCGGGCGCCTGTCAGCGGGGGATGGTCCTCCGCGCGAACAGGACCCGGATCGATGTCCCTCAATGACGCCCATGCCTTCGCCTTCAGCCTCGCCACCACGCTGATGGCCGCCATCATCATCTTCCAGGCCGGCGACGGCACGCTGTCGGTAACACCCGCCAGCGAATATGACGGCGACACCGCCGCCATCGTCCATGAGATCGACCCCTTCGCCCCCTGACCGGGTCGACCATGTCGCTGGTGCGGAAATCGACGCCGATTTCCGCTCCCGGCACGCGCGCTCTTGCGCTATAGTTCAGCAGCGCCGTGGTGGTGGTGGAAGGCGCGACCGTCAGACCTTGTCCATGCGGAGGCCACCACCATGATCATCCTCGCAATACTTGCATCCCTCGCAGCGATAGGCCTGCTTTGCTGGCTGCTGTTCACGCTGGCAGTCTTCGCGCTTCCGGCGTTCGTCGGCGTGACCGCGGGCGCCTGGGCGCACGGCACGGGCGCCGGCATCCCCGGGGCCATCCTGGTCGGCGCCGTCGCGGCGGCGATCACGCTCGCGGCCGGCCGTCTCCTCATCACTTTCGTCCGGCCGATGTGGCTGAAGCTGATCGTGGCCGCAGCCTTCGTCACGCCGGCGGCGCTCGCCGGCTTCCATGCCACCCATGGCATCGTGAAGCACCTCATGCCGTCCGACGCCTGGCAGATCACGTTCTCCGTCATCGGCGCGGTCGCGGTCGGTATCACCGCCTTCGTACGGGTCGCTGGGATGGCGGCGGCTCCTGCCCCGTCCGGCCGGGATCTTGCACGGGCTTGATCTTCGTCATCGCCGTCAGGAGGATCAAGGCAGCCGTGACCGTGGTCGCTCCCGTCGTCTCATATCGGAACGATGGGCGTGTGCGACGCGGATCGACGCCGGTCCGGAAAGGCGGTCCTCGTTGGAGCCCTGCGGGAGCAGAGCCGTGTCTTGGCGCGCGTCGGACATCGGGCGCTGCGATCTCCGTGGTGGCGGTGGGAGGCCGGGATGCAGCAGGGTCGGCCTGTCGGTAGGAGACGAAGCCGGTGAGCCCGCCATGACGCCGGTTTGCCGTTGCGGGATGGCCGCCATCTTCTCCGTTACCTGACCGTGCCTCGACCGCTCCAAACGGCCTCTTCAATGGCCTGATCTGGCCGAAGGCCGGCTGTGCCTCGATCGCCTATGACGCAACAGCCGCGTCAAACTTTCTTCCCCTGCCGGCTCAAGCCGTCCTTCCTCGCGGGACAAGAAAGCCCTCCTTAGCTGTCAGGCCCCTTCGGGGTGCGCCGTCGATCGCCTCCGGCCTGTCGATCGCCATCGAGGCCGCAATGGTGCGGGCTCGGGAACGGAAAACGGAGACTTACAATGGCGACCATCGGCACCTTCAAGAAGACCGGCTCGAACGAGTTCACCGGCGAAATCGTCACCCTCAGCGTCCAGGCCAAGAACGTGCGCATCGTCCCCGATCAGCGCGCCACCGGCGAGAACGCCCCCAGCCACCGGGTCCTGGTCGGCCGCGCCGAGATCGGCGCCGCCTGGTCCAAGCGCTCCAACGAGGGCCGCGACTATCTGGGCCTCAAGCTCGACGATCCGAGCTTCAACGCCCCGATCTACGCCAACCTCTTCGATGACGAGGACGGCGACACCTTCTCACTGATCTGGTCCCGTCCCAACGGGCGGCGCGGCGACTGAGGCCCCGCGCGAGGCCCCAGCCGGAAGGCCGGGGCCTTCGGAATTCAGGGCGACCGAATCAGTTCGCCCGGTGAGGTCACCGGTATCCGGCGGAAGAGCGGCTTTCGGCTCGCCAAACCATACAAGGACGACTATTATAGTCGTTTTCGTGGCGTGCGGAGTCCGGACTGTAGGAGGTGGTCATGCATGATCACCGCCCGACAGTCACGGGCCGCCCGCGCGTTACTTGGTTGGAATCAGGAGACGCTCGCTGACAAGGCCCTGGTATCGCTGACTGCTCTGAAACGCGTCGAGTCCGAGAACGGGCTCGCCGTGCACGAGTCGACGCGCGACCAGGTCCGCCGAGCGCTTGAGGAGAACGGCATCGTCTTCCTCAACTCCGATCAGGGCGAAGGAGTGATGATTGTCAGGCAACATCGCCAGCGGCCTGCGCGGCGCGCCTAAGCTCAACATTGCCGCATTGCGCCGTCATTTCTACGCTATGGCCGTCGTGCAAACTCCCACCGTTTCGGATATGACGCGGTGGGGAAAAGGTTAACTATGAGCGGTAAATCCGACTTTCTAGACCAGCCACCGACGGATGCGCGGCTCACCGACTATGACCGCGCACATCTCGCGACCTACCTGCGCCTGCTCGACGCGGAAAGTGAAGGCGCGCCTTGGGAAGAAGTGACAAAGATCATTTTCGGCATCGATCCGCAGACCGATCAATTGCGCGCGGAAGCTGTATATCAAAATCATCTGGCCCGGGCGCATTGGATGACCGACAACGGCTTTCGCGACCTCATACGATCCAGCTTTCATTAACCTTTTAGCCCTCGGTGATGCATATATTGCATCACCCGCGCGACCCTTCGGGCTTCCCAAATTGCCGCTCAACCGAGAATCGTTTCGGCTTGCAGTTCTCGCGTCGAGCGACGCAGCGGGAGGCCAAGGATGCCCGAGCAAGGCACATGGCGGATCTCAACCGCCTACGACTATGTAAACGAATTGGACGCTCCGGACTTGGCCTGGGAATTTCTGAGGCGCAATCCCGAGTATCAGCAAGACTACAACCGACTTAAGCAAAGAGGTCTTGGAGAAGGCCAGGCTGCAGCAGCTCTCTCGGCCAAATGGGGGTTATCCTTTCGCGGCCGACCCCGCCCTTCCGGCACCCAGCGCGAACGCAGCCTGGTCGCCGATGGCCGATCCGTGGATGCTGATCCTGCAGGCGCTCCCGGCCTGGCTTGCACCTGTACCTGCTGCTGACGGGATAGCGACGTCCACGTCCCAAGACGTCGCCGACACGCGCATCCGCGTCGGCGACGAGGTGATGCGCGCGCGCAGTCTCGGCCTGGGCAGTGCGCAGCCACCGGCTGCTGCAATCGTGCTGCTCGACGAGGCCACACCAGATCGCCTGGAGGCTCTCGCCCGCTATTGGCGCGGCCTGCGCGCACCGCCGGCGGCGCCGGATCCACGCGTGACGCCGCAGCGGCGGCAGCGCCTGCGCCAGATGCTGCGCGCGGTCGATGCCCGGCTCGAACAGGAAAGCTATCGCGCCATCGCAACCGCGCTCTTTCCGAAGCATCACATCGAGGCGGCGTCCTGGGCAGGCGACGCGCTCCGCGAGACGACCATCCGTCTCGCCCGTGACGGCATGAAGCTCGTCCATGGCGGCTATCGCGACCTCCTTAAACGGCCGCGCAAACCCTAGCCGCACCGATGCCCGCAAGGGGTGTCGATTATTCCCGCAAATCTTCGACATCGTGGATCGCGCCCGAGCGAACGACCGTGCGCTGGAACCGCCGCCGACAGCCGGCAGCCCGCCAGCACCACACGGAGCTTCGATCATGGCCGAAAGTGCGACACTCCACGCTCCCCCACGCTTTTTGCGCACGCCGGAGGCCGCGCGCTTCCTCGGCCTGTCGGGCCGCACGCTGGAAAAGCATCGCACCTATGGCACCGGCCCGGCCTTTAAAAAGCTTGGCGGGCGCGTCGTCTATTCGATCGCCGACCTGCAGGCTTGGGCCAATCGCGGCACCAAGAACTCGACCGCCGACGCCAACACCGTCCTGCCTGCGAAGCGTCACCAAACCACCGGCACGGCAGGCAACTCTGCGCCGCAGCGCTGAGCGACCAGCGGATGTCAGCGCGCCATCACAGCAGCGAACGCGAGCAACTCGATCTCTTCCGGGCGTTGCCCGGCGATCTGGCACCGCGCGACGCGCAGGACCTGATGGCGTACCCGTTCTTCGCGCTCGGCAAGTCGAAGCGACTGGCGCCGATTAACTTCAAGGCCGGCTCCATAGTCATCCGCGTCGAAGCCGTCCCTGAGCACGGCATGGCCACCATCTGGGACGCAGACGTGCTGATCTGGGCCGCCTCCCAAATCGTCGAGGCGCGCGATCACGGCCTGCGGCCCTCGCGCCTGATGGCGACGACACCTTACGAGATTCTGCAGTTCATCGGTCGCGGCGTTTCCTTGCGCGATTATGACCGATTGAAGGCCGCGCTCGACCGGCTCCAGTCGACGACAGTGGCGACATCGATCCGCCAGCCGACCGAGCGGCGGCTGCATCGCTTCTCCTGGATCAACGAGTGGAGGGAGCGCGCCGACGGAAGAGGCCGGCCGCTCGGTCTCGAGCTGATCGTGCCGGATTGGTTCTATGCCGCCGTCCTCGACGACGCGCTCGTGCTGACCATCGACCGCGATTATTTCGGCCTGACCGGTGGCCTGGAGCGCTGGCTCTATCGCCTCGTCCGCAAGCATGGCGGCCGCCAAGAGTTCGGCTGGAGCTTCGATTTTCCGCATCTCCACGCCAAGTCGGGCTCGCTCTCGCCACTCAAGCATTTCGCCTACGACCTGCGGGACATCGTCCGCCGGCAGCCGCTGCCGGGCTATCGCCTGACCATCGAGCAGTGCCTCGGCGGTCCCGAAATCCTCTCCTTCAAACCCATCGATCCGAACGCGCTCGGCATCCCGCACCAGCGCCGATGCTCGACCAAGCGCCCTGGGGATAAGCTGTGAATCGTCTCGTGCTATCGGGGACCGGACCCATCGTGCCATCGGGGACCCGATCCTCGTGCTATCGGGGACCGGAATCGTCGAATCCGCTCGTTGAATCAGCAACTTGCGAGCCCCGTAACTTATCTAACCTAGATTCCTTCGGAATCTTTCTAACGCGAACCGCATTTTCGCCGCGTGTGGACGAGTCCTCCATCGCCGGGAGACCGTCATGATCGTCGCGCTGCTCAACCAGAAAGGCGGCGTCGGCAAAACGACGATCGCGCTTCATCTCGCCGGCGAATGGGCTCAGCGCGGCCAGCGTGTCACGCTGATCGACGCCGATCCGCAAGGTTCGGCGCTCGACTGGTCGCAGCAGCGGGCCCGCGAAAGTCTGCCTCGGCTCTTCGGTGTCGTCGGCCTGGCGCGCGACACGCTGCACCGCGAGGCGCCGGAGATCGCTCGCGACGTTGATCACGTCGTCATCGACGGACCGCCGCGCGTCGCCGGGCTGATGCGCTCGGCGCTGCTCGCCGCCGACCTGGTACTGATCCCCGTGCAGCCGTCGCCCTTCGACGGCTGGGCGTCGGCCGAGATGCTGTCGCTGCTCGGCGAAGCCCGCATCTACCGGCCGCAGCTCGTGGCGCGCTTCGTCCTCAATCGCTGCGCCGCGCGCACCGTCATCGCCCGCGAGACCGTCGAGACGCTGGCCGACCATGATCCGCCGCTGCTCTCCGCCAAGATCGGCCAGCGCGTCGCCTTCGCCGATACCGCGCAGACTGGTCGGCTTGTCGGCGAACTCGACAGCGACAGCGCCGCCGCCCGCGAGATCGCCGCGCTGGTCAGCGAGATCGGGAGGGTCGTGCCATGACCGCGACGCCTCCAAAGCGCGGCTTCGCCACCCGGCCGGGCGACGCGGAGACCTGGATCAGGGCCGCCGACGCGCCCACGCCGCGCGTGCCCGACGCCACGATCTACTCGGCACGGCTGACGATCGACGTCACGCCGGACCAGCGCGCCCGGATCAAGATCGCCGCCTTTCAGCGCGGCGTCACCGTTGCCGACATGCTGCGCGAGCTGCTCGCGCGCGAATTCCCCCTCAAGCACTGGAGACGCGACATGACCGGCGCCGCCGCCATCCATGCGCGCGGCGAACCGAGACCGGCCGCGCCGCCGCCAAGCGACCTGACCGAAGTCGAACTCACCTGGATCGAGAAGCGGATCGAGAACTGGATCAGGTTCGGCCGCGAGGTCGGCGAACAGATCCTCGACCGCCGCCGGCGCGTACTCCGCTTCGCGCCGAACAGTGTCTTTGGCTTCGTCCGCTGGACCGCCAATGACTACGGCACCATCGCCTCGCATCTCGACGTGCTGCGCACCGTCCGTGCCGGCGAGCGGCAGCAGACCGTGCCCTTCGTGCGTCCCGGCGGCGACATCCTGCTCAAGGTCGAAGGCTGGCCCAAGGTCGAGCGCGTGCTGCAGATGATCGATGCGATCGAGGCGATCGGCATCGATCCAAGCGAGGTCTCACCCGATCATTGGCGGCACGTCCATAATCGGATGAGCGCCGGCGAACAGCCGCGAGCCTACACGGCCCAGCACCACAAGGCCTTCCTCCTGCGTCGGAAGGCCGGATCATGAGGCGCTTCGGCTACGTCATGGTCACCTACTTCACGGTGATGGGGACGGCGACCGGCTCGTTCGTCGACTTCCCGACAAAGCTCATCTGGAACGCGTCGGCCAGCACGCCGATCGGCCTTTACAGCATCACGCCGGCCGACCGCTTCGAGGTCACCGATCTCGTGGCCGTGCGCGCGCCCGAACCGTTCGCCGCCTTCATGGTCGAGCGCGGCTATATCGGCCGCGGCGTACCCTTGATGAAGCGTGTCGCGGGCGTGCCTGGGCAACAGGTCTGCCGCCGCGACCATGCCATCACCGTCGATGGCGTGCCGATGGGCGACGCGCTCGACCGCGACCATCTCGGTCGCCCGTTGCCAACCTGGCAGGGCTGCCGCCGCATCGCGGAGGGCGAGCTTTTCCTGATGAACTGGTCGGTCCGCGACAGCCTCGACGGCCGCTATTTCGGGCCGCTGCCGACCAGCGACGTGATCGGCAGGGCGACGCCGCTCTGGACCGATGAGCACGGCGACGGCCGCTACGTCTGGCGCGCGCCGACCCGATGAACCGCCGCTTCCAACCCTCAATCGAAGGAGATGGCATGAAAGATGCCACGTCCGCTGCGAGAACGGATCACTGAGATGCAGGTGATGATCGAGGGACAGTCACACTTCCAGCCTTTCGGCTTATCCTGTTGGGGTTTCGACGATCTCAACAAGGGAGTTGGAAGCATGACTGCCTCCTATGATTACCACATCGGGGTCGATTACCACAAATCCTATAGCCATCTGGTGGTGCAGGATTCGGCCGGCAAGACGCTCAGATCCGGTCGGGTGAAGAACGACCGCCAGTCGCTTGGCGGCTTCCTTGAGCGCTACCGCCAGAACAGCCATGCGGTTGTCGAGGCGACCCGCAACTGGATGGTGATGTACGACTGGCTCGACGACATTTGTGATGATGTCGTTCTCGCCCATCCGTTGAAGGTTAAGGCGATTGCCGATGCCAAGATCAAGACCGACAAGATCGATGCGACGGTGCTGGCGCATCTGCTGCGCGCCGATCTTGTACCGCAAGCCTGGGCTCCGACCGACAGGGCCCGCGAACTGCGCGTCGCGCTACGCGAGCGGATGTTTTACGTGCGGCTGCGGACGATGACGAAGAACCGGATCGTGACGGTGTTTGATCGGTATCCGGAACAGACGGCGCAGTTGAAGAAGCTTGGGGATCTGTTCGGTAAGGCCGGACGCGTCCAGCTGGCGCAGGTGAAGTTCTCGGAAATCGATCGCATCCAGATCGACCGCGGCCTCGATTTCATCGGCGACATCGATCAGCGCATCAAGCAGGCGGAAGCGACGATCCGGGTGATGACCAGGGCCAATGGCAATGTGAAGCTGTTGAAGACGATCCCTGGCATCGGCGAGTTCTTTGCAAGGCTGATCGATGCGGAGATCGACGACATAGCGCGGTTCCGCAACCCGAAGAAGCTTGCCGCATATGCGGGTCTGGTACCCTCGACCTATTCCTCCGGCGGCAAGACCTTCCACGGCAAGATCATCAGGCAGGGCAACAAGTGGCTGCGCTGGGCCTTCGTCGAAGCGGTAGCCCCTGCGATCGCCAGTGATGCGCAGCTTCGGGCCCAATACGAGCAACTGAAGTTCAGAGGAACCAACAAGGCGCGTGTGGCGATTGCGCGCAAGCTTTTGACGATCGCCTTCCAGATCCTGCGGGACCAGCGCGCTTACGAGCCGCGCGGCACCGACACCACCAGGCAGGGCGCGTCGACGATATCCCGGTTGTCCTGATGGTCGTTTAGCGAGCCCGGCAGGTCTGGGCTGCGCTCGTCAAGGAGAATGGGAAACCGGGAGCCGAACGCCATTCTGTGACCGAGGCCAAAGCATCAGGTCACGAATTGGAGAATGGTTCAAGAACCGAGGGGCGGGAAAACACCTGCCCAGCGGAAGCAAAGGATTTAGCCGATCGGTCGATACGCCGGTCAAAACCCAACCGAACCCAAGGACAAGCCACCGATTGAAGGCGTTTTGCCCCTTGTGTTCTTTCATTGGAGACGACCATGACACAGATCGGCCAATTCACCCGCACCAAGTCCGGCTATTCCGGGCAGCTCACCGCGCTCGGCATCGACGCCGAACTCGCCTTCGTTCCGGCCGAGCCGTCCGAGGCCGAGAACGCGCCGGACTACCGTGTCCTGCTCGGCGGGGACGACGGCATCGAGATCGGCGCCGGCTGGAAGCATGTCGGCGAACGTGCCGGCGACTATGTCTCCGTGCAGCTCGACAGCCCGCTGTTCTCGCGTCCGCTGCGCGCCAATCTCTTCCGTTCCGGCGACGACACTGCCGCATGGCGCCTGCACTGGTCGCGGCCCGCCAAGCCGTGCAAGGAGGACTGATCGGTGCGCACCCCGCATCGATCGCAGCATCATCGGGGCGGCACGTGGAAGTCCCGTGCCGCCTACCGGCTGCTCCTCCTTCTTCTTTCCGGCCTGCCTATCGCCGCTTCGCCAATGTCGCCGGTGCTGGCTCAGACAGTGCCGCCGGTTCCGGCTGAGGCGAGCGCACCGTTCGCTGCCCTCGTGGCGGAGGCGTCGCAGCGGTTCGGCATCCCGGTCGCGTGGATACGCGCGCTCATGCGTATCGAGAGCGCCAACGACGTGCGCGCCGTCTCGCCCAAGGGCGCGATGGGACTGATGCAGCTCATGCCCGATACCTGGGCCTATCTGCGCGCCCGCCATCGGCTCGGCAGCGACCCATTCGATCCCCGCGACAACATCATCGCGGGCACCGCCTATATGCGCGAACTCTACGATCGCTACGGCGCACCGGGCTTTCTCGCGGCCTATAATGCGGGGCCCGGCCGCTACGACGAATACCTTGCGAAAGGCCGCCCGCTGCCGGCCGAGACGCGCGCCTATGTCGCTCAGCTCGCGCCCCTTGTCGGCGGCGAAGCGCCTCTGATCGTCGTCACAGTGGCTGCCGCCGACCCGCTGGCTTGGACACGCGCACCGCTCTTCATCGGCGCTGCGGAACGCGGTCCGGGCGCAGGTCCGGCGCAAGCGGACGCACAGTCGCGTGACGGCGGGACTGCGGCTCCACCGCGCGATGCGGCCGCCGATGCGAACCCGACCGGCGGCCTGTTCGTCTCCCGGCGAGAGGCTGCAGGCCCGCGATGACCGTCTCGCCCGTCCATCGCAGCATGGCGAACCCCAGCGCAGATTGGAGGGCATTGGGAGGAAGGACCGCAAACACAACCGCACGATGGCAGGATAAAGGGGCGCGATGTGCGCTTCAGTTCGGTTGTGCTTTTTCAAGGGGTTATGGCGCGGTTTCGCGAGGTGCGCCTGATCGGCGCAGCCTGCGCACCGGCGCATTCGTAAGCAAAATCATCGCGTTGGCGCGATGTGCGGAGCGTCGGGCATGACCGAGGACCACGAATTCCGCATCCGGCCAGGCCGCATCCGCTCGACCAGGGCGCAGCGGGCGCGGCCCTTCATCGCCCAGGCGCTGGCGGCCGCCCAGCGCGCGGGCGGCAGCGTCTCCCGGCAAGGGAAGATCGGGTCCGGCGCGCGGTCCCGGTTCGGGCGCGGCCAGCGCGCCTCGATCCAGGCGAACCGCCTCATCACCGCGCGCTCGCGCGGCGCGGTCATCAAGGCGCGCGTCGTTCGCCACGGCGGGCGGTCAGCGCCGCTCTCGACGCATCTCGACTATCTGCGCCGCGACGGCGTCACCCGTGACGGGGAGAAAGCCCGGCTGTTCGGTCCAGGCGGCGATAATGTCGACGCCAAGGATTTCGCGGAGCGGTCCGAGGACGACCGCCACCATTTCCGCTTCATCGTCTCGCCGGACGACGCGCTGGAAATGTCCGACCTCAAGGGCTTCACCCGTGAGCTGGTCGGCCAGATGGAGAAGGATCTCGGCACGCGGCTCGAATGGGTCGCGGTCGATCACTGGAACACCGAGCATCCGCATGTCCACCTTATCGTGCGCGGCGTGCGCGACGACGGCGAGAACCTGGTCATCTCGCGCGACTACATAAAGGAGGGCATGCGCGATCGGGCGCGCGACCTGATCACCCAGGAGCTGGGGCCGCGCACCGATCAGGAGATCCGGCAGACGCTGGAGCGCCAGGTCGACGCCGACCGCTGGACCAACCTCGATCGCCAGCTCGCCCGCGACGCCTATCGGACCGGCGTCATCGATCTCGCGCCGCGACCCGATCGGCAGCCCGACGAATTCCATGCCCTGAAGATCGGGCGGCTGCGCAAGCTCGAAGGCCTTGGGCTCGCCGACGAGATCGGCCCTGGACAATGGTCCATCTCGGACAAGGCCGAGGCGACGCTGCGCGAGCTCGGCGAGCGCGGCGACATCATCAAGCGCATCCACCACGGCCTGACCGAGCGCGGCATCGAGCGCGGCGCGGCGAGCTATGTGCTGGCGTCCGAAAGCCTCAACGATCCGGTTGTCGGCCGCCTGGTCGCCCGCGGCCTCGACGACGAGCTGAAAGGCACCGCCTTCGCCGTCGTCGACGGCATCGACGGCCGGACCCACCACATCAAGCTTCCCGACCTCGAAGCAGCCGGCGACAGCGCGCCCGGTTCAATCGTCGAGCTTCGCAAATTCGACGATGCGCGCGGCCAGCGCCGGGTGGCGATCGCGGTGCGGTCCGATCTCGATCTCGAGCGGCAGGTCACCGCGACCGGCGCGACCTGGCTCGACCGGCAGAATATCGCCCGCGAGCCGGCGGCGCTCGGCGGGGGCTTCGGGGCCGAGGTGCGCGACGCCATGGACCGGCGGGCCGAGCATCTTGTTGGCCAGGGCCTTGCCGAACGCCAGAAGCGCGGCGTCAGCTTCCAGCCCGGCCTGGTCGACACGCTGCGGCGTCGCGAGCTGGACGCTGTTGCCGAACGCATCGCCGCCGAAATGGGACGGCCGCAGGTCAAACCTGAATCCGGCGAATATGTCACCGGCACCTATCAGCGACGGCTGACGCTTGCGAGCGGCCGCTTCGCCATGATCGACGACGGGCTCGGCTTTAGCCTCGTGCCCTGGACGCCATCAATCGAAAAGCAGCTCGGCCGTCACGTCTCCGGCGTCGCCCGAAGCGATGGCGGCGTCGACTGGAGCTTCGGCCGCCAGCGGGGGCTCGGCCTGTGACCACCATCCCAAGCGAAAGGACCCGCCATGTCCGCCACCAAGATCCTCTGGGGCCAGATCCTCACCGTCTTCGCCATCGTCCTGTTGACCACCTGGGCCGCCACCGAGTGGGCAGCCTACCGGCTCGGCTTCCAGCCCCAGCTCGGAGCTCCATGGTTCATGCTCGGCGACTGGCCGATCTACTATCCATGGTCCTTCTTTCCGTGGTGGTATTTCTACGACGCCTACGCGCCGCCGATCTTCGTCGAGGGCGCCTATATCGCCGCATCCGGCGGATTCATCTCGATCGCGGTCGCGATCGGCATGTCGGTCTGGCGGGCCCGCGAGGCGAAGAACGCCGAGACCTTCGGGTCGGCGCGTTGGGCACATGATGATGAGGTGCGCGGCGCCGGCCTGCTCGGCGAGGACGGCGTGGTGCTCGGCAAGTATGACCGCGCCTATCTCCGACACGATGGGCCTGAACATGTCCTGTGCTTCGCGCCCACCCGCTCCGGCAAGGGCGTCGGCCTGGTTGTCCCGTCGCTGCTGACCTGGCCGGGCTCGGCGATCGTCCACGACATCAAGGGCGAGAACTGGACGCTGACCGCCGGCTTCCGCGCCCGCCATGGCCGCGTGCTCCTCTTCGACCCGACCAATGCGAAGTCGGCCGCCTACAATCCGTTGCTCGAGGTGCGCCGCGGCGAATGGGAAGTCCGCGATGTGCAGAACATCGCCAACATCCTGGTCGATCCGGAGGGCAGCCTCGAAAAGCGGAACCACTGGGAGAAGACCAGCCACGCGCTCCTGGTCGGCGCGATCCTGCATGTCCTCTACGCCGAGGAGGACAAGACGCTCGCCGGTGTCGCCGCCTTTCTCTCCGATCCGAAGCGGCCGATCGAAGCCACCTTGGCGGCGATGATGAAGACCGCCCATCTCGGGGAGAGCGGACCGCATCCGGTGATCGCGTCGGCCGCGCGCGAGCTGCTGAACAAGTCCGACAACGAACGCTCCGGCGTGCTCTCGACCGCCATGTCCTTCCTCGGCCTCTATCGCGATCCCGTCGTCGCCGAGGTGACGCGCCGCTGCGACTGGCGTATCGCCGATATCGTCGGTGCCCGCCAGCCGACCAGCCTTTACCTGGTCGTGCCGCCGTCGGACATTGCCCGGACCAAGCCGCTCATTCGCCTCATCCTCAACCAGATCGGCCGGCGTCTGACCGAGGATCTCAACGCCAAGGGCAACCGGCATCGGCTGCTGCTGATGCTCGACGAGTTCCCCGCACTCGGCCGGCTCGACTTCTTCGAATCCGCGCTCGCCTTCATGGCGGGCTATGGGTTGAAGGCGTTCCTGATCGCGCAGTCGCTGAACCAGATCGAGAAGGCTTACGGCCCGAACAATTCGATCCTCGACAACTGCCATGTCCGCGTCAGCTTCGCGACCAACGACGAGCGGACCGCCAAGCGCGTCTCCGATGCGCTCGGCACCGCGACCGAGATGCGCGCCATGCGCAACTATGCGGGCCATCGTCTCTCGCCTTGGCTCGGCCACCTGATGGTGTCCCGCTCAGAGACGGCCAGGCCGCTGCTGACCCCGGGCGAGATCATGCAGCTCCCGCCCGCCGATGAGATCGTCATGGTCGCAGGCACACCGCCGATCCGCGCCAAGAAGGCGCGCTATTACGAGGATCGCCGCTTCAAGGATCGGATTATGGCGCCGCCGGCGCTCAGTAGGCCGTCGCAGCCGGGAATGGACGACTGGAGCCGTCTGCCGCTTCCGGCCCGGCCGGTCAGCGTGGTATCGGCAGGCACGGCCATCGTTGAGGACGCCAGCGACGAAGATCCGACCGGATCGGAACGGCGTCACCAGCCGGAGCTGGATCGCGCCGCGCCTGTCGAGAAGAAGGCGCCGATCGAGAACGAGTTCGAAGTTGGGCTCGATGACGAGGCCGATGACGACACGGCTCGGATCAGCCGCGCCAACCAGATCATGCAGGGCGTGGCGCGCCAGGTCTCGCTCGATCCGAACGACGGCATGGAGCTGTGACGCGCCCATGGCCAATCCATCGAAGAAACAACGCCTGTCGGTCTATCTCGAACCCGACGTGATGAAGGCGCTCGCCGCTTATGCGGCAAGGCGCGATCAATCCCGCTCGCTGATCGCCGAGGCGGCGATCGCTTCCTTCCTGTCGCCGGATGCCGCCGAGCGCCAGGAAGCGGCGACGACCAAGCGCCTCGACCAGCTCGACCGGCGCATCACACGCATGGAGCGCGATGTCGGTATCGCCGTCGAGATGCTCGCCGTCTTCGTGCGCTTCTGGCTGACCACCAACCCGCCTTTGCCCGAGCCGGCGCAAGCCGCCGCCCGGGCTCAGGCCGGTGAGCGCTACGACGCCTTCGTCGCCGCGTTGGGGCGCAGACTCGCCAAAGGCCCGAAGCTGCGGCAGGAGATTTCCGAGGACATCGATCCCGCGCGCGACGCGCAATAAGCAGCGATTGCGGCAACTCAAGTAATCGCCGATCCCGCCGACCACCTGTCTTTGCACGCTAGGCTACTACTACGCCCTGAGACCTGTTGCCGAGGGCCGATTTCCGGTTCTCTTAATCATCCCCGATCCAGGGGCGGCCTGACGCGGTCCCGCAAAAAACGGGGACAACGTGGCCGCCACTTCCGAGAAATCTGAGGCGATACTTCGAGGCGCCCGCATGCTGCGGACTGCTCTCGGCCCCGCCATCGCCGGTTTCCTTGGAGACGCCAGCGTAGTCGAGGTGATGCTCAACCCCGACGGCCGTCTCTGGGTCGACCGTCTTTCCGAGGGATTGTCGGACACGGGCGAGCGGCTCTCGGCCGCCGACGGCGAGCGCATCGTGCGCCTGGTCGCCCACCATGTCGGCGCGGAGGTCCATGCCGGCAATCCCCGCGTCTCGGCCGAGCTGCCGGAAACGGGGGAGCGGTTCGAGGGGCTTCTGCCCCCGGTCGTGGCGGCGCCGGCCTTCGCGATCCGCAAGCCCGCCGTCGCCGTCTTCACGCTGCAGGACTACGTCGTCGCCGGCACCATGACCGCCGACCAGGCCGAGATCCTGCGCCAGGCCGTCGCCGATCGCCGCAACATCCTCGTGGCCGGCGGCACCTCGACCGGCAAGACGACGCTCACCAATGCGCTGCTCGCCGAGGTGTCGAAAACCTCCGACCGCGTGGTGCTGATCGAGGACACCCGCGAGCTGCAATGTTCCGCGCCGAACCTGGTCGCCATGCGCACCAAGGACGGCGTCGCCACGCTTTCCGATCTGGTCCGCTCCTCGCTGCGCCTGCGGCCCGACCGCATCCCGATCGGCGAGGTGCGCGGCGCCGAGGCGCTCGACCTGCTCAAAGCCTGGGGCACCGGCCACCCCGGAGGGATCGGGACCATCCATGCCGGCACTGCGCTCGGCGCGCTCCGCCGCCTCGAGCAGCTCATCCAGGAAGCCGTCATCACTGTCCCGCGCGCGCTGATCGCGGAGACGATTGATCTTGTCGCGGTCCTCTCGGGCCGCGGCTCGACCCGGCGCCTGGCCGAACTCGGTCGCATCGAAGGGCTCAGCCCCGACGGCGACTACCACGTCCGCCCCGCAACCCAGCCCGCCGAAGGAGAACCCGCATGATCCGCCGTGCCCTGCATTTTCGTCGCCATATGGCGACAGCCGCATCCGTCCTCCTGGCCAGTGTCCTGCTGGCCCCGGCCGCCCACGCTTCCGGCTCCTCGATGCCGTGGGAAGCGCCGCTGCAATCGATCCTCGAATCCATCGAGGGGCCGGTCGCCAAGATCATCGCGGTGATCATCATCATCGTCACTGGCCTGACGCTTGCCTTCGGCGACACCTCGGGCGGTTTCCGCCGTCTCATCCAGATCGTCTTCGGCCTGTCGATCGCCTTCGCGGCATCGAGCTTCTTCCTGTCGTTCTTCTCGTTCGGCGGCGGAGCGCTCGTCTGATGATGGGCCTCACCGACAACGGAGGCGACGTGCCGGGTTACAGCGTTCCCGTTCACCGCGCACTCACCGAGCACATCCTGCTCGGCGGTGCGCCTCGCGCCATCGCCATCCTCAACGGTACGCTCGCCGCCGCTCTCGGTCTCGGTCTTCGCCTCTGGCTGGTCGGCCTCGGTCTCTGGGCCATCGGCCATTTCGCCGCCGTCTGGGCGGCCAAGCGCGACCCGCAATTCGTCGACGTCGGCCGCCGGCACCTCCGCATTCCCGGTCACCTGAACGTCTGAGGCGCGCCATGATGAACCTCGCCGAATATCGCCGCACCTCGACCCGGCTCGCGGACTTCCTGCCCTGGGCGGCGCTGGTCGCCCCCGGCGTCGTCCTCAACAAGGACGGCAGCTTCCAACGCAGCGCGCGCTTTCGCGGACCCGACCTAGACTCCGCCGTGCAGGCCGAGCTGGTCGCCGTCGCAGGTCGCCTCAACAGCGCCTTCCGCCGCCTCGGCAGCGGCTGGGCGATCTTCGTTGAGGCTCAGCGCCATGCCGTCGGCACCTATCCGGCGAGCCGGTTTCCCGACGCTGCCTCGGCCATGGTCGATGCCGAGCGCAAGGCCGACTTTGAAGAGGACGCCGTCCATTACGAGTCGAGCTATTTCCTGACCTTCACCTTCCTGCCGCCGGCCGAGGATGCGGCCCGCGCCGAGAGCTGGCTCTACGAGGGCAAGGCCGAGCGCGGTGTCGATGCGTGGGAAGCTCTGCGCAGCTTCATCGACCGCACCGACCGCATCCTGCAGCTCGTCGAAGCCTTCATGCCGGAATGCGCGTGGCTCGATGACGTCGAGACGCTGACCTATCTGCACTCGACCATCTCGACGAAACGCTACCGGCTGCGCGTTCCCGAGACACCGATGTATCTCGACGCGCTGATCTCCGACCAGCCGTTCACCGGCGGGCTGGAGCCGCGCCTCGCCGACGCGCATCTGCGCATCCTAACGATCGTCGGATTTCCGACCGCGACGACCCCCGGCATCCTCGACGATCTCAACCGGCTCGCCTTTCCGTATCGCTGGTCGACGCGGGCGATCCTGCTCGACAAGACCGACGCGACCAAGCTGCTGACCAAGATCCGCCGGCAGTGGTTCGCCAAGCGCAAGTCGATCGCCGCGATCCTCAAGGAGGCGATGACCAACGAGGCCAGCGCCCTGGTCGACACCGACGCCGCCAACAAGGCCGCCGACGCCGATCTGGCGTTGCAGGAACTCGGCGCCGACTATGCCGGCCAGGCCTATGTCACCGCGACCATTGCCGTGTGGGACAACGATCCCCGCGTCGCGGCGGAAAAGCTTCGTCTGGTCGAGAAGGTGATCCAGGGCCGCGATTTCACCGCGATGCCTGAGACGATCAATGCCGCCGACGCGTGGCTCGGTTCGCTGCCGGGTCACGTCTACGCCAATGTCCGTCAGCCTCCGATCTCGACGCTCAATCTCGCCCACATGATTCCCCTGAGCGCCGTGTGGGCGGGGCCGGAACGGGATGAGCACTTTGGTGCACCCCCTTGCTGTACGGCAAGACCGAAGGGTCCACCCCGTTCCGGTTCTCCATTCACGTCGGCGACGTCGGCCACACCCTGGTGGTCGGCCCGACCGGCGCGGGCAAGTCCGTGCTGCTGGCGCTGATGGCGCTGCAGTTTCGCCGCTACGCCGGCGCGCAGGTCTTCGCCTTCGACTTCGGCGGCTCGATCCGCGCCGCCGCCATCGCCATGGGCGGCGACTGGCACGATCTCGGCGGCGGCCTTACCGAGGGCTCGGCCGACAGCGTCGCGCTTCAGCCGCTCTCCCGGATCGATGAGGCGGCCGAACGCGCCTGGGCCGCCGACTGGATTGTCGCCATCCTCATGCGCGAGAGCATTCAGGTCACGCCCGAGGTCAAGGAGCTGATCTGGGCGGCGCTGTCCTCGCTGGCGAGCGCGCCCGCGGCCGAGCGCACCATGACCGGCCTGTCGGTGCTCCTGCAGTCGAACGACCTGAAGCAGGCGCTCCGGCCATATTGCGTCGGCGGACCCTATGGCCGGCTGCTCGACGCCGAGAGCGAGCATCTCGGCGTTGCCACCGTCCAGGCCTTCGAAACCGAGGGGCTCATCGGGACGGCCGCGGCCCCGGCGGTGCTCTCCTATCTCTTCCACCGCATCGAGGACCGGCTGAACGGCGAGCCGACCCTGATCATCGTCGACGAAGGCTGGCTTGCCCTCGACGACGAAGGCTTTGCCGGCCAGCTCCGCGAGTGGCTGAAGACGCTGCGCAAGAAGAACGCCAGCGTCGTCTTCGCCACGCAGTCGCTCTCCGACATCGATGGCTCGGCGATCGCGCCGGCCATCATCGAGAGCTGCCAGACGCGATTGCTGCTGCCGAACGAGCGGGCGATCGAGCCGCAGATCACCGCGATCTACCGACGCTTCGGTCTCAACGACCGGCAGATCGAGATCCTCGCGCAGGCGATGCCCAAGCGGGACTATTACTGCCAGAGCCGCCGCGGCAACCGGCTGTTCGAGCTAGGCCTCGCCGACGTCGCGCTCGCGCTCTGCGCGGCGTCCTCCAAGACCGACCAGGCCGCCATCGACCGCATCGTCGTCGAGCACGGGCGCGAGGGCTTCCTCGCGGCGTGGCTGCGCCATCGCGGTGTCGACTGGGCGGCCGACCTCATTCCCAACCTCCCCAACCTGGAGAGCCAGCCATGAAACTGCGTGTCCCCCGCGCGGCGTTCGCCGCCGCCATTCTAGCCGCGCCGCTGTCAATATCACCGGTGCTGATCGCGCCGGCCTCCGCCCAATGGATCGTCTACGATCCGACCAACTACGCCCAGAATCTGCTGTCGGCGACCCGCGCCCTGCAGCAGATCAACAACCAGATCACGTCGCTACAGAACGAAGCGCAGATGCTGATCAATCAGGCGCGCAACCTCACGAGCCTGCCGTTCTCCTCCCTTCAGCAGCTCCAGCAGTCTGTCCAGCGCACCCAGCAACTCCTCAGCCAGGCGCAGGGCATCGCCTACAATGTCCAGAACATCGACCGGGCGTTCCAGACCAATTACGGGGCCGGAAGCGCCTCGATGAGCGCCTCCGACCAGCAGCTCATCGCCCAGGCGAAGGAACGCTGGAACAATACGGTCTCGGGACTCCAGGACGCGATGCGCGTCCAGGCCGGCGTCGTCGGCAACATCGACACCAATAGGACGCAGATGTCGGCGCTGGTCGGTCAGAGCCAGGGCGCGACCGGCGCCCTGCAGGCGACGCAGGCCGGCAACCAGCTCCTCGCCCTTCAGGCGCAGCAGCTCGCCGATCTCACCGCCGTCGTCTCCGCCAACGGCCGCGCCCAGGCGCTCGCCGAGGCCGAGCGGTCGGCCGCGGCCGAACAGGGCCGCGAGCAGCGCCGCCGCTTCCTGACACCGGGCGCTGGATACCAGCCCGGCAATGCGCAGATGTTCCCGGGCAGCAACTGAGGGCGCGGCGATGGACGGAAAGATTCTCGCGCGCATCGGCGCCATCGGCTTCGTGACCTTTGCGATCACGGCGACGGCTATCGAACTCTCCCGCAAAGACGAACCGACACTCTATCGCAGCGTCGCCGCCGCGACCGAAACGGGCGTCGACCCGCTGAAGACCGAGCTGCGGCGTTGCCAGCAGCTCGGGGAAGCCGGCACCCGCGATCCCGCCTGTCTTCAGGCCTGGGCGGACAACCGCGACCGCTTCCTGAAACCGTCGCAGGCCTTGCAGCCGCAGCCTGCGCCTCAAGCGCCGGGGCCTCAGAACCCTCCGGCCGCGCTCGACCCCGCCGCTAACGAGACCGCGCCGGCGATCGACCTCCATACGAACGAGGCGCGTTGAGATCATGGGCGGCACCGGCGTCATCGACCATTTCCTGAAGGTCTTCACCCGCTACATCGATAGCGGCTTCGGCCTCCTCAGCGGCGAAGTGGCCTTCATCGCCACCACGCTGATCGTGATCGACGTGACGCTCGCCGCGCTGTTCTGGAGCTGGGGCGCCGATGACGACATCATGGCGCGCCTGGTCAAGAAGACGCTCTTCGTCGGCGTCTTCGCCTATCTGATCGGCAACTGGAACAACCTTGCCCGCATCATCTTCGAGAGCTTCGCCGGGCTCGGACTGAAGGCGTCCGGCACCGGCTTCACGATCGCCGACATGATGCGTCCCGGCCGCGTCGCACAGACCGGGCTCGATGCGGGCCGGCCATTGCTCGATTCCATCTCCGACCTGATTGGGTACTGGAGCTTCTTCGAGAACTTCATCCAGATCGCGGTGATGCTGCTCGCCTGGGCGCTGGTGCTGCTCGCCTTCTTCATCCTCGCCATCCAGCTCTTTGTCACCCTGATCGAATTCAAGCTGACGACGCTCGCCGGCTTCGTGCTTATTCCGTTCGGTCTCTTCGGCAAGAGCGCCTTCATGGCCGAGCGCGTGCTCGGCAACGTCATCTCTTCCGGCATCAAGGTGCTGGTCCTCGGCGTCATCATCGGCATCGGATCGAGCCTCTTCTCCGAATTCACGGCCGGCTTCGGCGGCCGCACGCCGACGATCGACGAAGCCATGGCGATCGTCCTCGCGGCGCTGACTTTGCTCGGCCTCGGCATCTTCGGTCCCGGCATCGCCAACGGCCTCGTGTCCGGCGGTCCGCAGCTCGGCGCCGGTGCTGCGGTCGGCACGGGGCTGGCCGCTGGCGGCATGGTCGCGGCCGGATCTGCCACGGTCGGCACCGTCGCCGCCGGCGGCGCTGCACTGGCGGGCGGTGCAGCCGCCGCAGCTCGGGGTGGTGCGGCGCTGGCCGCCGGCGCATCGACAGCGTACAGCCTGGGAGCCGCAGGGCAGACGGGCGCCTCGGGCGTGGCCAGCGGCCTGGGCGGTGTCGCCCGGGCCGCTGGCTCCGCCATATCACCGCTCCGCCGCGCCGCCGAGCGCGCATCGTCGAGCATGCGCTCCAGTTTCGCAAACGGGGCCCGATCCGCCTTCGGGGCGTCGGGGGGCTCCTCTACCATGGGCACCGTTGGCGAAGCGGCCAATGAGGCCGCTTCGAGCCCCGCCGGCCGCGGCGATCAGCCGCCCGCCTGGGCCCGCCGCATGAAGCGCTCGCAACAGATGAGCCATGCCGTCTCGACCACCGTCCATGCGGTGCGGAGCGGCGACAGCCACGGCGGCGGCTCCTCCATCAATCTGTCCGAAGGTGACCGCTGATGTTCCGACGACCCTCGACGCACTATGGAAAAGCTCCTGAACCCGAAACGCCGTACCAGCGCGCCGCCCAGGTCTGGGACGACCGCATCGGCTCGGCTCGCGTCCAGGCGCGCAACTGGCGCTACATGGCGTTCGGGTCGCTCTTCCTATCGGCGGGGTTCGCGGCGGCGCTGGTCTGGCAGTCGGCGCGCGGCACGGTCGTTCCGTGGGTGGTTCAGACGGACCGGCTCGGCCAGGCACAGGCGATCGCCCCAGCAACTCCCGATTATCAGCCGACCGACCCGCAGATTGCGTTCCACCTCGCACGCTTCATCGAGCAGGTCCGCTCGATCCCGGCCGACGCGATCATCGTCCGGCAAAACTGGCTGCGCGCCTATGACTTCACGACGGACCGGGGAGCCGCCGCGCTCAACGACTACGCGCGCTCGAACGACCCCTTCACCAAAGTGGGCCGCCAGCAGATCGCGGTCGACGTCTCGAGCGTGATCCGCGCGTCGCCCGACAGCTTCCGGGTCGCATGGACCGAGCGCCGCTACGAGAACGGCCAGCTCGCCGACACGACCCGATGGACGGCGATCCTCACCATCGTCGTCCAGATTCCGCGCAACGCCGACCGGCTGCGCGCCAATCCGCTGGGGATTTACGTCAACGCAATTTCATGGTCACGGGAGCTAGGGCAATGACGATGCCGATTTTCCGTAGAGCCGGAGAACCGGCTTTCCGCACGCACACATTGGCGGCTTTGCTGCTTTCCGCCACAGCGCTCGCCGGCTGCGCGACGACGCAAAAGCCACCTGAGATCAGCTACGACGACGCGCCTGCCGCCGTGCAGACCGTCGATCCGCCCGCGCCGGTCCAAGTGGTCGAGCTGCCGAGGCCGCTGCCGCTACCCGGCCAGATGAAACCCGTAGAGGAATCTCGGCGCGCGCCCGAGCCGGCCGATCCCACGGCGCGCGTCAACCAGGCCAATGCCGCCGCCCGCATCCAGCCGGTGCGCGACGGCTTCATCAACTCCATGCAGGTCTATCCCTTCTCCCAAGGGGCGCTCTATCAGGTCTACACGGCGGTAGGGCAGATCACGGATATTGCGCTCCAACCCGGTGAGCAGCTCGTCGGCTCCGGCCCGGTAGCCGCCGGCGACACGGTGCGCTGGATCATCGGCGATACGCAGAGTGGCTCGGGCGCCGCCATCCAAGTCCACATCCTGGTGAAGCCCACCCGCGCCGACCTGATGACCAATCTCGTCATCAACACCAACTTGCGCACCTATCACATGGAGCTGCGCTCGACCGAGCGCACCTATATGGCCTCGGTCTCGTGGCAATATCCACAGGACCAGCTCATCGCGCTGCGGCGCCAGAACGCTGAAGCGCAGGCCACCCAGCCGGTGGCGACCGGCGTCGATCTCTCGCGCATCAATTTCCGTTACGAGGTGACCGGCGACCGCGCCGCATGGCGTCCGCTGCGCGCCTATGACGACGGCCGGCAGGTCTTCATCGAATTCCCGAGGGGAATCGGCCAGGGCGAGATGCCGCCGCTGTTCGTCGTTGGTGCCGAGGGCAACACTTCCGAGCTCGTCAACTACCGGGTTCGCAACAACTACATGATCGTCGACCGGCTCTTCGCGGCCGCCGAGCTGCGCTTCGGCTCCGGCGACACCCAGAAGCGCGTCCGGATCACCCGCACCGACGGGAGGCCCGCATCGTGAGCGAGGACCGGAACGAGGAAGAGGAAGCCGGCGCGCCGCTCACGGGATCGGCGCCGGAGGCGGCCGCGCCCATGCGGCTGCGCGCCGAGGCTCCGCGCGTCACGCGGCTGTCGCGCAAGGTGCTGGCTGGTCTCGGCCTGGTCGCAAGTCTCGGCCTCGGCGGAGCGCTGGTCTATGCGCTCCAGACCCGCAACAGCGGCCGTCCGCCCGAGGAACTCTATTCGACGGACAACCGCTCGACGGCAGACGGCCTGCAGGGCCTGCCGCGGGACTATACCGGCGTGCCCCAGCTCGGCCCGCCGCTACCCGGTGATCTCGGCCGGCCGATCGTCAGCGCCCAGAATCGCGGCCAGCCGGTGCCGGCGCCCGGCGTAGCCCCGCCGCAGCCCGGCCTCAGCGCCGAGGAGCAGCGTCGGCTTCAGGAGATCGAGACCGCCCGGACGAGCCGGCTGTTCGCCGCGTCGGAGGCCCGCAACGCCGCGCCGGCGGCCACCACTTCGCCGACCCTGGCGCAGCCAGATCTAACGAGCCTTGGCCTCGCGCCGCCGCCGGCGACGCCGACGGCTCAGGAGCGGCAACAGGCGTTCCTCAACGCTCCCGTCGACCGGCGCACCGTTGCGGCCGACCGGGTCGCCGCGCCGGCATCGCCGAACATCCTTCAAGCGGGAGCGGTGATCTCGGCGGCGCTGATTACCGGCATCCGTTCGGACCTGCCGGGTCAGATTACCGCGCAGGTGACCGAGAACATCTACGATAGCCCGACCGGCCGCATCCTTCTCGTCCCGCAGGGAACGCGCGTCATCGGCCAATATGATAACAGCGTTCAGTTCGGACAGAGTCGCGTACTCCTCGTCTGGAACCGCCTGATCTTTCCGAACGGCCGCAGCATCGTGCTCGAGCGGCAGCCCGGCGCCGACGCCGAGGGCTATGCCGGCCTGCAGGACGGCGTCGACTATCACTGGTGGGATCTTGCCAAGGCGGCCGGCCTCTCAACGCTGCTGAGTGTCGGCGCCGAACTTGCCACCAATGACGATGACAGGCTGATCCAGGCGATCCGTAACGGCGGCCAGGACACGATCAACGACGCCGGCCAGCAGATCGTTCGTCGTCAGCTCAATATCGCGCCGACGCTCACGATCCGGCCGGGCTTCCCCGTGCGGGTGATCGTCACACGCGATCTCGTTCTCGAACCCTATGGAGGTTGACATGGCCAAGCTGAAGCTGGGCGCGATCGCGGATGACAAGCCGGTTAAGGTAACCGTCGAGTTACCTGCGCCTCTGCATCGTGATCTCGTCGATTATGCTGAGGTCCTAGCGCGCGAGACGGGACAGCCGGTCAACAATCCCGCGAAGCTCATACCGCCGATGGTGCAGCGATTCATCGCAACCGATCGTGGTTTCGCTCGCGCACGGCGAGAAGGGTCAACAACGCAAAAACCGTGACCCGCCTTGAAATTGCCTTCTAGGCGCTACGCGGTAACCGCCGACTTCGCAGCCTTGTCCCGGAAGATACGTCCAGCCGCCGCGAGCAGCTCCGGGATTGCAGAATTGGCGGCGTCCGCCCGCCATAGCGCTGATGTTATCAGCGCCTTAGCTTCCCCTCCAAAGGGCGAAGTACCACTCCAGCTACATCGAGCGAAAAGTATGAAGCACTTGCTATGGTAATCCCGTAGTTCATCCGGACGATGTCGATCACACTGGCGTGGGACACGTCGTGAATGTCGATGCGAGGCCGAAAGCCCGGTCGCGCCAGTCTGGAAAGTAAAAACTCCTGAATGTCAGCACCTGATCCGTTGCGGCAGACCACGAATGTTTCGTCTTCGATCGCATGCCAGTTAACTAGATCGCAATGTGCTAAGCGATGATTAGTCGGCAGGACGACTACCAATGGCTCGGTCCCGAGTGTCTGCAACCGACAGGCCGGCAGATCGGGATGGCCCACCACAAACCCAATGTCGAGTTTCCCCGTGGTCACTGCGTCGCCAATCTCGCGAAGAGATCCCTCGGTTAGAAATGCGCTTACGTTGGGGTGCCGCTTTCTGAAGACACGCAGTACCTCTCTCAATCGTTCACCCGTCAGCAAGGGAAGTATTCCGACACGAATTTCGCCAGAACCGCCTCGGTGAACCGCTGAAGCGCGCCGAGCGGCAAAATCCAATTGGTCAGCGCCGACGAGGGCACTCTCCAAGAATGTCGCTCCCGCTCTCGTTAACTGGACCCCTGTTCTACGTCTTTCAAACAACGGGAATCCGAGACGTTGCTCAAGCGACTGAATTCTTCTGCTTAGTGAGGATTGAGGAAGCCCAAGGGACTCTGCTGCACGCCGAAAGCTGCCCAATTGAGAAGCATAAACAGCGCATCTTAAATATCGCAGGTCCAATATCAGGTTCGGCATGCCGCTTCGCTACACTCCATATCTCCGCGTCTCGTCTTCTCTTCGGCTTGGCAGGGACGCGGTCCATGACCGGCTAGCGGGCGGAGCACATCGTCATTCCAGTCTTCCTCTATCGGGTGTCGTCAGGCGCAGCGGCTGGGGCCGGGAGCCGCTCACCGCGGAGACCGAGGCCGATCAGAACCACGGCCGCCGCAGTGAAAATCGCGTTCGCTGCGAGAGCGACGCGGATTCCGGTCAGGAGGTCGGCGCTCAGCCCCATCACAGCACCCAGCGCCGGGATGCCCACGGTTACCGCAATCCGTTGGCTCGTGGTCACGAGCCCGGTCAGCAGCCCCGCATCGGCTTCTGAAGCCTGCGAAGTGGCGATGACGGTCGCGGCGACGACGGCAGTGATGTGCCCCAGGAACCCAACGAAGAGCGCTGGCACCAACAGCCATAGCCAGATCGGCGCGTTTCCGAGCAGCGTTAGCGGTGCGGTAAGCCCACCTTGAACCAGCAATGCGGCGAGCAGAACCGAACGCGCGCCGTGACGGCCAATAATTCGACCCGCCACTATCCCGGCCGCGACCGAGGCGAGGCCCGGGACTCCGAATATCAGGCCGGCCGTCGATGGTGGCAGGTGCAGCACGTCCTGGAGATAGAGCGTCATCAAAAAGATCAGCCCCGCCTCCATTGAGAAGATGGCCAGCGCCGCAAGATTGCCCCAGCGAACAGCCGGACGGGCGAGCATCCCAATGGCGATCAGCGGCATTGTCGTGCGCTGCTCGATCAGAATAAAAAGTGTGAGAAGGATCATGCCTGCCACGAGCGCAAGGAGCGACCGGTCGGTGATCGCAAAGACCAACGCCAGGAGTCCAAGCGTGACGGATGCCGCACCGGGGACATCCAACGGCACACGGTCGGATGAACCCCTCGCCGCAATCAGGAACGGCGCCAGCGCGAGAATGAGGATGGCGACGGGCACGTTGATGAGGAAGGCCCAACGCCAACTCAGCATGCCCACAAGCGTCCCGCCGAGGAGCGCGCCGACCGTGAAGCCGGCTGACAGCAACATGCCATTCCAGCCCAACACACGCTCGCGCTGTCGTCGGTCGGCGAAGGTTGTGATGAGAAGCGACAGGGCGGCCGGCGCTGTCATTGCGGCTGCCGTCCCTTGGAGCGATCGAGCAGCAAGTAACGTAAACGGCCCCGTCGAAATGCCACCCAAGAGTGACGCCACTGCGAGAAGCGTGAGGCCGGCAAGAAACATTCGACGACGGCCGTAGAGATCGCCGAGCCGCCCGAACAACAGGGACAGCCCGGCGGCCGGCAGCGCAAAGGCCGTTGTGACCCAGGGCAGATTTGCGACGTTCAGGCCAACGGCCCGCCCCACTTCCGGCAACGCGATGTTGAGGATCGAGAAGTCGACCGAGAGCATGAAATTGGTGCCGAGAAGAAGGACCGCCACAAGCCGTTGGCGGGCCGTCATCGCGAGGGCAGCGCTGACTCGCGGTTTTAAAGGTCCCGCGTTTGCCATCGACGACGAACTCCTTTTCAGTATGGCCGGGATGGCGTGGTGAAAGGCCGCATCGTTCCTCCTATTCGGCCGGTTCTGCTGCTGGCGCGGCAGGCGGAAGAGAGCGCTTGGCGAACCGCTCGGACAGCGCGCGACACACCACGTAGAAGGTCGGCGTGAACAGGAGCCCGAATGCGGTGACGCCAAGCATACCGGCGAAAACGGCTGTTCCGAGCGCCTGACGCAGCTCAGCACCTGCGCCCTTCGCAATCAGAAGCGGCAACGTCCCAAGCACGAAGGCGAAGCTCGTCATCAGGATCGGCCGCAATCGCTCCTTCGCGGCAATCACCGCGGCTTCCGCCGGCGGTGCCCCACGCTCCTCCGCCTGGCGCGCGAACTCGACGATGAGGATCGCGTTCTTTGCGGCAAGCGCGATCAGGACGACCAGGCCGATCTGAGTCAGGACGTTGTTGTCCTGTCCGCGTAGATTTACGCCGACCATTGCGGCGAACAGGCACATCGGCACGATAAGGATGATCGCCAAAGGCAGCGTAACGCTTTCGTATTGCGCCGCGAGCACCAAAAAGACGAACACCACGGCTAGCGCGAGCACGACCAGTGCGGTGTTGCCCGCCGCCTTCTGCTGATAGGCGATCCCCGTCCACTCGTACGAGAACCCCTTCGGCAGAGCCTCGTCCGCAACGCGTTCCATTGCGGCAAGTGCCGTACCGGACGAGGTATGTGGCGCTGTATCGCCATCCACCGCAACGGCGGGACGAAGATTGTACCGCACCACACGATAGGGGCCCGTATCGTTACCGAAGGTCGCGACCGAACCAATCGGGACCATTGCGCCGGAGTCTGAGCGCGTCTGCAGGTTGGCAATGTCTGCCGCGCTTCGCCTGAACGGTGCGTCCGCCTGCGCGGTGACGCGGAATGTGCGACCAAGCAAATTGAAGTCGTTGATGAATGCAGAACCGAGATAGACCTGCAGCGCCTCGAACACGCGTTCGGGCGGCACGCCGAGCATCTGTGCCTTGGCGCGATCGATGTTGACCGTAACGCGCGGAGTTGCCGTCTCGAAGAATGTGTAGACCCCCGTGAGCCCCGCCGTCGCATTTGCCTTCGCGATTAGCTTGTTGGCTGCGGTCTCGAGTTGCCGATACCCCACCCCATCCTGGTCTTGGACCATGAGGCGATAGCCGCCGGCCGAGCCGATGCCCCGGATCAGAGGCGGTTTGACAATCATGATTTTCGCGCCGGTAACGTCGGCTGTCGCTCTGCGGGCCTGTTCGATCAGGCTATCGAGCGTCTGCCCGTGCCTGGCGCGCTCGCCATAGTCGTCCAACATGAAAAATGCGGCGGACGAACTCGCCGCGCGCGTCTCGGACGGACCATCGACGCCAGAGAAGCCAATGCTCGTCCGAATGCCGGGAATGGGGAGGACGCGCTTCGACACCTCCTCCAGCAACGCATCCGTACGCGCGGCGGAAGAACCCGGCGGCAACTGGATGGCGGCGATGAAAAAGCCTTGATCCTGCGCCGGAATAAAACCGACCGGCGTCGCCCAAAAGAGCAACCCAGTCGCCACGATGAGCCCCCCGTAAGCGACCAGCATGGTGCGCGGCCTGCGCACGAGGAGCATCGTCAATCGGCCATAGCGGTCGCTCACCCACGCGAAAGCGCCGTTGAATCGCTCGCCGGAGGCCTCGACGACCCGACGCCACCGGCCGCGTTCTCGCGCTGGCGGGCGTGGCTTGAGCAGGATCGCGGCTAAGGCCGGCGATAGCGTCAGCGATACGATGAGCGAGATCACTGTCGCGGTCGAGATCGTCACTGCGAACTGCTGGTAGAACGCGCCCGAAAGCCCCCTCATGAATAGCGTGGGCAAGAACACCGCGCAGAGCACGAGAACGATACCGATCAGCGCCCCTGACACTTCGTCCATAGACAGTCGGGCAGCGTCGAGCGCGGACTCGCCATTCTCGATATGCCGTTCGACATTCTCAACAACGACGATCGCGTCGTCGACGACGATGCCGATCGCCAGCACCAGCCCGAACAGCGACAGATTGTTGAGCGAGTAGCCCACGCCCGCCAGCACGATTGCCGTACCAATGAGCGAAACGGGAATGGCCAAGACCGGGATGATCGCCGCACGCCACTTTTGCAGGAACACGACGACGACCAGGGTGACGAGCACCACGGCTTCAAACAGCGTCTTTACGACCTCGTCGATCGACCGTTGGATGAACTCGGTCGGGTCATAGGCAATCCTGTAGGTGAGGCCCGGCGGGAACCGCTGCGATAAGCGTTCCATGACTGCTCTGACACCCTGCGCGGCGGCAAGCGCGTTCGAACCCGGTAATTGGACGACGCGGATGACCACCGACTTTTGCGCGCCGAGATAGGCCGTGAGGCCGTAGTCCTCCGCGCCGAACCGGACAGTCGCGATATCGGAGACGCGTACCTGCCGGCCGTCGGCGTCGGTGCGGATCACGACGTTCGCGAACTGGGCAGGATCGGTGAAGCGTCCCTGCGTCTGGATGTTGAGCTGGAATGCGTCGCCGTCGGATGGCGGTTGGCCGAGCGTGCCCGCCGCGACCTGGACGTTCTGCGACCTGAGCGCCGAGACGATGTCGCCGGCAGTCAAACCGAGCGCGGCAGCACGACGTGGGTCGAGCCAGACGCGCATGTTGAGTTCGCGGGACCCAAACAATTCCGCATCCCCGACACCCTCGACACGAAGCAGTTCGTCACGGATACGGGTTACGGCGTAGTTCGAAATATAGGCCTCATCGAGCGAGTGATCAGGTGAGATCAGGTTTATCGCGAGCAGGATATCAGGAGAGGTCTTCTTGGTGACGACGCCGAGCCTCTGCACGTCCTCCGGCAGCCGCGGGATGGCGATCGCCACCCGGTTCTGGACGAGCGTCTGTGCGGTATCGAGGTTGGTGCCCTGCCTGAAGGTCACCGTGATGACGAGGCGGCCATCGCCGGTCGACTGCGACGATTGGTAAAGCATCCCGTCGACGCCGTTGATCTCCTGCTCTATCGGTGCCGCGACCGTCTCGGCAACTGTCTCGGCTGAGGCGCCAGGATAGGTCGCGGTCACCTGGACCGTCGGCGGTACGACTTCGGGATATTGAGCGACCGGCAGCACGGTGTAGCAGATCGCGCCGAGGATCGTGATGACCACTGAGACCACCACGGCAAAGATCGGCCGCTCGATGAAGAAGCGCGAGAATCTCATGGCTCCTCCATCGTGGCAGTTTGCGCCTGCGGCGTAGCGATGACTTCGCTGCTCGCCTGCCTTTGCGGCGTGATGGTACCGGGGCGTACTTGAACCTTCTGGCCGGGTTGAATGAGTTGCACCCCGCTGGTGACGATCTGCTCGCTCGGCTCCAGCCCCGCGCGGATCACACGCAGCCCATCAACCAGTGCACCGAGTTCGACGGTACGCGCCGTGACGACATTGTTCGGGCCAACGACGAGCACGGTCTTGCGGGTCATATCACTCGAGATGCTTGTGTCGGGGACGAGGAGGACGCGACGCGGGCCGGCATCCGCCAGTCGCATGTCACCGAACATGCCAGGTGTGAGAAAAAGGCCGGGGTTGGCGATCGTAGCTCGACCCCGGATCGTTCCCGAACGAACGTCCAGTCCATTGTCCGTGAAGTCCAGCGTGCCGCGCCAGCGATACGCCGTCTCGTCCTGCAAGCGGATCTCCACCGGCGACGGCTGGGCGCCGTTCTCTCTCGCACGCTTGGTCTTGAGATAGAGCGCCTCGGAGCTGTTGAATGAGAAGTAAATCGGATCGAGAGCGTTGATCGTGGTCAGCAGCGTGCTGCCGGTCCCTGCCGCACCCACCACTTGGTTGCCCTCATCGACCCGCCGATCGGATATCTGCCCTCCAATCGGGGCGCGCACCTGCGTGAACTCCAGGTCGAGCGCGCGAGCGCGGACGACTGCTTCAGCCGCGTCTACGGTCGCCGCCGCCGCCCTGAATCTCGCATTCCGATCGTCAGCCTCGCTTTGAGAAATGGCATCCGAAGGCCTAAGGCGCGCAGCCCTCTCCGCCTGCGTCCGGGCAAGATCGAGATCGCTGCGCGCTCTCGCCAGCTCGGCACGTGCCTGCGCCAGCGCTGCCTCGAATGGGCGAGGGTCGATGGTAAAAAGCAGTTGGCCCTGCTGAACGATAGCGCCATCGCGGAAATGGACGCCGATTACCTGACCCGAAACACGGGGCCGGACCTCAACCGTTCGGCTCGCCTCGAACCTTCCGATATAGGTGTCCCATTCGACCACATTTCTCTGGAGAGGCTGCGCGACTTGAACCGTCGGAACGGTCGACGGCGCTGTCGACTCCGATCCCCGTCCAAGCTGCGAGTTGAGCAGCCACGCGACAAGAAGCGTCGAGCCCAGTGCAAAAACCGCGAGAACACGCGCGCGCCCCGACCGCCCGACAGCAGCAAGGGATTGAGCCGGGGAGTGAGCGTCATTGAGCGAGCCTTGCCGATCACTCATCGCCCCGGCCTCTTTCCACGAACCGATCGAGCCGCTGGTTTGCGTGCCGAGGCGAGCGCCGGCTCGCGATATCTGCTTGTCGAAGCATCAAAATGCCTCCTCATCGGGGGGCGAATGAGCGGCTGAAACTCTGCCCGGAAAGAACAAGGTCTCGGGCGGCCTCGAGCCGCTTGGTCTCATAGCGGCAGAGCGCATCCGCCACGCCATGCCCGGGCAGGTTCCGCTCAAGTGCCTCAGCGAGCGCGAGCGCATCGAGTGCCGACGCGGCGAACCCTCTGCCCGTCATGGGCGAAGGCACGTGGGCGGCATCGCCAACCAGGCATACTCGCCCCCGTATCAAGCGCTTTGGCATGTATTCGGCGACCGGCGTTCCGATCACTTCGCGCCGTTCGATGCAATGAAGGATGGCTTCGCGCCATGGGTCGGGCCAAATGTCCCTCGCTTCGGCAGCCAAATCCTCAAATGTCGACCTTGGAATCTTGTCCGGCCGAAGTGTGCGCTGGACGACGTTGCCGACAAGGCAGCCGGATGCGCGCAGAAGGTCGGTTTGGCGGGCGTCGTACCAGCCCCAGCCAATCCGCCGTTTTCCCGCGGCGACGGTGCCGCCGGGTCCGGGAAGATAGTACGCGTTGAGGCAATAGTCCCTTTCGTAAAGGATCGCGAGGTTTGACGGCCACGGCCTCGACCGGATCAGATGCTCATCGACGAGGCCGAGCCAGATCAGGTAGCCGGCGAATTTGGCGTCGGGGCTCTCAGGCGCGACATGCTGACGAACGACGCTGGCATGACCGTCAGCGCCGACGACAATGTCGCCGGTGACGACTTCGCCATTTTCTGCCACCGCCCACGCCCCACGCTCGTCCTGATCCGCGCACGCCACGCGTACCGGTGATCGAATGCAGATATTGGGGTCGGCCTGGGCCACAGAACGAAGACCGGCGTGGACGTCGGCCCACGCTTGAGCACCCGTTGGAAGAATGTTGGCCACGGCTTTCGTATGCCTGCCAGTCAGGCGTTCGAGCAGTCCCTCGCTGACCTCCAGAGCAGCGCCGGTGCGTGACTTGCGATCCGATCGCTCAAGCACGGTCACCTGCAGTCCGACCCGGGACAACGCCAGCGCGCTCATCAGGCCGGCAAGAGAGCCCCCCACGACGACAGCTCTTCGGCGAGCCGGCTCATGCCCGCCGCTCAGGTTCGGCCATGAATGGGGGCGGTTTGTGGCCTCATTCGTCGCGAAATGAATTGCTGGTTTGGTCATTATCCCAACTCCCCTGCACTTGGTTCATTCAAACCGAAGGCAGGCTACGTTTATTATACGTAGTGTCCCTACGCTTATCAAGGTTTGATCATGGGGGCGGCCACGCTCCGGCCGAAATCAGTGAGGTCAGCAGGTCAGCAGGACCTGCCCGTCCCCCGGCCCTCGCCCGGGAGGGCGCCGGCCCCGTCGGCCACCTCGCTTTCCTCCGGAGCGCGACAATTCGAAAGCTCGCCAATGACTTCGGGCGCAGCCGTTGCTACCCGGCCGCCGCCGACGCCATGCCCGCGGAGCGAGTTCGCTTCAGGCCAATGGCCACCACGACCACGACCGCTAATGTCAGAACTACGTCCGCTATGAATGCGAGATGGATACCGGCCAAAAGATCCGCCCGGAGAGCCATGACGGCGCCTAGAACCGGAATTCCAACGGTGACCGCAACCTGCTGGGTCATGCTTAGAAGGCCGGTAGCCAATCCTTCGTTTTCGTCTGTGACTTGCGAGGTTGCGGCAACGGTTGCTGCGACGACAGCCGTGATGTGACCGAAGAAGCCGACAAAGAGCGCCGGCACGAGCAGCCACATCCAGATTGCATCGCTGCCAAGCACGATCAGGGGCGCGGTGAAGCCCGCTTGAACCAACATCGCAACAAGCAGCACACGCCGCGCACCACGGTGGGCAATGATCCGACCCGCGATGACGCCGGCAACCACCGACGCGATCCCTGGAACGCCAAAGATCAGGCCGGTCGTCATCGCACCGAAATGCAATGCGTCCTGAAGATACAGGGTGATCAGATAGATAAGACCAGCCTCCATCGAGAAGATGGTCAGGAGCGCCAGGTTGCCCCACCGCACGGAAGGCAGAGCCAGCATGTCGATCGCGACCAGCGGGGCCTTCGCGCGGCGCTCGATCCAAAAGAACAGGATCAGAAGAACGGCTCCGGCGATTAGCGCCAGAAGAGTGTGCTCGGTGATTCCGAACACAATGGCAAACAGACCGAGCGTCACTGACACCGCGCCTGGCACGTCGAGCCGCACCGTCTCAGGAGCATGACCTGCGGGAACGACGAAGGGCGTCAACGCGAGGATGGCAACGGCGAAGGGTACGTTGATCAGGAAAGTCCAGCGCCAGCTCAACGCCCCGACGAGTATTCCGCCCGCGAGCGCCCCCACCGTAAAGCCGGCCGAAAGAAAGGCGCCGTTCAGGCCCAGAACCCGCGCACGCTGTCGTTCATCAGCGAAAGTCGTGATCAGGAGCGACAGAGCGGCCGGTGCTGTCATTGCGGTTGCGCCCCCTGAAGGGCGCGAGCTGAGAGGAGCATGGTCGGCCCTGTCGCCAGGCCACCCATCAGCGAAGCCGCGGCGAGAAGCGCGAGCCCCAAGAGAAACATGCGACGCCGACCATATAGATCGGCAAACCGCCCAGAGAGGAGCGACAATCCAGCGGCCGGTAGGGCGAAGGCCGTCGCTACCCAAGGCAGGCTGACGATGTCGAGCCCGACCGCTCGTCCGACCTCGGGCAACGCTATGTTGAGGATTGAGAAGTCGACCGACAACATGAAGTTGGTGCCGAGAAGAAGGACGGCGATCAGGCGTTGCCGAGGCGTCATAATAGGCGCTTCGTCCGCTTGCGTTTGAGAGATTGTAGATGTCGCCACCGGGCCGACTCCTTGGGCGTTAGTTGAGTTCGTTCAGATCCGCGCCCCGCGGCACGTTCAAGGCGACGCGAGTTCGCAAAGCGCATTGTCGGTAGGGACGGAAGCTGCCCCGAGCAGTCGGCTAGGTTGCCGCCTGCCTAAAGCCTGCTCGAGATCGGAGTAACCGTGCGGCTTCCGGGATGACTCATGTATTAGATGGTCGGAGGCGATCGTAGTTGCGTCGGAACAGGGCAACCGACCTCTCGACGCCCAGTTCGCTGACACTCGCAAGCGTCCAGCCCCGCGCCCAGACGAACGGTTGCCCAAGTCCTTCAGCGACCAGCTCCTCACTAAGCTGCGGACTCGTGGCCAAATGGATCGAGCCATCGAGATGGATGTGCCCGAGTTCATCGGGCCCGACGTAAAAGTCGACGCCGTCAACCTGGTTCGGAGCGTCGAAACGCCAATGAGTTGTGGCCTGGACCTCGGGCCAGACAGTCACCGCGTCGGCCACCGCCTTCAGCGCGCCTGTCAGCGCAGGCGGCGGGCAAACTCGCCCCTTAGCAGCGCGGGGCAGAGTGGAGAAAGCTTTGTCAGTCATCACGACTCCTTGTTCTTTCAGTTGCAAATGATTTGCCGCATCTGAGATGCTTTTCGTCGCATCTACTCCGGCTAAGTTTTGCCGTTTCTTACGTTGTACTTCGGCGTGCCCATCGGCCTCGGGCGGACGGCTTCAGCTCGGGTCGCGAGATCGTGTAGTGGCAACGCAGGCCTGCGCTGCCGCGATGACGCTCAGCTCGGTGCCCCGCAGCTCGATAGCTACTCTTTGGCGCGCTGCGCATGATCGTCATGCGACTATGAACTCGACCCGCCATGCGCGTCGCCACCACGGGCAAGCACGAGCTTTTTCGGCGACTACGCTACCGATCCAAGCGAGACCGCCACACCTGTCCTCGTCCGGGTTTGGTTTTCCCGTCGCACTAACTTGGTTCCAAAGCGCCCCGCAGCGTGCTAAACCGAAGGGTAACTACGCTTAATATACGTAGGCACCCTACGTTTATCAAGAGGCTTATTCGATTTGCAGGAAAAAACCACTCCGAAGGCGACGCGCCGGCCCCGTTCTGACGGCGAGCGAAACCGCATCCGATTAATCGAGGCGGCCAAGCGCGCCTTTGCGGAAAAAGGCCCAAGCGTCGGTCTCGAACACATCGCACGCGACGCAGGCGTCAGTATCGCCTCGCTCTACCGCCATTTTCCAACGCGCGACGACCTCATTTCGGAGGTATATCAGCAGGAGGTCACTGCGCTCATCGAAGCAGCCGATGAGTTGATGAGCAAGCAAGAGCCGGTGGCTGCGCTCCGCGAGTGGCTGATGATGTTTGTAGAGTTTCTCGACGCCAAACACGGCATGGCCGCCGCCATGGACACCCTTCTCGGCGGACCGGAGCCCATCTACAGCAAAACCCCGCACCGCCTCGACGTGCCCGTTAAGGCGCTGGTCTCGCGTGGTGTCGCGGCTGGCGTGTTTCGGAGCGACATCGAACCGCACGATTTGCTTCGCGCGCTCTCTGGCGTGGCGCACGTTCGGCCCGGCAAGAACTGGAAACAGCAAGCAGTTCGGATGGTCGACCTTCTGCTTGACGGCTTGCAGCGAGTCTAATTGCGCGGCCCAACGAGGCCCTCCGATCAGGACTTGGGTGCTATGAGGGGTTACCGCCCCGCTTCACACTTGGTCAGGATCGCCGTGGCGACGACGCCGAGAAGGTGTTCCGCGCGCGACGCGAAAGCGGGCTGGTCGCCAACCCATCCGAGCGCTCCGATCAGCGCGAAGAGATCGACACCATCCAGGTCGTGACGAGCCTCTCCTTGGGACTGAGCGCGTCGAAGCAGCCTTCCGCCTGCCGAACGCAGGTTGGAGCAAGAGGCGTGAAGCGCAGAGCTGTCGTCGGCCAGTGCTGCAGCCATCGCGCTGACGACGCCGTTATAACTCCGGACAAACGCCACCGCCTCCCGCAGCCACGACGCAAGGGCCTCCCTAGGCGACGCGGACGCTTCCAGATCGGCCGCCATCTGCGTCAGCTCGTCAAGCGTGGTCCGCAAAAGCGCCTCGAGCAGGGCCTCCCGCGTCGGGAAGTGGCGATAAAGCGTCGCTAATCCCACCTCCGCCCGGCGCGCGATATCGCGCAGCGAAGCGTCCGCGCCGTGCTCAGCGACGACGGTGCGGGCGACGGCCAGCAGGTGATCATAGTTCTTCTGAGCATCGGCGCGCATGGGCATGGGCCCTCTTGACAAACGGAGCAGTGCTACGGATATCTGTAGCACTGCTCCGTTTAGATAGCCATTTCCAATCATGAAGGAAACAGCCATGTCGAAAACGCTGCGATACAAGGTCTTTGGCAAGCACACGGGACTGCGCGTCTCCGAACTCGTCCTCGGCACCGCCAACTTCGGCTAGGCGTGGGGAGGACATGGAGCCGATCCAGACGAAGCCCGGCGGATATTCAATGCGTATGCCGAGGCGGGAGGCAATTTCCTCGACACCGCCAATGGCTATCAGGACGGCCAATCGGAAGAGTTTCTGGGCGATCTGCTGGCTGGCCGACGCGACGATTTTGTCTTGGGCACGAAGTACTCCGTGAAGACCGACGCCAATTCCGGCGTCCTTGTCACCGGCAACAGCCGCCAGGCCATGGCGGCGTCGGTCGAGGCCAGCCTCAAACGGCTCAAGACGGATCGGATCGATTTGTACTGGGTGCACGTCTCGGATGGCGTGACGCCGCTGGAGGAGATTGTCCGCGGGTTTGATGACCTCACGCGCGCCGGCAAGATCCTATACGGTGGGTTGTCGAACTTCCCGGCATGGCGGATCGCGCGCGCCGCAACGATCGCGGAGCTGCGTGGCGCCGTTCCGATCGCGGGCATTCAGGTGGAACATAGCCTTGTCCAGCGCGCGACCGAGCAGGAACTGATCCCTGCCGCTCGGGCACTCGGCCTCGGCGTGGTGGCATTCTCGCCCCTTGGCGGCGGCGTGCTGACCGGCAAATATCGCAGCGGCAAGTCCCAAGACCGGCGCGACGAGGCTTGGGGAGGTGCCGGCTTCCAGCCTGAGAACACCGCGCAGCGCACCGCCGTTATCGATACGGTGATTGCCGTCGCCGAGGAGGCCGGTGTCACCCCGGGTGAGATTGCAATCGCATGGGTCGCCGCCAAGGGCTCGCTGCCGATCATCGGGCCACGCACACTCGCGCAGTTCCACGACAATCTTGCTGCGGCGAGCGTCACGCTGGAAGCAGACCAGATCGCGCGGTTGGACGCGGTGAGCGCGATCCCCGCGGTCTATCCCTATACGGTGCTCGATGATCCTCGAATCCAGGACCTCATCACGGGGGGAAGCTCGATCTGATCGATGTGCCGACAGCACCAATCGCGTAAGTGAACCTGAAGGCGGATCGCAAGTCTGGTGTGTTGATCGTCCAGCGGGCGCATTTCGAACCGGATGCGCCGCGACATGCGGCCGAACGGCTCATTGACGAGCTCGCCTGATGGCATTGTGCCTGGGACTTTCGAGCCTCGCTGTGGCATGACCTGCCGCAGGAGCAGCCCTCGGCCTTCGTAGACGCCATCGTCAAGGTGCGCGACTGGCTTTGATGGCGGCATTGAAAGGCTCCCCGGTCGTCGCCGGCCGCGGGGAGTCTTCTTTTGCGATGGGAGTCGGGGATCTCTCTCGATCCGGTGAGTGGTCGACGCATCGAGCGACGCTCAGGCCGTCACCCCTGGCGGACCCCGGTCCGACGGTACTTAACGTCCTAAAGACCGATCATTCGCTTCGTGATGCTCATCTGACGCTTCGACCCAAGCCAACGCCGGACCTCCTTTCCTCGCCTTCGATCATTCGCCTTCTCCCAGCGGATTGGTTTCATCAAAGGGAAGATCGTACATTTCGCACAGGCTTTGGCGCAGCAATGAAAGGTGCGGATCGCGGCCGTCGACTGGCAGAAGCGTGCGCCGGGCAATAACCCAGCGACCATTGCGCCGTTCAAGCTCCCACCTGTTCACGACCGCCCGATGGATCCGATAGCCGGTCGACACGCCGTGGTTGGGCAGATCCCGCGGCTCGCCCTCGTGATCGAGATGGATAATCATCAGATAGGAGGTCGCGGTCGCGGTGTCGCCGTTGATTTTGACCAGCGGAAGACCGACGAAATGCGCCAAGCCGCTGCGAATGGCGGCCTGATGTTCCGGCCGTCGAATGAATGCAGCGATCGCCTCGGAGCCTTTCGCGCCGTCCAGCGTCGGACCGCGGTCGAACACCCCGTCTTCGCGGTAAGCTGAGATGGTATAATCCGCGCTTCCAGTATCCGCACTCGGGGGATGCGATGCGAGTAGATCGTAAATCGCGAGCTTGTCTTCGATAATGCGCAGTCTGGCTTCTAAGTCTTGTGGGGCAGTACTCATTCTCTAACCTTTCTGGGACATTTCGCCTCAGGGCGCCAGCTCGCCCCTCTCGCCGGAGCGAAAATGCGTACGCCCGCTTGACGATCATCCTACTAGTAGGTAGCTTGCGTTGCAATGGCCAACCTAAGAAACACCTCTGACGAAATTCTTCGTTGCACCCGCTCTCTTATCGTCGCTGGGGGCTACAACGGCTTCAGCTATGCCGACATCTCTGAAGCCGTCGGTATTCGGAAGGCGAGCATTCATCATCATTTCCCCAGCAAGGTCGATCTCGTCCGGACGCTCGTGGCCGGTTATCGCGAGGATACAGAGGCGGCGCTCGCCCAGCTCGCGCATCAGCAGCCCGTCGATCAGCTTCGCGCCTATGCAGAGTATTGGGCTGCCTGCATCGGGGATGGGACCATGCCCTTTTGCGTGTGCGCCTTGCTTGCCACCGAAATGCCGCTGCTGCCGCCGGAGATCGTGCTGGAAGTCCGAGCCCATTTCCGCGTTTTGTCGGCGTGGCTGACCTCGGTGATGGAGCGAGGCGCGAAGCAGGGGTCTCTCACACTGTCTGGCACCGCCCGATCTGAAGCGGAAACCTTCATCGCAACCGCGCATGGTGCCATGCTTTCGGCAAGGGCTTACGGCGACCCTACCCTATTCGCGACCATCACCTTCCCCTTGATCGAAAGGCTTGCTGCCGTTCGACAATGAATGGGGCTGTGGGCACCTGGCACCTCCCGCAGCAAATTTAGACGCCAAAGCTACCTATTAGTAGGTAGAAAGGAGATCTAAGATGTTTGGAATCTCACCCATCGGCTGGGTGCACACGCTCGGCAGCTTGCCCGCCATTCCGCTGGCCATCTACATGTTCGCTCGCCATGGACGAATCGTACCTCGGTCGACTGCCGGGACCGTCTATTTTGCTTCGATGCTGATCGGCGCGACCACGGTGTTCCTCGTCGCGCATAAGCCGGTGAGCTACGGGATTGGCGCGGTCACGATCCTGCTGCTGCTCGCCGGATACGGCGTAGGCCGTATTTCGAGCTTCGGGCGTGCAGCTATTTACCTCGAGACAATTTTCCTCAGCCTTACAGCGTTTCTACTGATGGTGCCGACCGTTACCGAAACTCTGCGGCGCGTTCCGGACGGCCATCCCTTCGTTACGGACCTGAACTCACCGCTTCTTCTCGGCTCTCAAGCCAGTCTCCTAGTCATGCTCGTCGTCGGGCTGACAGCCCAAATCCTCCGTTTGCGCAGGCAAGGCAGGCTCGCGGCGTTCGCCTCGCCGAACCAGATATCCGCCCAATGACGTGAGCGCCCTACTGCCGAGCGATCAATCTTGACAGTTTGTTTGATAGCAAACATTCTTGTTTGATGGCTAACAAACTGGTCGATCATACCTCTGTGGGGCATTGGGCAAAGCGGTGCTACCTCGCGGGGCGTCAGATGATGGACGATGCGCTACGCCCCTACGGGCTTGGCGCGACGCAATGGTACATCCTGCATCAATTGGTCCATGCCGGGCCCACGATGCAGCGCGACCTCGTCGGATTACTCCAGATCGAACGCGCGACGGTGAGCATCGTCGTCACAAGCCTCGTTCGGAAGGGCTTAGTCGAGCAGACCCCGGACGCGGCCGATCAGCGCCAGAAGAAACTGCGCCTGACCGCAGCTGGAGCTGCGCTGTGGGACAAGCTGCCGGACCTCACCTTCATCCGTGACATTGCTTTCGACGGTTTTTCCGATGCCGAAATCGAAACGACGGTGCGCGTGCTGAAAACGGCGACTGAGCAGCTTCAACAAAGATCAAAAGGAACCAATGCATGACGATCCTCGTGACCGGAGCCACCGGATTGGTCGGCGCGCGCCTGTTGCCGCGCCTTGTCGAGAGGGGTGAGGACTGCCGCGCCTTGATACGCCCCGGAAAAGCCACTTCGGCAGGCGTGACGGCCGTGGAAGGTGACCTTTTCGATTCCGCGGCGCTGGCGGACGCCGTTACTGGTGTTTCGGCGATCATTCACCTAGCAGCGGTGTTTCGCACGCAGGACACCGATCTGATCTGGAAAAGCAATCTGGAGGGTACCCGCAGCCTGATCGCCGCGGCCCAGGCACATGCTCCCGAAGCCCGTTTCATCATGGCGAGCACCTCAAACGTCTACGGCAAAAATTTATCGTGCCCAGGCCGCGAGACAGATAACGTCGAACCGGCACAGGCGTATCCGGCCAGCAAAGTCGCCGCCGAGAAACTGCTTCGAGAGACCGCGCTGAACTGGTCGATCGTTCGATTTCCGTTCGTTTATGGTGATGGCGATGGTCACTTGGAGATGCTGCCCAAGCTCCTCCATCTGTTCGACTTCCATCCGGCCAATCGGATGAGCACGATACATCATCGCGACATCGCCACCGCCATGGAAATGGCGCTGAAGGGCGTATTCGACGGTCGCATCGTCAACATTTCTGACGATGCGCCCACGACCATTTACGAGCTGGTTCAACTCGTCGGCGCGACGATGGAGCCTTCATCTGAAGCGATGCAGTACCCTTGGTACCAACATATCGACGCTTCGCTTGCCCGCAGCCTTGGCTTTCAGCCGACGGTGCGATCCGTCTATCAAGCTGTGCATGAAGGCATAATGTAAGCCGTGACGATAGCTATTTCGCCCGCTGTCATCGCCGACGCTGTTGAGCCGGTCCCGAGCAAACTGCGCATACAGGCGTTGGACGTCATTCGCGGATTGGCAATCCTCGGCATTCTCGCTGTGAATGCCGACGGCTTCGCCGCTCCCCAATCAGCCTCACTCAAGCCCGCGATGTGGCTGTTTCCGAACGTAGGATGGACCGCCATTTCCTACTGGGTCATGGACACCTTCTTTCATGAGAAATTCCTGACCATCTTCTCGATGCTGTTCGGCGTGTCGCTGTTCCTGGTTGGAGGCGACGGAACAGACCCGCGCAAGGGGAGGATTCTTGCCAGACGACTTGCGGTCCTCCTCGTGTTCGGCTTGTTGCACGGATTCGGCATTTGGTGGGGAGACATTCTCTCGCTCTACGCGGTGACCGGCTTCCTGATGTTCTTCTGTCGTAGTTGGAAGCCGAAGCTACTGATGGGCATTGGCGTGTCGCTGTACGCGGCAATGGCACTGTCCGCCGTTCCGACTGCGGCCTATCCATTTGCCCCGCCTTCGGCGCGGGCGGAAGCCGGCGCCGCGCTCATTCCTGACCCAAAGGCGCTCGCGGATCGCAAAGCCAAGACGCTGGAAAGGATGGTTGAGGCGAAAGCCTCTTGGGCCGGTGCCTATCGGCTCAACACGAAGGAATACCTGAACCTTTTGTCCGGAAACCCATGGCTTATCCCGCAGACGCTCGCCCTTATGATGATCGGCCTGTCGCTGTTCAAAAGCGGCTTCCTGGCTGGGAAATCCAGCAACCGGCGATATGTCGTCGCGATTGCAGCCGGGGCGGCCGCGCTTGTTTTCGTAGCTTGTCTGGCCTGGCAGGCGGATGTTCTTGAGCGGCCTGTGCTCGGAGACAAGGGATTGAGCCTTCTCCTGACGCCGGTGGTCTCGCTGGCCTACGTCGGCGGGCTCGTTCTTCTGCTCAGATCCGGTGCAGGCAAACTGCTGTCTCCGCTGGCCGCGGCGGGGCGCATGGCGTTCACCAACTACATCACCCAGTCACTCATAATGACCTCGATCTTCTACGGGGGTCGTGGAGCGTTGAT
Source organism: Pedomonas mirosovicensis (assembly GCF_022569295.1). Taxonomy (NCBI): domain Bacteria; kingdom Pseudomonadati; phylum Pseudomonadota; class Alphaproteobacteria; order Sphingomonadales; family Pedomonadaceae; genus Pedomonas; species Pedomonas mirosovicensis. The sequence goes on along the minus strand of NZ_JAKFIA010000001.1, from coordinate 798,555 downwards.
GGGCGAGGTCGATCGTCCCGGCCTTTGGGCGCTTACGGCCGCAGTCTGGTTGCTTCAGTTGGTTTGGTCCTGGTTATGGCTTTCGCGCTTTGAGATGGGACCGCTCGAGTGGATCTGGCGGTGCTTGACCCTCGGCCAGCTTGTACCCCTGCGAAAGCCTGCATGAGCCCGGGGCCATAGGTGCCGGGAGGCCTACTGCCCATCTGTTCAAGCCGCCGCGGCAATAACCGGCGGCGACCTTGTAAGGAATCGAGGATCATGATCAATCACGTCATGTTAGGCTCCAGCGACATCGAACGGTCCAAAAGGTTCTATGACGCGGTCCTTGCTGTGCTGGGCGCCGGCGAGCCCGTCCGCAACATTGCGGCGTCCGGGCATGTGCGATATTTCTATCGCCACGACGGCAGCACCTTTTCGATCAGTCAGCCGATCAACGATGAGCCCGCGTCAGCAGGAAACGGGTCCACCATCGCCTTCAAGTGCAACTCCGCCGCGCAAGTGCTGGAATTCCATGACGTCGCTGTGGCGCATGGCGGGACGTCGATTGAGGATGCGCCAGGGCCGCGCAACAGCAACATGGGTGTGGTCGAGCTCGCCTATGTCCGCGATCCCGATGGCAACAAACTTTGTGCCATCCATTGGCATTGACTGGGCTCGAAATCTGAAAGGGCGCGCTTTTTCGGACGGATGCCGCGCAGTAGCGAAGGCACAGACCAAACAAGCAGTGAGCATCAGGCCGCATTTGGCACCGATGCGCGATAGCGACCATAGCCCACCTTCACGAGCAGCCCCTCCTCGATCATCTGCGCAAGGTAGCAACGATGAACCCCGATCTCGGTAAGATCCCTTGTACGGACCTCTCCCTTTTCCTGGGCAAGCGCGATCGCGCGCTCTCTTAAAGTGGGTTTCGGCCCACCAGCCAGCCTAATCCTCTCCGCGCGGTCACGGTCGCGCTTACGCATCGCGACGGTGGGTTGTGGCGTAGAATGGAGAGGAATATCGTATTGGTAATTCGCGGATTCTGTCGGTCCCGGAGAGCCCGTCCGGATTTGAACTTTTGCCATCGGCGTCAAATCCTTCTCGGTCTTAGAAGGTCGACCCATCCGATTTGCACGCTATAATGCGATATTCCCGCACCAGTACATGCGGCATCTTCCCATAATCCAAGCCTATCGCTTTCTATTGTCGCGAAGACCATAGGAGGCAGGGAAATGAACGGACGAGTTACCAGTCCGATTTTGCGTCGGACTATTCGACGCCAGCAATTGCGCGAAATGGTCCCGCTTGCCGATAGCACGATCTATGAAATGGAGCAGCGTGGCGAATTCCCGCGGCGCTTTGCGCTTTCGCCGAGATGCATCGTCTGGGACTTGGCCGAAGTGGAGGCGTGGCTGTTGGCGCGGCGGACGGTGCCGATCCTTCGCGCTCAGCACCCAGACGTCACGAAGCGAAAGACGCGCCCGGTCAAAGCGCGGGATCGAGCTCCATCAAAGACATAGCCGGGGGCAAGAGCACCGGTATGTGCTTCCGCCCTTCGACCCAAGCGTCCACGATGTCCGACCATTCCTGCATCATGTGGCGGCGCTGAACCTCGTACTCCGCCTTGTTATAGACGCCACGCGACGAGCGTCCGTCCTCGTGAGCAAGGCATTTCTCGATCCAGTCGCTGTTGAAGCCCAGCTCATTCAAGAGCGTCGATCCAGTGCGCCTCAGGTCGTGAACCGTGAACGGTTCAAGCGGCAGCCCCTCCTTCTTCGCCTGCTCGACCACGGCGTAGGTCACCCGGTTGAACGTGGCGCGCGACATCGGAGCATCGGCATCGTAGCGCGATGGCAAGAGATATCGCGAATTGCCTGCACAGGTCTTCAGCGCGATCATGATGTCCAGAGCCTGTCGCGAGAGATAGACATTGTGAGGCTTCGAGCGCTTCATTCTCTCCTTCGGGATGGTCCAGACAGCATTCTCGAAATCCACCTCGTCCCAAACCGCATCCTGCAGTTCGCTCTTCCGCACCATCGTCAGCAGGTAGAGCTTCATACCTAGCCGGATGGTCGGCAACGTAGGGACGTGCTCGAGTTGCTTGAGCATGATCCGAATTTCCGTCGGCGACAGCGCGCGGTCTCTCGGTGCGAACGTCGCGATCGCGGCTGGTCCAACCTCATCCGCTGGGTTGGGCACCTTCTCTCCATGGAGGATCGCGAAGCCGTAGATCTGCTTCAGGATGTCCCGCACATGGATCGCTGTGGCCGGGGCGCCTCGCTCGACGATCTTAGCGCAGTGCGCTCGCAGATCGTCCGGCGTGATTTCCGTAAGCAGGCGATTGCGCCAGACCGGGAGCAGCTCACGTTCGAAGATGGCACGGCGCATTGCCCGAGTGCTATCCGCCATCGGAGCATTCACCAGCCATTTCTCGCCGAACTCGCCAAAGCTCTTAGCCTCTTTTAGGCGGCGCTTCTCGCGCTGCTTCTCGATCGCCGGTGAACGTCCCTCTCTGATCGCCCGCCGTGCATCTAGGCACAGCTCCCGTGCCCGCGCGAGAGAGATGCCATCACGCCCATACTTGCCGAGATAGACCGTCTCTCGCCGGCCGTTCAGCCGGTAGTCCAGCCGGAAGGATATCTGTCCTGACGGCATGACACGGACATACATGCCGTCGCGATCCGCGACCTTGTAGATTTTGTCTTTGGGTCTCAAGGCCTTGAGTGCAGCGTCCGTCAGCATTGTCGTATCACCTCCGAAAAGTACCGTCATACGGTTTTTGGGAGGCCCGCGTCTCAAAATGCGCGTTCTTACAATGGCTTAAGCCAAAAAAAGTACCGTCACGAGCCTCATTTCCCGTGACGGTACTTTCAAAATCAGCAGCGATCAATACGGGTAAGGGCCGTCAGCTGTGACGGCACTCGCGACCTATGCCCACCGATAGGTATCGATAGGCATCGTCGTAAAAATTATTTTAGTTCAGTGACTTATGTCGAACTCTGGCGTAGAATCGGCGGCGTTCGGATGGGCCTGAATCATTCCCACTCGATCGTGCCCGGCGGCTTCGACGTGTAGTCGTAGCAGACGCGGTTGATGCCCTTCACCTCGTTGACGATGCGGGTCGCCACGCGGGCGAGGAAGGCGGCATCGAACGGGTAGATGTCGGCGGTCATGCCGTCGGTCGAGGTCACGGCGCGCAGGGCGCACACGGCATCGTACGTGCGGCTGTCGCCCATCACGCCCACGGTCTTGACCGGCAGCAGCACGGCGAAGGCCTGCCAGATGGCGTCATAGAGGCCCGCCTTGCGGATCTCCTCAAGGTAGATGGCATCCGCCTTGCGGAGGATATCGCACTTCTCCTTGGTGACCTCGCCCGGAATGCGGATGGCAAGGCCAGGCCCCGGGAACGGATGGCGGCCGACGAACTGGTCCGGCAGGCCCAGCTCCCGGCCCAGCTCGCGCACCTCGTCCTTGAACAACTCGCGCAAGGGCTCCACCAGCTTCAGCTTCATGAAGTCCGGCAGGCCGCCCACGTTGTGGTGCGACTTGATGGTGACCGACGGGCCGCCGGTGAAGGAGACGCTCTCGATCACGTCAGGGTACAGCGTGCCCTGCGCCAGGAACTCCGCGCCTTCGATTCTTTTGGCTTCGGCATCGAACACGTCGATGAACGCCTTGCCGATGAACTTGCGCTTGGCCTCGGGGTCGGTGACGCCGGCGAGGCCGCCGAGGAACATATCCTCCGCGTTCACGTGCACCAGCGGAATGTTGTAATGCTCACGGAACAGGGTGACGACCTGCTCGGCCTCGCCCGCGCGCATCAGGCCGTGGTCCACGAACACGCAGGTCAGCTGGTCGCCGATGGCTTCGTGGATCAGCACGGCGGCAACCGCCGAGTCGACGCCGCCCGACAGGCCGCAGATCACCTTGCCCTTGCCGACCTGAGCGCGGATCTCCGCCTTCTTGGTCTCGCGGAAGGAAGCCATGGTCCAGGTGCCCTCGCACCCGGCGATGTGCCGCACGAAGTTGGCGATCAGCTTCGCGCCATCCGGCGTGTGCGCCACCTCGGGGTGGAACTGCACGGCGTAGATGCGCTTCTCGTCGTTCGCGATGGCGGCGAACGGCGCGCCCTCAGTGACCGCCACGGTGCGGAAGCCTTCCGGCAGGCTGTCCACCCGGTCGCCGTGGGACATCCACACCTGATGCTTCTCGCCCTTCTTCCACAGCCCGTTGAACAGGCTGCAGTCATCCACGATCTCGATGAACGCCCGGCCGAACTCCCGGTGATCCGACGGCGTAACCGACCCGCCCATCTGGGCGCAGATGGTCTGCTCGCCGTAGCAGATGCCCATGATGGGCAGGCCGCTGGCGAACACCGCTTCCGGCGCGCGAGGCGTTGCCACCTCGGTCACCGACGCCGGGCCGCCGGAGAGGATGACGCCCTTCGGCTTCAGGCGGGCCAGCGCGGCCTCGCCCTGATGGAAAGGGACGACTTCGGAATAGACCCCGGCCTCGCGCACGCGCCGCGCAATCAGCTGCGTCACCTGGCTGCCGAAATCGAGGATTAGAATGGTTTCATTGGGCTGCATGGCGAGCATTTAGCGGCGCACGGCTCTCAAGTCCAGTATGCCTGGAGCAGCTTTCGAGCAGGACGCACGTCCTGCGGTTAAGAAAGTGCGACCAATAAAGCGCAGGGCTGGCGTCACGGTGGCGCAGGGGTGGGGCCGCGGGCTTGATTTGAAGGGGGACTCGTCCCCCTTCACCCCCTTCGTTCATCGGGCCGCGCTCGTCACGATCGGTTGCGCTTGCCGGAGGGAGAATGAAAGGGCCGCGCCCCGCATCGGCGCCGGGCACAGGAACATGGCCCAGGGAGCCGCACTCCCCGCTCCTTCGTCGTCCCCTGCCCCTCATTGCTTGAATGATTTTAAGGAGCGATCTTCCCCTCGTGCCTGACGGCAAGACCGGGTGCGTTCCCATAAAGCCCCCCGCCGACTCGCACCGGCTCCCTGTCCGTCATTCATCGAATGATTGTAAGGAGCAGTTTCGCGAGATCGCACGACGGCAAGGCCGGGTGCGTTCCGATGAAACGCCGGGGTGCAGGGGACCTAAGTCCCCTGCCCTGCGGAGCAAAGACCCTCAAACCACCAGCGTCTCCAGAAACCCGCGCATGCCGGCGGGCAATGGCACCGGGCGGCGCGTCTGCCGGTCCACGTAGACGTGGACGAAATGGCCGAGGGCGGCAGCCTCATCCTCCTGCCCGCCGAACAGGGCAATCTCGTAGCGCACGCTGGAATTGCCGAGGCGGCCGACGCGCAGGCCAGCCGTCACCGGCTCAGGGAAGGCGAGCGGGCGGTGGTAGCGGCACTGGCTTTCAACCACGAGGCCGATGACCGGCCCGGCGTGGATGTCGAGCACGCCCGCCTCGATGAGCGCGGCGTTCACGGCCGTATCGAAGAAGGAATAGTAGACCACGTTGTTGACGTGGCCGTAGATGTCGTTGTCCATCCAGCGGGTGGTGATGGACTGGAAGCGGGGAAAGCCCGCCCGGCGCACGATCGGCCTGTCGTCCTGCTCTGCCATGGTGCGCCTGCGCTCAAAATGCTGCGCGGTAGAGGGCGCGGGCGTCTGCCAGCCCCACCTCGCGCGGGTTGTTCACGAGAAGGCGGGTCTGGTTCATGGCGTCCCTGGCCAGCCGCTCCACGTCCTCCTCGCCGATGCCAACATCCCGCAGGCGGCGCGGCACCTTTACGTCATCGCACAGCTGCTCGATGGCGGCGATGAAGCCGTCCGCCCCTTGCGCGCCCACCAGCGGGGCCAGTTCGGCGTAGAGGCTTTCCGCCGCCTCTCGGTTGAAGCGCAGCACGTGGGGCAGCATCAGCGCGTTGGAGACGCCGTGAGGCACATGGAACAGCCCGCCGATCGGGTAGGCCAGCGCGTGCACGGCGGCGACGGGCGCATTGGTGAAGCTCTGGCCCGCCAGCATGGCCCCGAGCAGCATGGCCTGCCGCGCCTCGCGGTTCTCCCCATCCGCGCAGGCGGCGCGAATGTTGCCCGCCAACAGCCGCAGCGCCTCCCGCGCCAGCATGTCGGAAAGCGGGTTCTTCTTGTGGCGGCTGGTGTAAGCCTCGATGGCGTGGACCATGGCGTCGATGCCAGTAGCGGCCGTCGCGTGCGGCGGCAGGCCCAGCGTCAGGTCCGCATCCAGCACCGCCCAGTCGGCAAACAGCGCGGGCGAGACCACGCCCTTCTTCTCAGCCTGGCCGGTCGTCACGATGGCGATGGGCGTCACTTCCGAGCCCGTGCCCGCCGTCGTCGGCGCCAGCACCAGCGGCAAGCGCCTGCCCTTGGCGTTGCCGATGCCGTAGATATCCTCCAGCTGCTCGCCCGAGCCCAGCAGATAGGCGGTGAGCTTGGCCGTATCCATCGGGCTGCCGCCGCCGATGCCGAGCACCGCCTCGGCCTTGCAGCTGCGCCCCGCTTCAACCGCCGCCTCGATCACCTCGACCGGCGGGTCGGCCAGCACCCCGTCGAACACCGTGCAGGCGATCCCCGCCTCGCCCAGCGCGGGCAGAACGCCATCCAGCAACCCGGCCCTCACCACCCCCATGTCGGTGACGACAAGCACGCGCCTTGCCCCCAGCCCGCCCAGAATCGGCCCGATCTCTGCCGCGCAGCCGGGCCCGACCCGGAGGTTGGCAGGCGTCTGGAACAGGAAATCCGGCATGGGCCCCTCCCCGGCGGTTGCTCATTCTTCCAAAGAATGAAACCGGGCCCCTGGCCGCACAAGGCGAGCCACGGGGGGCACCCTGCCATCGGGACCGGAGGAAGATTTCCCTGGGATGATTCTTTGCAGGGGGATCGCGATCCCCCTGCAACCCCCTTTCGTTTTGCGGCCGCGTTTGCGGCGTTTCTTGGATGAGGAGACGGATTGGGCCGCGCCCTCGCATCAGCGCCGAGGCTCAGGACGTTAGGCGCAGGGTCTGCTCTTCCCTCCCCCGACTTGAATGATTTTAAGGAGCGATCTTGTTCTGTTGCCCGACAGCTGGACCGGGTGCGGCTGGTCACCCCTCGGAGGCTGCGCGCTGGAACCACGACCCTTGGATGAATGGGAGGTTGCCAGGAGGGTTACAGACCCTCCTGCAAAAACTGCAAAAAACCGCCAACAACGTCCAAACGAAAGCGGGCGGCCCCGAAGGACCGCCCGCTTTTCCAACTCAAGCCTGAAGCCTGGCTTATTCAGCCGCTTCCAGCTCTTCGGCCTGCTCAGCGGTCGGGCCGCTGTCCTGGCCCTTGGCCGAGACGTCGCGGTCGACGAACTCGATGATGGCCATCGGCGCGGCGTCGGAGGCGCGCAGACCGGCCTTCAGCACGCGGGTGTAGCCGCCGTTGCGATCGGCATAGCGCGGGGCCAGCACGTCGAACAGCTTCTCGATCTGCTGCAGATCGCCCAGGCGAGCAATCGCGAGACGACGGTTGGCGAGGCCACCGTGCTTGGCGAGGGTGATCAGCTTTTCCACGTACGGGCGCAGCTCGCGCGCCTTCGGCAGGGTGGTGGTGATCTGCTCGTGCTTGATGAGAGCAGCGGCCATGTTCTTGAACAGGGCGGCGCGGTGGCTGGACGTACGGCCGAGCTTACGGCCTGCAATGCGGTGACGCATGGTTCTCTCTCCGTTTGTTCGCGGGGCCGTGCGAGGTACCCCGGACCAGGCCTGGCGGGATCAGGCCCATTTCTGTTTCGACGTTCCCGCTTGCGGAAAGGCCGACGGGGTTAACCGTCGGCCGTCCCTGTGTTCGTTGCCTGACGCCTTAGCCCCTAGAAACTCAAAGGTCCAGGGGCTTCCGCGTCCAGCCGGATCAGTATTCCTGCTCCAGCTTCTTGGCGAGGTCTTCGATGTTCTCCGGCGGCCAGCCGGGGATTTCCATGCCGAGGCGCAGGCCCATGCTGGCAAGGACTTCCTTGATCTCGTTGAGCGACTTGCGGCCGAAGTTCGGGGTCCGCAGCATCTCGGCCTCGGTCTTCTGGACCAGATCGCCGATGTAGATGATGTTGTCGTTCTTGAGGCAGTTGGCCGAACGGACCGACAGCTCCAGCTCGTCCACCTTCTTGAGGAGGTACTTGTTGAGCGTCGGCTTCTCTTCTTCCGGCTTCGCGGCGACGGCCTTCGGCTCTTCGAAGTTGATGAAGAGCTGCAGCTGGTCCTGCAGGATGCGGGCGGCGTAGGCCACCGCGTCTTCCGGCGTCACCGTGCCGTCGGTCTCAACGGTCATGGTGAGCTTGTCGTAGTCCAGCTCCTGGCCGACGCGGGTGTTCTCGACCTTGTAGGCCACCTGGCGCACCGGCGAGTACAGGGCATCGATCGGGATGAGGCCGATCGGCGCGTCAACCGGGCGGTTGGCGGCAGCCGGAACGTAGCCCTTACCGGTATCGACGATCAGCTCCATGTTGAGCGTCGCGCCCTGGTCCAGCGTGCAGATGACCAGATCCGGGTTCATGATCTCGACGTTGGCGACGGTCGTGATCTGACCGGCCTTCACCTCGCCCGGGCCCGTGGCCGTCAGGTGGAGGCGCTTGGTGCCTTCCTGGCTCACCTTCACGGCGAGCTGCTTCACGTTCAGGACGATGTCCGTCACGTCTTCGCGAACGCCGGGGATGGAGGAGAACTCGTGCAGAACGCCGTCAATGCGGAGCGCCGTTACGGCAGCGCCCTGCAGCGACGACAGCAGCACCCGGCGAAGCGAATTGCCGAGGGTCAGACCGAAGCCCCGCTCCAGCGGTTCCGCGACGAAGGTCACCTTGCGGGCCGCGTCGACAGCTTCCTTGACCTCGAGCTTGTTGGGCTTCTTCAGCTCCTGCCAGTTCTTTGCGATCACGGGTGCACCCCTTAGCTCTTAATATCTCAAGCGGCCGACGCCATCGCCGGCCGCTCCCTGCATGCAGAAACGCTTGCTGCGACCTTAGACGCGGCGACGCTTCGGCGGACGGCAGCCGTTGTGCGGGATCGGCGTCACGTCGCGGATCGACGTGATGGTGAAACCAACAGCCTGAAGCGCGCGCAGAGCCGACTCACGACCCGAACCCGGACCGCGAACCATGACTTCCAGAACACGAACGCCGTGCTCCTGAGCCTTGCGGCCGGCGTCTTCGGCGGCAACCTGGGCAGCATACGGGGTCGACTTGCGCGAACCCTTGAAGCCCATCATGCCCGAGGACGACCAGGCGATCGCGTTGCCCTGGGCATCCGTGATCGTGATCATGGTATTGTTGAACGAGGCGTTCACATGAGCGACGCCGTTGGTGATGTTCTTCCGCTCGCGACGCTTAACGCGGGTGGTATCACGTGCCATTCTATAAATCCTTTACGGCCGGACTTACTTCTTCTTGCCGGCGATCGGCTTGGCCTTACCCTTGCGGGTACGGGCATTCGTGTGGGTGCGCTGACCGCGGACCGGCAGACCCTTGCGGTGACGCAGGCCACGGTAGCAGGCCAGGTCCATCAGACGCTTGATGTTCATGGCGACTTCGCGGCGAAGGTCACCCTCCACCGTGTAGCCGGCATCGATGATTTCACGGATCTGGAGAACTTCCGAGTCGGACAGCTCGCTAACGCGGCGCTCCCGCGGAAACTTCATCTTCTCGCAGATCTCCTTGGCCTTTGCAGGGCCAATGCCGTGGATGTAGGTCAACGCGATCTCGACCCGCTTATTGGTCGGAATGTTGACACCTGCAATACGCGCCACGTTTGATCTCCTCGTTCCACCCCGTCAGCGGGGCCAACACCCGCGTTGGGCACGCGTTAAGTTTTTGTCAAGCCGATTCGGAAAGGCGGGGATTATAGGAAGGCTCCCGTCCCCGTCAATCACGGAATCGACTCAGCTCTTTCCGTTCAGGATCGATACGATCTCGGCATAGACCTCGTCTATGTCCGCCATCCCGTCGATCTCTTTCAAAAGCCCCTTCTCCCGATAGTAGGTCGAGATGGGGGCCGTCTTCTCACGATACTCAGCCATGCGCTTCCGGACCGTCTCTTCAGTGTCGTCCGGACGACGCTTGAACTCCGTCGATCCGCAAACGTCGCAGACGCCCGGAGTCGCCGGCTGCTTGAACTTGTCGTGGTAGCCCGTGCCGCACTTGGCACAGGAGAAACGGCCGGTGATACGCTCAACCAGCGCTTCCTCGTCCACCACCAGTTCGATGACGTGCGCCAGGGTCAGGCCCTTGCCCGTCAGCATGGCATCCAACGCGTCGGCCTGGGCCGTGGTGCGCGGGAAGCCGTCAAAAATCACGCCGGCCGCAGTGTCCGGCTGCTCAAGGCGGTCGGCGATCAGGGCCACGATGATGTCGTCGGACACCAGCTGCCCTGCATCCATGACCGCCTTGGCCTTGAGGCCGACCGGCGTTCCGGCCGCAACAGCGGCCCGGAGCATATCGCCGGTCGAAAGCTGGACCATGCCGCGCTCGGCCTGGAGGCGCTGCGCCTGGGTGCCCTTACCGGCACCCGGCGGCCCGAGAAGGATGATGTTCACTTAACGACGCCCCCCACGCAGCTTGGCCTTCTTGATGAGCCCTTCATACTGATGAGCCATCAGGTGACCGTGAATCTGCGCCACCGTGTCCATAGTCACGTTCACGACGATCAGCAGGCTGGTGCCACCGAAGTAGAAGCCTACGCCCATCTCCGCGATCAGCCATTCCGGCAGAAGACAGATGATGGTCAGGTATGCCGCGCCAACGACCGTGATACGGGTCAGCACATAGTCCAGATACTCGGCGGTCCGCTGGCCGGGACGGATGCCCGGAATGAAGCCGCCGTAGCGCTTCAGGTTGTCGGCCGTCTCCTCCGGGTTGAACACAACCGCGGTGTAGAAGAAGCTGAAGAAGATGATGCCAGCCGCGTACAGCGCCATGTAGAGCGGTTGCCCATGGCCCAGCAGCGTCGTCACCGTCTGCAGCCAGCCGTTGCCCTGGCCCGCGCCGAACTGCGCCAGCGTCAGCGGCAGCATGAGCAGCGACGAGGCGAAGATCGGCGGGATAACGCCGGAGGTATTCAGCTTCAGCGGCAGGTGCGAGGTATCGCCCTGGAACATCTTGTTGCCGACCTGGCGCTTCGGATACTGGATCAGGATCCGGCGCTGGGCGCGCTCCATGAAGACGATGCCGAACACCACCGCAACCGCCATCACGCAGATGAAGATGATGGCGAAGGCGGACAGCGCGCCGGTGCGGCCCAGTTCAAACATCTGGGCAAAGGCGCCCGGCAGGGCCGCCACGATGCCGGCCATGATGATGAGCGAAATGCCGTTGCCGATGCCACGGCTGGTGATCTGCTCGCCCAGCCACATCAGGAACAGGGTGCCGCCAATCAGCGTGATGACCGTGGTGATGCGGAAGAACCAGCCCGGATCGATGACGGCCGAGACGCCCTGGGTTGCTCCCCAGCTTTCGAGACCGACAGCGATGCTATAAGCCTGGATGGCGGTCAGGACCACCGTGCCAAGCCGGGTGTACTGGTTGATCTTCTTGCGCCCGCTCTCGCCTTCCTTCTTCAGGGCGGCCATCGAGGGCGACAGGCTGGTCAACAGCTGAACGATAATCGATGCCGTGATGTACGGCATGATGTTCAGCGCGATGATCGACATGCGCTGCAGCGCTCCACCAGAGAACAGGTTGAGCATGCCAAGCATGCCACCCGCGTGCTGCTGGTAGAGCCGCGACAGAGCGACAGGATCAATTCCAGGCAGCGGCACAAACGTGCAGAGCCGGTAGATGATCAGCGCACCCAGCGTGAACCAGATGCGCTGCTTCAGCTCAGTCGCCTTGGAGAAGGCGCCAAAGTTGATGTTTGCCGCCAGTTGCTCGGCTGCAGAGGCCATGCCAGATCGCCTTAGGCCACAATCTCAACCGAGCCGCCAGCCTTCTCGACGGCTTCGATCGCCGCCTTGGAAGCACCGGCAACCTTCAGCTTCAGAGCGGTCTTCAGCTCGCCCTTGGCCAGCAGGCGCACGCCGTCCTTGCCCTTGCCGGCCAGGCCCGCGGCGCGCAGCGCCTCGGCATCCAGCTCGGCGCCGGCAGCGAACTTGCCAGCCTCAACCGCCTTCTGCAGACGGCCCAGGTTCACCTCGGCAAATTCCTTGGCGAAGATGTTGTTGAAGCCGCGCTTCGGAATACGCATGTGCAGCGGCATCTGGCCGCCCTCGAATCCGGCGAGCGCAACGCCGGAACGCGAGGTCTGACCCTTCTGACCGCGGCCGGCGGTCTTGCCCTTGCCGGAGCCGATGCCGCGAGCAACGCGCATGCGGCCCTTGCGGGCGCCTTCGTTATCTTTCAATTCGTTCAGCTTCATGGCTGACTCCGTTTCGCTCCGTCCCCGTACCCGACCAATATCAGGCCGGAGAGGTCAGCTTACAACCTTGAAAGGCGAAGGTGCGACATCCGCCGCACCGTTCCCCGTTCTTACTCGCCCTCGACCCGAACCAGGTGGGCAACCTTGCGAACCATGCCGCGAACCGACGGAGTGTCCTCCAGTTCACGGGTCCGGTGCATCTTGTTGAGCCCCAGCCCGACCAGCGTCGCGCGCTGATCCTTGGTCCGGCGGATCGGCGAGCCGATCTGAGTCACCTTGATGGTCTTCTTCTCGCTCATCTTAGCCTCGCTCGCCCGGATTATTCGGTCTGGGCGTCGGCCTCGACGGCCGCCACCTTGGCGCCAACGTCGCCGCGACGGGCGATGATGTCAGCGATCTTCTTGCCACGACGGGCAGCAACCATCTTCGGGCTGGCCTGGTTCACCAGAGCGTTAAAGGTGGCGCGGATCATGTTGTAGGGGTTGTTAGACCCCATCGACTTGGTCACCACGTCCTGCACGCCCAGGCTCTCGAACACGGCGCGCATCGGACCACCGGCGATGATGCCGGTACCCTGCGGAGCCGAGCGGAGGAACACCTTGCCGGCGCCCCAGCGGCCATTGACGTCGTGATGCAGCGTACGGCCTTCGCGCAGCGGCACGCGCACCATCGTCTTCTTGGCAGCGGCGGTCGCCTTGGAGATGGCTTCCGGCACTTCGCGCGCCTTGCCGTGGCCGAAACCGACCCGGCCCTTGCCGTCGCCGACGACGACGAGCGCAGCAAAGCCAAAGCGCTTACCACCCTTCACCGTCTTCGAGACGCGGTTGATGTGGACGAGCTTTTCGATCAGCTCGTCGCCCTCGCCGCGTTCGCCACGCTGTTCTTTTGGTTCGCGCGCCATTCTTAAAACTCCAATCCGCCTTCACGAGCCGCTTCGGCGAGAGCCTTCACGCGACCGTGATAGATGAAACCGCCGCGATCGAAGACGACCGCGCTGATGCCAGCCGCCTTGGCGCGCTCGGCGAGCAGCTTGCCCACCTCTGCCGCCGCTGCGACGGTTGCGCCAGTCTTGCCGCGCAGCGACGCATCGAGCGTCGAGGCGGCCGCGACGGTGGCGCCCTTGGTATCGTCGATCACCTGAGCGTAGATGTGCTTCGACGACCGGTGAACGGAAAGCCGCGGACGGCCACCCGACTTGAGCCGGAGCTGGGTGCGAACCCGCTGCCGGCGCCGCTCGAACAATGAGAGACCCTTGGCCATTGGTGCACCCCTTACTTCTTCTTGCCTTCCTTGCGGAAGATGTATTCGCCCCGGTACTTGATACCCTTGCCCTTGTAGGGCTCCGGACGACGCCAGCGACGGATTTCAGCCGCCACCTGGCCCACCTTCTGCTTGTCAGTGCCAGAGATCTCGACCGTGGTCTGATCCGGGCACTTGATCGCGATACCTTCCGGGATCGGATAATCGACGTCGTGGCTGAAGCCGAGCTGCAGCTTCAGGTTCGAGCCCTGAACGCTGGCGCGGTAACCAACGCCGTTGATTTCCAGCACCTCGGTGTAACCCTCGGTCACGCCGACCACCAGGTTGTTCACCATGGTGCGCTGCATGCCCCAGAAGGAGCGCGAGCGCTTGGAGTCGTTGCGCGGCTGCACGGAGATGACGTTGCCGTCGATGGTGCAAACCACCTCGTCGGCAATGGTCATGGCCAGCTGGCCCTTCGGCCCCTTCACCGCCAGGTCGGCGCCGCTGAGCGTCGCCGTCACGCCGGCCGGGAGAGCCACAGGTTTCTTACCAATACGAGACATTGCGGCCCTCCGTTAGAACACGGTGCAGAGCACTTCGCCGCCGACGTTCTGCTCGCGCGCTTCCGCGTCGGACAGCACACCCTTCGGCGTCGAAACGATCGAAATGCCAAGGCCGTTACGCACGCGCGGCAGCTCCTTGGAGCCGGCGTAGATGCGGCGGCCAGGCTTGGACACGCGCTGCAGCCACTGAATGGCGGGATCGCCCTCGTGGTACTTCAGCTCGATCCGAATTTCGCGGCGGCCGGGGCCCTGCTCATATTCGGAATAGCCACGAATGTAGCCCTCGCGCTTCAGCACCTCGAGCACGTTCGCACGCAGCTTGGAAGCGGGGGAAACAACGGAGTCCTTGCGGGCCTGCTGACCGTTACGAATACGGGTCAGCATATCGCCCAGGGGATCGGTCATCGGCATTGGATGAGTCTCCCGCTTACCAGCTTGACTTCACGACGCCCGGAATCAGGCCCTGATTGGCCAGTTCACGAAGCGACACGCGAGACATGCGGAATTTGCGATAATAGGCGCGCGGACGGCCCGTGACTTCGCAGCGGTTGCGAATGCGGGTCGGGTTCGCATTGCGGGGAAGCTCGGCGAGCTTCAGGCGAGCCAGGAACCGCTCGTCGTCGGAGAGGTTCTGGTCGTCGGCGGTCGCCTTCAGCCGCGCAAACTTGCCGGCGAATTTCTTCGCCAGCCGCTTGCGCCGCTCGTTCTTATTGATCGAACTCAGTTTGGCCATCTTTTATCCTTCCCGGTGGTCAGGCCGCTTGCTTGCCCTGGGCTTCGCCGGTGAACGGCATCTCGAAGCCTTTCAGCAGAGCACGCGCCTCCTCGTCGGTCTTGGCGGTGGTGCAGATGATGATGTCCATGCCCCGGACCTTGTCGATCTTGTCGTAGTTGATCTCGGGGAAGACAATCTGCTCTTTGAGACCGAGGGCATAGTTGCCCCGGCCGTCAAAGCTGTTCGGGTTCACGCCCCGGAAGTCACGCACGCGCGGCAGCGCGATGTTGATCAGCCGGTCCAGGAACTCGTACATACGGTCGCGGCGCAGGGTCACCTTGCAGCCGATCGGCATGCCCTCGCGCAGCTTGAAGGTCGCGATGGACTTCTTGGCGCGGGTGATGACCGGCTTCTGGCCGGCGATCAGCGTCAGGTCGGCAACGGCGGAGTCCACCTTCTTGCGGTCCTGGGTCGCTTCGCCCACGCCCATGTTGATCACGATCTTCTCGAGCGTCGGCACTTCCATCGGATTGCCGTACCCGAACTGCTTCTGGAGCTCTTCGCGGACCTTGGTCTCGTAGACCGTCTTCAGCCGCGGCTTGGGAGCTTGCTCAGCCATCGATCACCTCGCCCGAACGCTTGGCCACACGAACCTTGCGCCCGTCTTCCAGCACCTTGAAACCAACGCGGGTCGGCTTGCCAGTCTTGGGGTCCTGCAGAGCCACCTTGGAAGCGGCCAGCGGAGCCTCGACCCGCTCAATGCCACCGGCACCCTGGCCCGTCGGGCGCTTGTGCTTGGTGACGACATTCACGCCGGCGACCACGAGCTTGCCTTCCTTCGGAAGAGCGCGGACGACCTCACCGGTCTTGCCCTTGTCGCGGCCCGACAGGACGACAACCTTGTCGCCCTTTTTAATCTTCGCAGCGGACATCAGAGCACCTCCGGAGCCAGCGAAATGATCTTCATGTGGTTCTTGGCGCGCAGCTCACGAACCACCGGGCCGAAGATACGGGTGCCGATGGGCTCGTTGTTCTTGTTGATGAGCACTGCGGCGTTGCGATCAAAGCGGATCACCGAGCCGTCTGCACGGCGGATGTCCTTCGCGGTCCGAACGACGATCGCGCGGTGCACGTCGCCCTTCTTCACGCGGCCCCGGGGAGAGGCCTCCTTGACCGACACGACGATGATATCGCCGACGCTCGCGTACTTACGCTTGGAGCCGCCCAGCACCTTAATGCACATAACGCGCTTGGCACCCGAGTTGTCGGCGACGTCCAGGTTAGTTTGCATCTGAATCATAGCACTACCTCCTGTCTAGGTCGCCAACTCAGGAGACTTTTTTCGAGAACGCGCCACGACTTCTGCTTAGAAATCGGACGGCATTCCTCGATACGCACGATGTCACCCGCCTTCATGGCGTTGTCCGCGTCGTGCGCGTGATACTTTTTGGACCGACGCACGATCTTGCCGTACAGCGGATGGCGCACGCGGCGCTCCACCAGTACGACCACCGTCTTGTCCGCCTTGTCGGACACCACCGTGCCCTGAAGGATACGCTTCGGCATGTCCTGACTCCTTAGTTCGACGCGCGCCGACGCTCGTTCAGGAGCGTCTGGATCTGGGCGATGGTGCGCCGCACCTGGCGGACACGCGCGGTATTGGTCAGCTGGCTGGTCGCCGCCTGGAAGCGCAGCGAGAACTGCTCCTTCTTCAGGCTGGCCATATCTTCAGCGAGCTGATCGTCGGTCTTCGTCTTGAGGTCCGCGAATTTCATAGTTTCCTCCACGAGCCTCACGCGTTTTCGCCAAGGCGGGCGACGAACTTGACTTTGATCGGCAGCTTCGCGGCCGCGCGCTCGAAAGCGCCGCGGGCGACGTCCGCCGGAACACCGTCCAGTTCGAACAGGATACGACCCGGCTTCACGCGGGCTGCCCAATATTCGGGCGAGCCCTTACCGGAGCCCATGCGGACTTCGGCAGGCTTGGTCGAAACCGGAACGTCGGGAAACACGCGGATCCAGAGCCGGCCAGCACGCTTGATGTGGCGGCTGATGGCGCGACGCGCCGCCTCGATCTGGCGGGCGGTGATGCGCTCGGGCTCAAGGGCCTTCATGCCGAACGCGCCAAAGTTGAGTTCGGCGCCGCCCTTGGCCAGGCCGTGAATGCGGCCCTTGTGAGCCTTGCGGAATTTAGTCTTCTTCGGTTGCAGCATTTTCTATCGCCTTCTGACAGAGCCCCGGGGGACCGGGATATGCCCTCGATCAGGCGACGCGGTGGGTTACCGCGCCGGCCGGACCCCCGCGGTCTGAGCCTCAAGCATCAGCTTATCCTGCGCCATCGGATCGTGACCCAGGATCTCGCCCTTGAAGATCCAAACCTTCACGCCGCAAACGCCGTACGCTGTATGGGCTTGCGCTTCGGCATAGTCAACATTGGCGCGCAGCGTATGAAGCGGAACGCGACCTTCGCGGTACCATTCCATACGAGCGATTTCAGCGCCGCCGAGACGGCCGGAGCAGTTGATACGAATGCCCTCAGCGCCAAGACGCAGAGCGGACTGCACAGCGCGCTTCATAGCGCGACGGAATGCCACACGGCGCTCCAGCTGGTCAGCGACCGACTGGCCCACCAGGCGCGCGTCGATTTCCGGCTTGCGAATCTCGACGATGTTCAGCGACACTTCCGACGTCGTGAACTGGCTGATGCGCTTGCGCAGCTTCTCGATGTCGGCGCCCTTCTTGCCGATGATGACGCCCGGACGGGCGGCATAGATCGACACGCGGCACAGCTTGGCCGGACGCTCGATGACCACCTTGGAGATGGCGGCCTGCGGCAGTTCCTTCATCACGAACTGGCGGATCTTCAGATCCTCGTGCAGCAGACGGCCATACTCGGCGCGATCAGCGAACCAGCGCGAATCCCAGGTGCGGTTGATCTGCAGACGCAGACCGATCGGGGAGGTTTTCTGACCCATTAGGCTTGCTCCTCGACTTCACGCACCACGATACGGATGCGGCTGAACGGCTTCACGATCGGGGCGCCACGGCCGCGAGCGCGGGCCATGAAGCGCTTCATCTGCAGCGACTTGCCGACCGAAGCTTCCTTAACGACCAGGGCGTCCACGTCCAGGTTGTGGTTGTTCTCGGCGTTGGCGATGGCCGATTGCAACACCTTCTTCACGTCCCGGGCCATGGCCTTGGGAGAGAAGGTCAGAATGTTGATCGCCTCGGCAACCGGACGGCCCCGAATGAGGCCGGCCACGAGATTGAGCTTGCGCGGGCTACCGCGGACCATCGTATTGACGGCCAGCGCTTCCTTGTCACCCACGCGGCGGGGAGCGGATGGCTTACCCATGCCTCAGCCTCACTTCTTCGATTTCTTGTCGCCGGCGTGGCCGGGGAACGAACGGGTCGGGGCGAACTCGCCCAGCTTGTGACCCACCATTTCCTCAGACACGTAGACGGGGATGAATTTCTTGCCGTTGTAGACGTTGAACGTCAGACCAACGAACTGCGGCAAGATGGTCGAACGACGCGACCAGGTCTTGATCGGCGTCTTTGCGGCACCCGATTCCTGAGCAGCTTCCGCCTTCTTCAGAAGGTGGAGGTCAACGAACGGGCCCTTCCAAACAGAACGTGCCATCTCGCCTTAGCCCTTCTTCTTCGCATGACGCGAGCGGACGATCCACTTGTCGGTCGCCTTGTTCGACCGGGTCCGCTTGCCCTTCGTCGGCTTACCCCACGGGGTCACCGGATGACGGCCACCGGAGGTCCGGCCTTCACCACCGCCGTGCGGGTGGTCAACCGGGTTCTTCGCCACACCGCGGGTCAGCGGGCGCTTGCCCAGCCAGCGGTTGCGACCGGCTTTCGCCAGGTTCTGGTTCGAATTATCCGGGTTCGAAACCGCGCCGACCGTGCCCATGCAGTTGGACTGGATGTAGCGCTGCTCGCCCGAGTTCAGACGAACGATCACCAGACCGCGATCACGACCCACCACCTGAGCGTAGGTGCCGGCGGCGCGGGCGATCTGACCGCCCTTCATCGGCTTCAGCTCGACGTTGTGGCAGATGGTGCCGACCGGCATCTGGCCCAGCTCCATCGCGTTGCCCGGCTTCACGTCGACCTTGCGGCCGGCGACCACCGTGTCGCCCACGGCCAGGCGCTGCGGCGCCAGGATGTAGGCCAGCTCGCCGTCCTCATACTTGATGAGGGCGATGAACGCCGTGCGGTTGGGATCGTATTCCAGGCGCTCGACGGTCGCGGGGATGTCCCACTTGCGGCGCTTGAAGTCGACGATGCGGTAGGTGCGCTTGTGACCGCCGCCAATGCCGCGCGCGGTGGCGTGGCCCTGGTTGTTGCGGCCGCCGGACTTGGTGAGACCCTGGGTCAGGGCCTTCACCGGCTTGCCCTTCCACAGGCCGGAGCGGTCGACGAGCACGAGGCCGCGGCGGGCCGGGCTGGTCGGATTATATTGCTTCAGTGCCATGTTACTTCAACTCCGGCGCCGTAAGGTCGATCGCGCCCTCGGAGAGAGTGACGATCGCCTTCTTCTGGTCCGAACGCATGTAGGGCTGGCCGCGCCAACGCTTGGTCTTGCCCTTCTGCACGATGGTGTTCACGGACTTCACCTTCACGCCCGCGAACAGAGCCTCCACCGCCGCCTTCACGTCGCCCTTGGTCGCACCCAGCGCCACCTTGAAGGTGTACTGCGAGTGCTCCGACCCCAGGGTCGACTTTTCGGTGATCACCGGCGAGAGGATCACGTCATAGTGCTTCAGCTCAGCCATTGAACCGCGCCTCCAGCTTCTCGACAGCGGCCTTGGTCAGAACCAGCGTGTCATGCTTCAGAATGTCATAGACGTTCGCGCCGATGACGGGGAGGGCGTCGATCTTCGGCAGGTTGGAAGCCGCCAGCTTGAAACCGGCGTCAACCGCTTCGCCGTCGATGAACAGGCCGGACGTGATGCCCAGCTTGCTTAGCTTCTCCGCCAGAACCTTGGTCTTGCCTTCGGCAATGGACAGGTTCTCGAGAACGACCAGCTTGCCTTCAGCCTGCTTGGCGGACAGAGCCGTCTTCAGACCGAGAGCGCGGATCTTCTTGTTCAGCGAGATTTCGAAGTCGCGGGCGCGCGGACCGTGAGCCTTACCACCCTTGCGGAACTGCGGAGCCGCCTTGTTGCCGTGGCGAGCCGAGCCGGAGCCCTTCTGGCGGTACATCTTTTTCGACGTCATCTTGACGTCGCCACGCTCCTTCGCAGCGCGTGCGTAGGCGCGGCGGTTGGCCAGCTGCCAGGTCACGACGCGATGCAGAATGTCGGCGCGGATTTCGCGGGCGAAGATTTCCTCGACCAGATCAATCTGGCCGACGGTCGCCGCATCGAGGTTCTTTACATCGACCTTCATGGCTTACTCTCCCGCCTGCTCGGTGGCCGGCGCTTCAGCCGGAGCCTGCTCAGCGGCAGCGGTCAGGACGGCAGCCGGGTACGGCGCAGCCTCGGGGCGCGCCACCTTGGCGGCATCCTTCACCAGCAGCCAGCTGCCCTTCGCGCCGGGGACGGAGCCCTTCACGAAGAGCAGACCGCGCTCGGCGTCGGTCTGAACGATTTCAAGATTCTGCTGGGTGATCCGGCTGGCGCCCATGTGACCGGCCATCTTCTTGTTCTTGAAGACCTTGCCCGGATCCTGACGCTGACCGGTCGAACCGTGGGAACGGTGGCTGACGGAAACGCCGTGCGTGGCGCGAAGACCACCGAAGTTCCAGCGCTTCATGGCGCCGGCGAAACCCTTACCGATGGTGTCGCCCGACACGTCGACCAGCTGGCCCGGCACGAAGTGCTCGGCCGAGATGGTCGCGCCGACATCGACGAGGGCATCCTCGGCAACGCGGAACTCGACCAGCTTGCGCTTCGGCTCAACCTGCTGCTTGGCGAAGTGACCGCGCTCGGGCTTGGTCAGGTTCTTCACCTTCACGGTGCCGGCACCAAGCTGAACGGCGGCGTAGCCGTCCTTCTCAACGGTGCGTTGGGCCACCACCTGGCAACCCTCCAGTGCCAGAACGGTGACCGGCACGTGCCGCCCGTCGTCCTGGAACAGGCGGGTCATGCCCACCTTCTTTGCAATAACTCCGGTGCGCATCGCACCTTCTCTCCTTCTTCAGAGGCTTGCCGGACCATCCAGCAAGCGTGACGCTGCAGATTTCTTAGGCCTGCAGCTTAATCTCAACGTCCACGCCAGCAGCCAGATCAAGCTTCATCAGCGCGTCAACCGTCTGCGGCGTCGGATCGACAATGTCCAGCAAGCGCTTGTAGGTGCGAACCTCAAACTGCTCGCGGCTCTTCTTGTCGATATGCGGCGACCGGTTGACCGTAAACTTTTCGATCCGGGTCGGCAGCGGAATCGGCCCGCGTACGAGTGCGCCGGTCCGCTTGGCGGTCATTGCGATTTCACCCGTCGCCTGGTCAAGCACCCGGTGGTCAAAGGCCTTCAGCCGGATCCGGATGTTCTGCGTTTCCATGGGTCAGACCCTTCGTCAACGTAACTGCACAGTTCCGCTTCGAGTCGTCCGGAAGCGGCCGGCGTTCATATCCCACAAATAGAAAAAGCGAAAGCCGCTCGGGCCCAAAAATCAAAGTTTTTTGAGCCCGAGCGGCGGTAAGCGTTTTTACTCGACGATCTGGCTCACCACGCCGGCGCCGACGGTGCGGCCACCTTCGCGGATCGCGAAGCGCAGACCCTGGTCCATGGCGATCGGAGCGATCAGCTGGACGGTCAGGGTCACGTTGTCGCCCGGCATCACCATCTCGGTGCCTTCCGGCAGAGTGACCTGGCCGGTCACGTCCGTGGTGCGGAAGTAGAATTGCGGACGGTAGTTACCGAAGAACGGCGTGTGACGGCCACCCTCTTCCTTCGACAGGATGTAGGTCTCGGCCTTGAACTTGGTGTGCGGGGTGATGGTGCCCGGCTTGGCCAGAACCTGACCGCGCTCCACGTCCTCACGACCGATGCCGCGCAGCAGGGCGCCGATGTTGTCGCCGGCCTGACCCTGGTCAAGCAGCTTGCGGAACATCTCGACGCCGGTCACGACGGTCTTCTGGGTGTCCTTGATGCCGACGATTTCGACTTCCTCGCCAACCTTCACGACGCCGGTCTCGACGCGGCCGGTCACCACGGTGCCGCGGCCCGAGATCGAGAACACGTCTTCGATCGGCATCAGGAAGGTCTTGTCGAGCGGACGCTCCGGCTGCGGAATGTAGCGGTCGACCTCAGCCATCAGCTTCAGGACGGCTTCCTTGCCGATTTCCGGCGAACGGTCCTCGAGGGCGCACAGAGCCGAACCGGCAACGATGGGAATGTCGTCGCCCGGGAACTCGTACTTGGACAGCAGTTCGCGGATTTCCAGCTCGACCAGCTCGAGCAGCTCCGGATCGTCGACCATGTCGACCTTGTTCAGGAACACCACCAGAGCCGGCACGCCGACCTGACGGGCGAGCAGGATGTGCTCGCGGGTCTGCGGCATCGGGCCGTCAGCAGCGGACACCACCAGGATGGCGCCGTCCATCTGCGCCGCACCGGTGATCATGTTCTTCACGTAGTCGGCGTGACCCGGGCAGTCGACGTGCGCGTAGTGACGGGTCTCGGTCTCATACTCCACGTGCGAGGTGGAGATGGTGATGCCGCGAGCGCGCTCTTCCGGCGCCTTGTCGATGTTCGCGTAATCGACAAAGTTCGCGCCACCCTTTTCGGCCAAGACCTTGGTGATCGCCGCGGTCAGCGACGTCTTGCCGTGGTCGACGTGACCGATCGTGCCGATATTGCAGTGCGGTTTGGTCCGCTCAAATTTAGCCTTGGCCATTGTGCTTTACCTCTTCTCGACAGGTCTTGTTTCGGCGATCTGCTTTAAGTGATTTAAGCGAACTTCGCCTTAACTTCTTCCGCCACGTTGGCGGGCACTTCATCGTAGTGACTGAAAACCATGGAGTATTGCGCGCGACCCTGCGTGAAGCCACGCAGCTGGTTCACATAGCCGAACATGTTGGCCAAGGGAACCATCGCGGTGACGACCTGCGCGTTGCCGCGCGAGTCGGTACCCTGGATCTGTCCGCGCCGCGAGTTCAGGTCGCCGATAACGTCGCCCATGAAGTCTTCCGGCGTGACAACCTCGACCTTCATGATCGGTTCGAGGATCTTGATGCCCGCCTTCTGCGCGACTTCACGCATCGCGCCACGGCCGGCGATTTCGAAGGCCAGCGCGCTCGAGTCCACATCGTGGTACGCGCCGTCCACCAGACGGATTTCAAAGTCGATGAGCGGGAAGCCGATGAGCGTACCGGAGGCCGCCACTTCGCGCATGCCCTTCTCGATCGCGGGGATGTATTCCTTCGGAATGACGCCGCCCTTGATCTCGTCGATGAAGGTGATGCCCGAGCCCAGTTCGCCCGGAGCAACCTGCACCTTCACGCGGCCGAACTGACCCGAGCCGCCCGACTGCTTCTTGTGGGTGTAGTCGATCTCGACCGCCTTCTTGAGCGATTCGCGGTAGGCCACCTGCGGCGCGCCGACGTTGGCCTCGACCTTGAACTCGCGCTTCATGCGATCGACGATGATCTCCAGGTGGAGTTCGCCCATGCCCTTGATGATGGTCTGGCCGGACTCGTGGTCGATCGACACGCGGAAGGACGGATCTTCCTGCGCCAGACGGTGCAGGGCGGTACCCATCTTTTCCTGGTCGGCCTTGGTCTTCGGCTCGACCGCAACCTCGATCACCGGATCCGGGAAGTCCATGGACTCAAGGACGATCGGCTTGTTGTTCACGCAGAGCGTGTCGCCGGTGATGGTTTCCTTGAGACCGCAGATGGCGATGATGTCGCCGGCGCGGGCTTCCTTGATGTCCTCACGGCTGTTCGCATGCATGAGCAGCATGCGGCCGATCTTTTCCTTCTTGCCCTTCGTGGCGTTGGTCACGGTGGTGCCGGACTCGATGATGCCCGAGTAGACGCGAACGAAGGTGAGCGAACCGACGAACGGGTCGTTCATGATCTTGAAGGCGAGGCCGGAGAACGGAGCCTCGTCCGAGGTCTCGCGGGTGTCCTCGCTGCCGTCCGGCAGCACGCCCTGCACCGCCGGAATGTCGAGCGGGGACGGCAGGTAGTCGACAACGGCGTCGAGCAGCGGCTGCACGCCCTTGTTCTTGAACGACGAACCGCAAAGAACCGGCACGAAGTCGAACGCGATGGTGCCCTTGCGGATCAGACGCTTCAGCGTCTCGACGTCCGGCTCCTGGCCTTCCAGGTAGGCTTCCATCACGGCTTCGTCCTGCTCCACGGCGAGCTCGATCAGCTCGCTGCGAGCAACGGCGGCAGCCTCGGCCATGTCAGCCGGGATGTCCTTGTAGTCGAACTTCGCACCCAGCGAGTCGTCCTGCCACACGATGGCGCGGTTGTGCACCAGATCGACCAGGCCGACGAAATCCGACTCCAGGCCGATGGGCAGGTACAGCACCGCAGTGCGGACGCCCAGGCGGTCCTGGATCATCTTCACGCAGCGGTCGAAGTTGGCGCCGGTGCGGTCCAGCTTGTTGACGTAGCACATGCGCGGCACGCGGTACTTGTCCGCCTGACGCCACACGGTCTCGGACTGCGGCTCAACGCCGGCCACACCGTCGAACGCGGTGATGGCGCCGTCGAGCACGCGCAGCGAGCGCTCCACCTCGACGGTGAAGTCCACGTGACCCGGAGTGTCGATGATGTTGATGCGGTGGTCGCGCCAGAAGCAGGTGGTCGCCGCAGAGGTGATCGTAATGCCACGCTCCTGCTCCTGCTCCATCCAGTCCATCGTCGCGGCGCCGTCATGCACCTCGCCGATCTTGTGGCTCTTACCGGTGTAGTACAGGATACGCTCGGTCGTGGTCGTCTTGCCGGCATCGATGTGAGCCATGATGCCGATGTTGCGATAGCGCTCGAGCGGATGGGTGCGGGACATAGTACGATCCTTGGGCGAACAGTTTACCAGCGGTAGTGCGAGAACGCCCGGTTGGCTTCAGCCATGCGGTGCGTGTCTTCACGCTTCTTCACTGCAGTGCCACGGTTGTTCGATGCGTCGATGAGCTCGGCCGACAGGCGGGCGGCCATGGTGTTCTCCGAGCGGTTGCGGGCAGCCTGCACCAGCCAGCGGATGGCCAGGGCCTGGGCGCGCTCCGGACGGACTTCCACCGGAACCTGATAGGTGGCGCCACCGACACGGCGCGAGCGGACTTCGATGCCCGGGCGCACGTTGTCGAGAGCGGTGTGGAACACCTCCATCGGCTCGCGCTTCAGGCGAGCTTCGATGGAATCAAGGGCACCGTACAGGATGCGCTCGGCAACCGACTTCTTGCCCTGTTCCATAACGCTGTTCATGAACTTGGTCAGCACGACATCCCCGAACTTCGGATCGGGGAGAACTTCGCGCTTTTCTGGACGACGACGACGAGCCATCGGTCAAACTCCTTATTTCGGCCGCTTGGCGCCGTACTTGGAACGGCTCTGGCGACGGTCCTTGACGCCCTGAGTATCGAGCACACCGCGCAGGATGTGATAGCGCACACCCGGCAAGTCCTTTACGCGGCCGCCGCGGATGAGCACGACGGAGTGCTCCTGAAGGTTGTGACCTTCACCCGGGATGTAGCCGATCACTTCGTAACCGTTGGTCAGACGCACCTTGGCGACCTTACGAAGCGCCGAGTTCGGCTTCTTCGGGGTCGTCGTGTAGACACGCGTGCAGACGCCACGCTTCTGGGGGCAGGCCTCCATGGCCGGCACCTTGTTGCGAGCCTTCTGCGGTTCGCGGCCCTTGCGGACCAGCTGGTTAATCGTCGGCATCCTTTACCGCCTCACAATCTCTATCTGCCCCTCAACGAAGCAGGCTTGCGCATAAAAAAACGGAGCCCGGACGGGCCGCCTTTTCCAGCCCTTCCAGAGGCCAGCGCGCAATACAACTCCGTCTGTCAGCTCTCAAGCTCGTACCAGGCAGCGTTTCGGACGTACGCCGACCACCAACCCGCGAGCGACGGCGGCTTATATTGCCGTGGCTGCGCCCCGTCAACGGGATTCTTCCAAAGCAGGCTGATCGGCGGGCCGCCCGAAGCTGCCCGGCTTGCCCCGTTGCCAAGCACCGGAGCGCAAGAAAATTAGCAAAATTTGAACTGCATTGAAAGGGTCCGTACAACATCAGCCTCAAACAAGCCCCGGGCCGACGGAAGCCGGGGCCGCAGCCCGCCGGATCAGGCCCTTGACCTGTGGAAAAGAGGCGCGATCGCGCGCCCGGCCGACAGCTGGCGACCATAGATTCGCCCCCGTGCCCCCGCCATTCAGGCGGGTTCGCGAATCACGCGTTCGGGGGATTCGCAGCCAGCAGGCCGAGCCTGACCGCACAAGGAAAAGCGGCCGATTCCGGAGACCGCCGTTCGCGTCAGCACGGCGCGCCTGCCTGCCGGGGCACAGGCATGCAAAAGCAAGACGCGGAGGCGTTGCCGCCCCCCGCGCCTCGTAACGTGCTCTGCGCGTCTCAGTCGCGCCCGTGGCAGTGCTTGAACTTGCGGCCGGACCCGCACGGGCACGGCGCGTTGCGGGAGACCAGATGCTCCCACGTGGACGTATCCTCCGGATTGAACTCCGGCCCGTACTGGTCGGCCACCGCCCGCGCGTTCTCCACCTCCTGGGGCGTCAGCGCGGCCATGGTCATCACGCCGACTGGCATCGTGCCGAAGGAGAACTCGGGCACCGGCGCCGCATCGTTCTCGCCCGTGAAGGGGTCGATGTGCGTCGGCGTCATGTCCTCGGGCAGCTCCAGCGGCGGCGGCGCCTGGAACTGAACCCTGGAGGTCAGCTCCGAGACGTGCGCCCGCACGGCCGTCAGCATGCGCTCGAACAGGGCGAAGGCTTCCGACTTGTATTCGTTCAGCGGGTTGCGCTGGGCATAGGCCCGCAGGTGGATGACCTGGCGCAGCGCATCGAGCGTCGCCAGATGCTCCTTCCAGTGCTGGTCGATCGCCTGAAGCAGCAGGCTCTTCTCGATCTGCCGCCACAGGTCCTCGCCGACCTGGGCCACCTTCTCCTGGATCTGAACCGCAGCCGCCGCCGCGATCCGCTCCTCCAGCATCACCGGATCGACCGCCTCTTCCTGCACCCAGGCGTCGATCGGCAAGGCCAGGCCGAAGATGCGCTCCACCTCGGCCTTGAGGCCCTCCACGTTCCACTGCTCGGGATAGGTGTTGGGCGGGCAGGCGTCGGCGATAATCATGTTGATCGTCTCGGCCCGCATGTCGTTGACGATGTCGGTGACCGATTCGGACTCCATGATGTCGCGGCGCTGTTCGTAGACCACCTTGCGCTGGTCGTTCATCACGTCGTCGTACTGGAGCAGCTGTTTGCGGATGTCGTAGTTCCGCGCCTCGACCTTGTGCTGCGCCTTCTCGATGGCCTTGTTGATCCACGGATGGATGATGGCCTCGCCTTCCTGCAGGCCAAGGCGCACCAGCATGGCGTCCATGCGGGTCTGCGGCCCGAAGATGCGAAGCAGGTCATCCTGCAGCGACAGGTAGAACTTGGAGAGGCCGGGGTCGCCCTGACGGCCGGCGCGGCCGCGCAGCTGGTTGTCGATGCGCCGGCTCTCGTGCCGCTCGGTGCCCAGCACGAACAGACCGCCCGCCGCCAGCACTTCCTGGCGCTCGGCTTCCACCTCGGCGATAAGCTTCTCGCGGATGCGAGCGATCTCGTCCGGATCCGTGACGTCGCCATATTCATCGTTCAGGCGGAAGTCGACGTTGCCGCCCAGCTGAATGTCGGTGCCGCGGCCCGCCATGTTGGTGGCGATGGTGACCGCGCCCTTGCGGCCCGCCTGCGCCACGATGTGCGCTTCCTGCTCGTGATAGCGGGCGTTCAGCACCGTGTGCGGCACGCCTTCCTTCTTCAGGTGCTCGGAGAGCAGCTCGGACTTCTCGATGGAGACCGTGCCCACCAGCACCGGCTGGCCCCGCTCCTGCGCGGCGCGGATGCCCTTGACGATGGCGGCGAACTTCTCCTGCGCGGTGCGGTAGAACTCGTCGTGTTCGTCGCGGCGCTGCACCGGCACGTTGGTCGGGATCTCAACGACATTCAGCTTGTAGATGTCGAAGAATTCCTGCGCCTCGGTCGCGGCCGTGCCGGTCATGCCCGCCAGCTTGGGGTACATGCGGAAGTAGTTCTGGAAGGTGATGGAGGCCAGCGTCTGGTTCTCCGGCTGGATCTCCACGCCTTCCTTGGCTTCCACCGCCTGGTGCAGGCCTTCCGACCAGCGGCGGCCTTCCATCATGCGGCCGGTGAACTCGTCGATGATGACGACCTTGCCGTTGCGGACGATGTAATCCGTCTCGCGGTGGAACAGCACGTTGGCACGCAGGGCCTGGTTCAGGTGGTGCACCACCTGGGTGTTCTCGAAATCGTAGAGGTTCTCCGACTTCAGCAGCCCGGCGGCCTCGAGCATGCGCTCGGCCTTCTCGGTGCCGCCCTCGGTCAGGATGACGGACTTCTGCTTCTCGTCGACCTCGTAGTCCTCCGCCACCAGCTGCTTCACGATGGCGTCGACCTGAATGTACAGCTCCGACTTGTCCTCGGTGGGGCCGGAGATGATGAGCGGCGTGCGCGCCTCGTCGATGAGAATGGAGTCCACCTCGTCGACGATGGCGAAGCTGAAGGGCCGCTGGACCATCTGCTCCAGCGAATACTTCATGTTGTCGCGCAGGTAATCGAAGCCGAACTCGTTGTTCGTGCCGTAGGTGATGTCGGCAGCGTAGGCGCTGCGGCGTTCCTCGTCGGTCAGGCCGTGAACGATGACGCCGACGCTGAGGCCGAGGAAGTTGTGGATCCGCCCCATGGTGCCGGCGTCGCGGCTGGCCAGGTAGTCGTTGACCGTGACCACGTGGACGCCCTTGCCGGTGAGCGCGTTGAGATAGCACGGCAGGGTGGCGACCAGCGTCTTGCCTTCGCCGGTCCGCATCTCGGCGATCTCGCCCCGATGCAGCACGATACCGCCGATCATCTGCACGTCGTAGTGGCGCTGGCCGAGCACGCGCTTGGCAGCCTCGCGCACGGTGGCGAAGGCCTCCGGCAGGAGGTCGTCCAACGACTCGCCCGCGGCCAGGCGCGCCTTGAACTTGTCCGTCTGCGCCTTGAGCGCGTCGTCGGACAAGGCCGAGATTTCCGGCTCAAGAGCGTTGATTTGAGCGACCAGAGACCGCAGCGATTTTACATAGCGATCGTTTGACGAACCGAAAATACGCCGAGCGATCGCGCCCAATCCGAGCATGAAGTTACCCCAGTATTGGATAAATGAATGGGCTGTTTAGCGGACCCCGAGGCTTGAGAACAGCCCTTTGAAACCCGATATAGCCCCCTGCAGATAGGAACCCCTCGGGAAACTGTCAACGTTGCCTCTCCAAACCGGGCCTGGCCAAACCCGCCTGCGGCCCAGCTGCCTGAATTTTTGCGGCGTGTGGGCGGAGTGTAACTGCTTAGTCACTTCTCCGCCCTAGCAGAATGGGTCATAAGGCTTGCACGCCCCCCGTATCGTTTCGAGTTACACCATGTCGTTCTGGAAAAAGCGCCTGCCAAAGCGTGAGGAGATCCTCGAATCTCGCTTCGTCCGCCCGTTTGCCCACTATTTCGGGCACGGCGCCCTTTGGCATCTCAACCGTCGCTCGGTGGCGCGGGGCGTGGCCATCGGCATGTTCGTGGCGTTCATGACGCCCATCGCGCAGACCGTGTTTGCGGCCCTGGCCTCGGTGCCGTTCCGCGCCAACGTGACGGTGGCGGCGCTGGCGACCTTCATCACCAACCCCCTCACCACCCCGCCCATTCTGTATTTCGCCCATTATATCGGCATGAGGCTGCTGCACCTGCTGGGCCTGGCGGACGAGCACCGGGAGGTGCTCAACTCCCTCGGCTCGCTGTGGTCGGATGCCCCGATGATCCTGGGCGCAACCGCCATCGGCCTCTTCGCCATCGCCGTTGCCTGCTCTCTCGTCAGCTACTTCGCGGTGGACATGCTCTGGCGCTGGCGCCTCGCCCAGCGCTGGCGCACCCGGCGCGGGTGATTTCACGGCAGATTTCGCGGTCTGGGCTTCATTCCGGCAATTGCAAAACCTTGCGTCCTTCGCCAGTGTCCCCCGGCGCCGCTGTTCCCGGCGCATGAATGTTCCGACCCCCTGGGGTCCTGTTCAACGGATAACGCCGATGGCCAAAGATCTTGCGGTCTCCCCGCTCGCCCCTGCCCGTTTCCCTGATCTCCTGCCCGTTACCGGCGTGCGGTTCGGCATGACCTATGCCGGCATCCGCTACAAGCCGGGGCGCAATGACCTGCTGGTAGCCCTCTTCCCCGAAGGCACCACGCTTGCGGGCGTCTACACCAAGTCGCTGACTGCCAGCCCGGCCGTCCACTGGTGCCGCAACGCCCTGCAGGCGGCCAAGGGCCACGCCCGCGCGCTGATCGTGACCGCCGGCAACTCCACCGCCGGCACGGGAGCGGACGGCGACCGCGCCTGCCGCGCCATCGCCGAGGGGCTGGCGGGCCACCTCGGCTGCGCGCCGGAAGAGGTGCAGTTCTCCGCCACCGGCGTGATCGGCGAGCCCTTCCCGGCGAGCAAGCTCATCCAGGCCCTGCCCGCCGCGCTGGAAAGCGCCGAGGCGAACGTGTGGGAAGCGGCCGCCCGCGCCATCATGACCACCGACACCTACCCCAAGGGCACCAGCCAGACCGCCGTCATCGACGGCGTGGCGGTCAACATCTCGGGCTTCGTGAAGGGCTCGGGCATGATCCAGCCCAACATGGCGACCATGCTCGGCTACCTGTTCACCGATGCCAGGCTTCCCGCCGACGTGCTCGACGCCCTGCTGCACGAGGCGGTGGAGAAGACCTTCAACTGCATCACGGTGGACGGCGACACCTCCACCTCCGACACGGTGCAGCTGTTTGCAACAGGCGCAGCCGCCCACGGCCCGGTGACATCGGCCGACGACCCGCGCCTTGCCGACTTCCGGGCCAGGCTGTTCGACGCCTGCCTGGAGCTGGCCACGCTGGTGGTGAAGGACGGCGAAGGCGCGCAGAAGTTCATCACCATCAACGTCTCGGGCGCGCAAACCTTCGAGGACGCCCGGACGCTGGGCCTGTCCATCGGCAACTCGCCGCTGGTGAAGACCGCCATTGCGGGCGCGGACGCCAACTGGGGCCGCGTCGTCATGGCCGTCGGCAAGGCCGGGCCGCTCATCGACCCGAACAGGCTGTCGGTCGCCTTCGGCGGCACCACCATCTGCCGGGACGGCCTGCGCGTTGAAGGCTACGACGAAGGCCCAGTCGCTGAACACCTCAAGGGCCGCGACGTGGTGATCGACGTGGACGTGGGCGTCGGCGACGCCTCGGCCACGGTCTACACCTGCGACCTCACCCACGGATACATCAGCATCAACGGCGACTACCGCAGCTGAGCAGGTTGCCGTTTTAGCGAACCGGGAAAGGCAGCCCACGGGCTGCCTTTTTTCTTTGCAGGGGACTCAGTCCCCTGCACCCAGTCCTTTAGGGACGTGCGGTAGCAACCGTCGCGCCCTTTGAATTGACCAAACGAAAGGGCCGCGCCCCTGGATGCAGGACACGGCCCTCTCAAAACGAACAGGGGGTCGCAGGGGGAACAAGGTCCCCCTGCTAACAATTCCCTGAATTACTGCGCCGCCACGTTGGCCGCGCCCTCGCTCGCCGGGATCTGGGTACGATATTTCTCGAACCAGGCGAGGATGTTGAGGTTTTTGGCGATAAGCTGGGTCGGGCGGCTGGACATGCCGTGCGAGGCATCGGGGATACGGACCATGGCGGTGTCCACCCGGCGCAGCTTCAGCGCCTGATAGTACTGCTCCGTTTCGGACATCGGCGTGCGGTAGTCGGATTCGCCGGTCAGCAGCATGGTCGGCGTCTTCACGTTGCCGACGAGGGACAGCGGCGAGCGCTTCCAGTACTGCTCGTGCGCTTCCCACGGCATGGCCGGGAACCAGTATTGGGTGAAGAAGGGCGCCATGTCCGCCGTCAGGGCGAAGCTGGTCCAGTTAATGACCGGCTTGGAGACGACCGCCGCGCGGAAACGGTCGGTCTTGCCGACGATCCATGCGGTGAGCACGCCGCCGCCCGAGCCGCCGGTGACGAACAGGTTCTTGTCATCGACGAAGCCCTTGGCGATGACCGCGTCCACCACGCTCATCAGGTCGTCATAGTCCTGGCTCGGGTAGTTGTGGTGGATGAGGTTGCCGAAGGCCTCGCCATAGCTGGTCGAGCCGCGCGGGTTGGCATAGACCACCACATAGCCCGCCGCCGCATAGGCCTGCATCTCCGCGCCGAAGCGCGGGCCATAGTTGGCGAACGGGCCGCCGTGAATCTCAAGGATCAGCGGATACTTCTTGTTGGGGTCGAACCCCGGCGGCTTCATCAGCCACGCCTGGATATCGCGCCCATCGGCGGAGGACTTCACCCACATTTCCTCAGCGTCGGCGAGATCGCGGTAGGCGAGCACGTCCTCGTTCAGGCCGGTCAGCTGGCGCACCTTGCCGCCGCTGTAGAGGGCAACGTCGGCCGGCCGCTTCGGGTTGGTGGTGAGGAAGGCGATCTTGCCGGTCTTCGAGACCGAGAAGCTGCCGCTGCCGTAGGGACGGCCGAGATCCGTGCCGCCGAGGTTGGCGGCGAGGTCGCGCACGCGGCCGTCGAGGCTGATTTCCGCGAGGCGGGTGACGCCCTTGTCGTCATACTGGAAATAGAAGCCCTTGCCGTCTTCCCGCCACACCGGGTTGTCCACGTCCCGATCCAGATTGGCGGAGATCACGCGCCGGTTCTTGCCGTCGCGGTCCATCACTTCCAGCCGGGCGATCTGGTAACCCAGCTTCTGGTCGTCATAGCCGATGATGGCGATGTGCTTGCCATCGGGCGAGACGATCGGGCGGCCGTCCGGCCCGTTGCGGTCGGTCAGCTGGCGGATGCCGCCGGTCGCGAGGGTGATTTCATAGACCTCGCTGTTGTTCAGATTATAAACCGCATCGTCGCGCCGGTTGGCGGAGATGAGGAGGCTCTTGCCGTCCGGCGCCCAGGTCGGGGTGCCGTCGTGGTCGAAGTGGCCGGTGGTCAGCTGGCGCGGGCTGCCGCCTTCGCTCGGCGCGAGGAACACCTGGCTGAAACCGCTTTCCAGATAGCCGGCGCCGTCCACGCGGTAGATCACGTCGTCGATCACGCGCGGCGCATCGCCCCACTTGGCCCCTTCGGGCTTGGGCGGCATGGCGGCGAGCGGCTTCTTGTCCTCCGGCACGAACATGGTGAAGGCCAGCCACTTGCCATCCGGCGACCAGGCGAGGTTGGACGGCCCCTCGGGCAGGTTGGTCACGCGCGCGGTCTGGCCGGTGTCCATCCAGCGCACATAGATCTGGGCTGAGCCGCCCGTCGATGAGATATAGGCCAGCCGCTTGCCATCCGGCGACCAGCGCGGGCTGGAATAGCTGTCGGTGCCCGAGAGAATGGGCCGCTGCTCGCCCGTTTGCGTGTCGATGATCCACAGGTTCCGGCGCGCACGATCGGTCATGATGTCGTTGCTGACGCGCACGTAGACGATGTGGCGGCCGTCCGGGGAGATCTGCGGGTCGTCCGCATATTCCAGGTCGAACAGGTCGCGCGGGGAATAGTGCGGCAGCGCCGTGCCGGCCTCGGCGGCCGAAGCGGCGGATACGCCCATGGCCGGCATCAGCGCAGCCGCGGACGAGGCGGAGAGAAGAAGGGCGGCCATGGCCGCGCGCAAGGCTGTCATAAGGCACTCGCTCGGAAGGTTGATGAATGCCCGTCATCATATCCCCCAAGCGAGGCGGAGCAATATAATTACAATAAGAATATTGCCTTAACCAGAGTCCTTGGCTTTCCAGCAACAGCTGCAGGAAGGAAATTCGCAGAAGGCAGACCGGAAGAAGAAGAGGAAGAGGAGTCCAGTTCCGCCCTTGCCAGATCCGGGTGCTGGTGCAGGCAGCGTGCCGGATCTCTCGGGGACTTTACGCGGAACTGGACCTCCCACTTCCCTGGCCATCGGACGGGAGGCCCTTTGGGGCGCGGATGGGCTCATCCCGTCGGCGATCATCCTATCCCTGATCCCGGCGACAGAGGGAGGCGCATATACTGCAATATTGCCTGGAATATTAGGACGGCCCGCCTGATCCGGTGGCTGGATGGAGGGCTGCAAAAGAAAAGGCCGCCGGATTTCTCCGGCGGCCCTTCCAGTCTTTGGCGTTCCGGTGGAACGAGCTGGAGCAGCTTTCGAGCAGGGCGCATGCCCTGCGGTGAACAAAAGTGCGACCAACCAAACAACCAAAGCGGGCGACCTGCTCACCGAGCAGGTCGCAAACCGCCTTAGAAGTCCATGCCGCCCATGCCGCCCATGCCGCCCGGCATCGCCGGAGCCGCGGCTTCCTCGCGCGGCAGTTCGGCAATGGTCGCCTCGGTGGTGATGAGGAGACCCGCAACCGAAGCAGCATCCTGCAGAGCCGTGCGAACGACCTTGGTCGGGTCGATGACGCCGGACTTCACCAGATCCTCGTACTTCTCGGTCTGGGCGTTGAAGCCGATCTCGGCGCCCTTGCTGTCCAGCAGCTTGCCGGCAACCACCGCGCCGTCGAAACCGGCGTTCTCGGCGATCTGACGGATCGGGGCCTGCAGCGCCTTGCGGACGATGTCGACGCCGCGGGTCTGGTCGTCGTTCTGGCCCTTCAGCTTGTCGAGCGCGCGGGTGGCGTACAGCAGGGCGGTACCGCCGCCCGGCACGATGCCTTCCTCAACCGCGGCGCGGGTGGCGTGCAGCGCATCGTCCACGCGGTCCTTGCGCTCCTTCACCTCGACCTCGGTCGCGCCGCCAACCTTGATTACGGCCACGCCGCCGGCCAGCTTGGCGAGACGCTCCTGGAGCTTCTCACGGTCGTAGTCCGACGTGGTGGTCTCGATCTGGGCGCGGATCTGCTCGACGCGGGCCTTGATGTCGACCGGCTTGCCGGCGCCGCCGACGATCGTGGTGTTTTCCTTGTCGATCGTCACCTTCTTGGCGCGGCCAAGCATGTTGAGCGTGACGTTCTCAAGCTTGATGCCCAGGTCTTCGGAGACCAGCTCGCCATTGGTGAGGATGGCGATGTCTTCCAGCATGGCCTTGCGGCGATCGCCGAAGCCCGGAGCCTTCACGGCAGCGACCTTCAGGCCACCGCGCAGACGGTTGACGACGAGGGTGGCCAGCGCCTCGCCTTCCACGTCCTCAGCGATGATAAGGAGCGGACGGCCAGACTGCACCACGCCTTCGAGGATCGGCAGCATGGACTGGAGGTTGGAGAGCTTCTTCTCGAAGATGAGAACGTAGGGGTTCTCCAGCTCGACGAGCATCTTCTCCGGGTTGGTGATGAAGTAGGGGCTGAGGTAGCCGCGGTCGAACTGCATGCCCTCAACGACGTCCAGCTCGCTCTCGAGGCCCTTGGCCTCTTCAACGGTGATGACGCCTTCCTTGCCGACCTTGTCCATGGCCTGGGCGATCATCTTGCCGATTTCGGCCTCACCGTTGGCGGAGATGGTGCCGACCTGGGCGATCTCGGCGTTGTTCTTCACCGGGCGCGAACGCTTCTGCAGGTCTTCGATGACCTTGATGACGGCAAGATCAATGCCGCGCTTCAGGTCCATCGGGTTCATGCCAGCGGCCACCGACTTCATGCCCTCGCGGACAATGGCCTGGGCCAGCACGGTGGCGGTGGTGGTGCCGTCGCCGGCCAGGTCGTTGGTGCGCGAGGCCACTTCACGGACCATCTGCGCGCCCATGTTCTCGAACTTGTCCTTCAGTTCGATTTCCTTGGCGACCGACACGCCGTCCTTCGTGATGCGCGGCGCGCCGAACGACTTCTCGATGACCACGTTGCGGCCCTTCGGGCCCAGGGTCACCTTCACGGCGTCCGCCAGAATGTCCACGCCGCGCAGAATGCGCTCGCGGGCGTCGCGGGCGAATTTTACCTCTTTGGCTGCCATTATATCAGCTCCTTAAAAAACAGAATCGGGGAATCTCTCAGCCGAACAGGCCGGATTTACTTCTTCTTCGGGCGGCCGCGCTTGGCCGGGGCCGGAGCAGCAGCCTTGGTCGAACCCTTGGGGCGGCCGCGCTTGGCCGGAGCCGGCGCAGCGGCAGCAGCTTTCGGGGCAGCCTTGGCGGCGACAGCCTTCGGCGCGGCCTTCGGAGCCGGGACACCCTCGATGACGCCCATCACGTCCGTCTCTTTCATGATCAGCAGCTCTTCGCCGTCGATCTTGACTTCGGTGCCGGACCACTTGCCGAACAGCACACGGTCCCCCGGCTTCACGTCCAGCGGCGTGACGTTGCCAGCCTCATCGCGCGTGCCGGAACCGACAGCAACGATAATACCCTCCTGCGGCTTTTCCTTGGCGCTATCGGGGA
This sequence comes from Pedomonas mirosovicensis, assembly GCF_022569295.1. NCBI lineage: Bacteria > Pseudomonadati > Pseudomonadota > Alphaproteobacteria > Sphingomonadales > Pedomonadaceae > Pedomonas > Pedomonas mirosovicensis. Next base: position 762,220 of record NZ_JAKFIA010000001.1, on the reverse strand, counting down.
TAATGATGCCACCGGCGGTCTTTTCCTCGGACTCGACACGACGCACCAGCACTCGATCGTGCAGGGGACGGAAAGACATGCAGTCACCTCTTCGTTCTTCAACGAGGACCAGACCCACAGCGGCCCCCGGGTCGGTTGCATAAAAAGTCGCGGCGTTAGCACTCGAGCAATTCGAGTGCTAACGTCCTTCTGGCATATGAGGTTGCATTTTTGCCGAGTCAAGAACCCGCCCCCGGATTTATTCCGGAGGAAGAGCATTTAATGTCGCGATAAATAAGGTAATGTCCGATGCGGCGGGCGACAATCCCTCCGCCGGGCACGACAGGCGCCAGGAATTGCCGGCCGGTCTGTCCGGTCTATTTGTCTGCTTCATTTATTCATCATGTCCGATTGGCGGTGACATGCTCGATTTTCTGAAAATGCTCTGGCGCGCGTTTGTCGCTCTCAAGGATCTGGTCTTCGGCATTATCGCCATCGTGATCCTTCTTGGGGTCATCGCGCTTCTTTCCCCGGAAACGGAAACGGCGGTGCCCGACAAGGCGGCGCTGCTCGTCAGGCTTGACGGATATCTGGTCGAGCAACGCTCGGCGGCCGATCCGCTTGCGCTTCTGGGCGGCGGCGAGGGCCTGATTCCAGAGACGCTGCTGCGCGACGTGGTAAAGGGCATCGACCGCGCGGCGAAGGACAAGCGGATATCGGCATTGACGCTGGAGCTGGACGGCTTTTACGGCGCGGGCCCCGGCGCGCTGGAAGCGGTGGGCGATGCGCTCGAGCGCTTCAAGAAATCGGGCAAGCCCATCTATGCCTATGGCCGCTATTACACCGAGCCGCAGTATTACCTGGCGAGCCTGGCGGACGAGGTCTGGCTGCACCCGATGGGCGGCCTCCTGCTGCGCGGCTACGGCCAATATAATGTCTACCTGAAGGACGCCCTCGACCGGCTGAAGGTGACGGTCAACGTTTTCCAGGCCGGAAAATATAAATCCTTCATCGAGCCCTATACCCGCGCAGGCATGTCGGAGCCGGCGCGCGTTTCCCTGCAATCGCTCTACGACAATCTGTGGCAGACCTACGTGCGCGACGTGGAAGCCGCCCGCAAGCAGCACGGCCTCAACCTGACCGCGGCCATCAACGGCGCGGCGGACAGCATTGCCGCCAATGGCGGCGACCTGGCCGAGTTCGCCATCAGAGCCAAGGCGGTGGACAAGCTCGGCACCTATGCGAACTTCGTGGAGCAGGTGCAGGGCGTCGCCGGCAGCGGCGAGGACATGGACGGCCTTCCATCCTACAACCAGATCGATCTGCCCACCTATGTCGCCGCCACGGCGGGCGAGGAGAAGCAGACCGGCGACGCGGTTGGCGTCATTTACGTGAGCGGCGAGATCGTCGATGGCGAAGCCCCTCCGGGCATGGCGGGCGGCGACACCATCGCGCGGCTCATCCGCCAGGCGGTGAACGATGATTCCATCAAGGCGCTCGTCGTTCGCATCGACTCCCCCGGCGGATCGGCCACGGCGGCGGAGGCCATCCGTGAGCAACTGATGCTGGCCCGGCTGAAAGGGCTCCCGGTCGTCACCTCCATGGGGTCGATCGCGGCCTCCGGCGGCTACTGGGTCGCGGCGGGCACCGATGAAATCTGGGCCGAGCCCTCCACCATCACCGGTTCCATCGGCGTGTTCGGCATCCTGCCGACGTTCGAGCGCACGCTGAATGCCGTCGGCATCCAGTCGGACGGCATCGGCACCACGCCGCTGTCGGACATCGGCGATCTCACCCGGCCGCTCAGCCCGGATGCGCGCCGCATCGTGCAGTCAACGGTCGAGAACACCTACCGGCGCTTCCTCGGCGTCGTCTCCCAGAACCGCAACATCTCCATCGACCAGGCCGATGCCGTGGGCCAGGGCCGTCCGTGGAGCGGCGCAACCGCCAAGGAGCTGAAGCTGGTCGATCACCTCGGCGGTCTCGATCAGGCGGTGGCCGCCGCCGCCCGGCGCGCCAAGCTGGAAGAATACCGCGTCGTCCACGTGGACCCGATCGAGCCCTGGGCCGGTTTCATCATGCGGAAGCTGGTGGGCGCGGCCCAGCCCGGCGCGCACGTCAAAGCCCCCTTGCCCGCCACCGGCGCAGGCGAGAAGCTGCGGGCGGCGGCGGTGCAGCTTGCCACCGCGCGGGTGGCCGGGCTTGGGGCCGCGCAGGCGGTCTGCCTCGAATGCCTGCCGATGATGCCGCCGCGCGCCCTGACGGCGGCGCAGGGCGAGCAGATCGCAGGCCTCGCCGGGCTGGTGGGGCTCACCGGCATGGCAGACGAGCTTGGGCTGATAAGCCATCATTAGAGCCATCGGAGCCGGGCTTCGGGAAAACCCGGCAACGAAAAACGAAAAAGGGCGCGCTTGCCAACGGCCTGCGCGCCCTTCTCTTTAGAATCAGAATAGTTTTAAAGCTGGCTCAGCGTGTTCTCGGCGGTCGAGGCCTTGAACTCGCCCGGCTGCTCCACGTTGAGGTGGGTGACAACGCCGTCCTTGGCGATCAGCGAGAAACGCTGGCAGCGGGTGCCAAGGCCGAACTTGCTGCCGTCCATCTCCAGGCCCAGCTTGCGGGTGAGGTCCGCATTGCCGTCGGCGACCAGCAGCACCTCGTCGCTCACGCCCTGGTCCTTGCCCCAGGCGTTCATCACGAACACATCGTTGACCGCCATGCAGACGATCTCATCGGCGCCCTTCGCCTTGAGGGCGGCGGCGTTCTGCACGAAGCCCGGCAGGTGCTTGGCCGAGCAGGTCGGCGTGAAGGCGCCCGGCACGGCGAACAGCACGACGGTCTTGCCGGCGAAAAGCTCATCGGTGGTCACCGGGCCGGGACCATCCGGGGTCATACGCATCAACGTGGCAGAGGGAATCTTGTCGCCGACCTGAATCGTCATGAATGGAACCCTTTCTTCCGAGGACGCTTGATTTCTTGGCATGGCTTGTCGCTGCCTCGTTGCGACTGCACGCCAGTTATAGTCTCAACACATGGCATGTCGAGGACTTGCCAGCGAGGGTTGGTAGGATCATCCTTATGACCATGAGCGACGATCACTACCTTGAAGGACAGCTCCTGCTGGCAATGCCCGGCATCGGCGACCCACGTTTTGAACGGGCGGTTATTCTTGTGTGCCAACATTCCGCCGAAGGCGCGATGGGCATTATCATCAACCGCCCCTTCCAGCGGCTCTCGGTCGCCGAGCTGCTGCAGCAGCTTGAGGTCGACCCGCCCGAGGAATTCGAGCACACGCTGGTTCATGCGGGCGGGCCGGTGGAGCCGTCGCGCGGTTTCGTATTGCACAGCGCGGAATATTCCCAGCCTTCAACGCTCAAGGTAACCGACACGATCGCGCTGACCGCCACGCTCGATATCCTGCGCGACATGGCCGCCCATCACGGGCCCGCCCAGAGTCTGGTGGCGCTGGGCTATGCGGGCTGGGCCCCCGGCCAGCTGGACAAGGAGTTGACCCGCCACGGCTGGCTGAGCGCGCCGGCCACCGGCGCCATCGTGTTCGATGCGCCCATAGAGCAGAAGTGGTCCCGCGCCATGACCTCCATCGGCATCGACGTGCGGATGCTCTCGGGCGAGGCCGGCCACGCCTGAGGCGCCTTCCGTGCATCTTCTGTTGCGAAGCCCGCCACAGCCCGTATAGGTGCGGGTCATGTCCAAGCTCATCACCAGTCCGTCCAATCCCTTCATCAAGCGCATCAATTCCCTGCACGAGAAGAAGTTCAGGGTGCGCGAAGGCCTGTTCCTGGCCGAGGGCATGCGCGTCGTCACCGAGGCGGTGGAGGCGGGCGTCGCGCCGGCCTACCTCATCCACGGCCCGGACATGGGCGACCACCCGGTGCTGAAGCGCCTCGCCGAGGCAACCGAGGCCGCAGGCGGCGAGGTGATCGAGACCAGCGCGGACGTGCTCCGCAAGCTCTCCCGCAAGGACAACCCGCAAAGCGTGCTCGGCGTCTTCACCGAGATCGGCAAGTCGCTGGCCGACCTCGACCGCAACACCTCCTACGTCTGGATCGTCTGCGAAAGCCTGAAGGATCCCGGCAACCTCGGCACCATCCTCCGCACCGCCGACGCGGTGGGCGCGGGCGGCGTCATCCTCATCGACAACAGCTGCGATCCCTACAGCGTCGAGGCCGTGCGCGCCTCCATGGGCGCGCTGTTCACCGTGCCGCTGGTGCAGGCCAAGTGGGAGGAGTTCCAGCCCTGGCTGCGCTCCGGCCCCGGCTTCCTCGTCGGCGCGTCGCTGAACACCGAGCACGACTACCAGGCCATCGACTACCCCGCGCCCACCTTCCTGTTCATGGGCAACGAACAGTCCGGCCTGCCGGAGCCCTACGAGCAGGAATGCGACGCGCTGGTGAAAATCCCCATGCGCGGCAAGGCCGACAGCCTCAACGTCGCCATCGCCACGGCCGTCATCGTCTACGAAGTGCTGAACCAGACGCGCCGGAAGTAGGGTTTCCAGGTTTCCAGAAGTTTTCTTTGCAGAGGGGCTTGCCCCTCTGCACTCCCATTCGTTTTTCAGGCCGCGCTTGTGGGACGGATGGCGCACGATTGCTGCCAGCGTGAGCAGGATCAGAAAACAGAACAGCCCCGGCATACGCGCTCCCTTCGTTTGCATTTGGCCCAACCACAACACGCAAACCGGAACACGAGTACGCCCCTCGGAAACACGCCCGAGGCTCATCCCTTCTCTCATGGGGCGTTTCCAATGTCAATAGGTTTTTAACAATCACCCGACGGAGCAAACCTGCGCTCTGCCAGAGCGACCGGGTGCGTTCCGAAATGACAAGGGGGTGTGGGGGTTATAGACCCCCACGAAACCTAACCCGAAAACCTAACCCCGCTCGCCTTCCCAGCGCACGAACAGCGCCGTGGGGATGAGGTTGCCACGCTGCGACGACTCGCGGATGGCCATTTCGCCGAAGGTGATGCGGCCGCCGAGATCCTTGAGCGCTTCCTCGACGGCCTGTGCGAAGGCGAGCGAGGAGGCGCGGATGGCGTAGACGGTGAGGATGAGGAACAGGGAGTCCTTGTCCAGCACCTGTCGGCAGAGCTGAAGCAGTTCGGGCAGCTGCTCGAACAGCTTCCAGATTTCGCCCTTGGGGCCTCGGCCGTACTTGGGCGGATCGAGGATGAGGCCCTGATACGTGCGGCCGCGCCGCACCTCGCGGGCGAGAAACTTGCCTGCGTCTTCCACCAGCCAGCGGATCGGCTTGTCTGTAAGCCCTGAGAGCTTTTGGTTCTCGACCGCCGCCGTGATCGCCTTCTTGGAGGCATCGACGTGGGTGACGCGTGCGCCCGCATCGGCGCAGATGAGGCTGGCAAGGCCGGTGTAGCCGAACAGGTTCAGCACCTCGGGCTCACCGCCCGCGCCTTCGATCTTGCGCCGCATGAAATCCCACTGCGGGGCCATGTCGGGAAAGAACGCGAGGTGGCGGAACGGCGTGCAGGAGCCCCAGAAGCGGATGTCCCCGCGCGCCAGCGGCCAGGCGTCGGGCACCTGGCGCGCGAACTGCCACTTGCCGGTGTCTTCGGTGCTGCCGGGCACGAACTCGGCGTCGGCGTCCCAGTTGGGCAACGCCGGTTGCCACAGCGCCTGCGGCTCGGGCCGGATGAAGCGGTACTTGCCGTAGCGTTCCAGCTTGCGGCCGTTGCCGCTGTCCAGCAGCTCGAAATCCGCCCACGGCTCGGTAATCAGCAACTCAAGCTTGGGGTCGATGTTTGCAGCAGGGGGCGTCATGACAGGTAGGCCTGGAGTTTGTTGAGGCTCGGCACGATGCGCGAGGGGCCAACCGTTGCCAGCGACAGGGGCCCCGCCTCGATCATGCGCTGGGCCGCCCGGCGCACGTCCTCGGCGGTTGCCGATTCGATGCGCTCGATGATTTCCTTGGTGGGGATCACCCGGTCGAACAGCAGCAGCTGGCGGCCGATCTGCTCGGAGAGGCCCGAGCAGCTCTCCAGCCCCATGAACACGCTGGCCTTCAGCTGCGCCCGCGCCCGGTGCAGCTCCTCCTCGCTCATGCCGTCGAGCGAGCGCAGCAGGGTTTCCAGCGTCAGGGAGACCGCGTCGCCCGCCGCCTCCGGCCCGGTCGCCATGTAGATGGTCGTGAGGCCGGTCTCGGCGTAGTTGGAGGCGTAGGAATAGATGGAATAGGCCAGCCCCCGCTCTTCCCGCACCGCCTGGAACAGGCGGGAGGACATGCCCCCGCCCAGCGCGGTGGCAAAGATGAGCAGCGGGTAATAGTCCGGGTCCGCGTAGCTGACGCCCGGCAGGCCCAGCGTCACGTGGGTCTGCTCCAGCGGTTTGGAGGTGCGGGCCTCGCCGCCGGTGTAATGGGCAGCAAAGCCCTCGGGGCGCTTGCCGGACGGCAGGCCGCCCAGCCGCTCCTCGGCCAGGCGCACGATGGTGTCGTGGTCCACCTTGCCGGCGGCGGCCAGCACCATGGACTCGGCGCGATAGTGCTCATCGAGCCAGGTCCGCACATCCTCCGGCTGGAGGGACTGAATGGTCTCCTCCGTGCCCAGGATCGAGCGGCCCAGCGGCTGGCCCGCGAAGGCGGCTTCCTGCAGGTCATCGAAGATGATGTCGTCGGGCGTGTCCCGCGCCTGGGACAGCTCCTGCAGCACCACCTCCCGCTCCCGGTTCATTTCCTGCGCGTCGAGCACGGGCTCGGTGATGAGGTCGGCCACGAGGTCCAGCCCCAGCGGCATGTCCTCGGCGAGGATGCGGGCGTAGAAGGTGGTCTGGTCCCGGCTGGTGTAGGCGTTGAGGTGCCCGCCCACCGCCTCGATCTCCTCGGCGATCTGCCGGGCTGAGCGGCGGCGGGTGCCCTTGAACACCATGTGTTCCAGCATGTGGGCAACGCCGTGCGCGGGCGCCGGCTCGAACCGGCTGCCCGTATCGACGTAAAGGCCGACCGCGGCCGTTTCCAGCCCCGGCATGTCCAAACTGGCAACACGCAACCCGTTGGCAAGCCTGGATACGGTGAGGGTCATTCCTTGATCCGTTCAGCGATGAAGGATTCGATCGCCTCCAGGGAGTTCGGCAGAACGTCGTACCGCTCCTCGCGGTCGAACAGCCCTTGCGCGCGCGCCGGCATCACCGGGCGCTGGCCGGTGGCCCGCTCGACGGCATCGCGGAACTTGGCCGGATGGGCGGTCGAAAGGGTGACGACAGGCGCGCTGCCCTCGGGCGCCTTGGCCCAGGCGGCGGCCACGCCGACTGCCGTGTGCGGGTCGAGCAGCAGGCCGCTGTCCGCCCACACCTGACGCAGGGTGTAGGCGGTCTCGTCCTCATCCGCGCGGAAGGAGGTGAACAGCGCGGCTGCCCGCTGGCGCTGCTCCGGCGTCAGCTCCATGCGGCGGGTCTTCTCGAAGCCCTCCATGGTGGCCTTCAGCGCCGCGCCGTCCCGGTCGTGCAGGTCGAACAGCAGCCGCTCGAAGTTGGAGGATACCTGAATGTCCATGGAGGGCGAGCAGGTGGGCTGCACCGTGCCCACCGAATAGTCGCCCTCGCTCAGCGCGCGGTGCAGAATGTCGTTCACGTTGGTGGCGACGATGAGCTGCTCGATCGGCAGGCCCATCTGGGCCGCGATGTATCCGGCGAACACGTCGCCGAAGTTGCCGGTGGGCACGGAGAACACCACCTTCCGGTCGGGCGCGCCGAGGCGCACGCCGGCGTAGAAGTAGTAGACCACCTGCACCAGGAGCCGCGTCCAGTTGATGGAATTGACGGCGGACAGGCGGAAACGGTCGCGGAACGGCTGGTCGTTGAACATCGCCTTGACCAACGCCTGGCAGTCGTCGAACGTGCCCTCGATGGCGATGTTGTGGACGTTGTGCGCCATGACGGTCGTCATCTGGCGGCGCTGCACGTCGGACACCCGGCCCAGCGGATGCAGCATGAAGATGTCAACGTTATCGCGGCCCGCCAGTGCGTGGATGGCGGCGGAGCCCGTATCGCCCGATGTTGCGCCGACCACGGTCATGTGCTGCTTGTCTTCGGCGAGGAAGCGCTCGAACAGCAGGCCAAGCACCTGAAGGGCGAAGTCCTTGAAGGCGAGCGTCGGCCCGTGGAACAGCTCCAGGATCCAATGGCGTGAGTCCAGCTGCTTGAGCGGGGCAACGGCGGCGTGGTCGAACTGGCCGTAGGCTTCGGTCAAAAGCCCGCGCAGGTCGGCCTCGTTGATGACGTCGCCGAGGTAGGGCATCAGCACCCGCACCGCCGTCTCCACATAGGAGAGGCCGGCCATGGCGCGGATGTCGTCCGCCGAGAACTGGGGAATGGATTCGGGGACGTAGAGACCGCCATCGCGCGCGAGGCCCGCCAGGGTCACGTCTTTAAAGTTCAGAACTGGAGCGCTGCCCCGCGTGCTTTTGTATTTCACGTTACTGTCACCGAATCGCGATTCTATGAGCGGCGGACTGTATCGTTGGCACCTGCTGCCTGCAACCTGCGCCAGCGGGCCAAATAAACGCCGTAAATAATTAGCAAGATTGTTGCGAAGGCGAACCACTGGATGGCGTAGGATCGGTGGTTGTTGGGGATCGCCTCCACCTGCAACGGGCTGGGCTGGATGCCCGGCAGGCTCGCCCCTTCAAGCGGGGCAATCGTCCTTGCCTGCACGAACACCGGCGCGATCGGGCTGTCGGCCTCGCCACCGCTCTGGAAGGTCTGCGGGGACACCCGCGCCGACCCGCTGAGCGTCTCGACGAAGGTGTGCTCGGTCCATGGCCGGGCGATGCCCTCAATGCGGGCGCGCAGCCCGGCAATCAAGGGCACGTCCGCCTGGAACGGCACCCAGCCGAGGTCAACGACCACCCGCGCAGCGCGGCCCTCTTCCCGGCAAAGGGCGTAGACATGCTGGCCGGCCCGTCCGTTCGGGCTGCTGCCGGGCGACAGGTGGGCCGGTCCCTCGAAGGCGCAGTCGAGCTGCACGGCGCGAAAGGCATAGCTTTGCGGATCGGCGATCTGCCGGGGCAGCGGCGCAGGTGCCGCAAGGCTGTTGGCATGATAGCGCGCCAGCATGGCCTCTTTCTGGCGCATCCGGTCGAGCTGCCAGAAACCGAGGCTGCACAGTACCGTCAGCAGCACGGCGACGGTCAAGGTCGGCAGAACGGGGACGATACGCGGCATTCTTTTAGCTCCAAAAGACAACGCCCCGGACACGAGGCCGGGGCGTTGTCTTTGTGACAAGCGAGCAGTTCGGTCTTAGTGGCCAGCCACCACGGCGGCGCCGAAGTCGCTGCCCCAGATGTAGATGGCCAGGAACAGGAACAGCCACACCACGTCGACGAAGTGCCAGTACCAGGCGGCGGCTTCGAAGCCGAAGTGCTGCTTCTGGGTGAACTGGCCCTTGGCGGCGCGGATGAGGCAGACGACCAGGAAGATCGTGCCGACGAACACGTGGAAGCCGTGGAAGCCGGTCGCCATGTAGAAGGTGCCGCCATAGACGTGGCCCGCGAAGGCGAACGCGGCGTGCGCGTATTCGAAGACCTGGATGCAGGAGAAGATCGCGCCCAGGATGACCGTGCAGATCAGGCCGTTCTTCAGGCCCTGGCGATCGCCGTGGATCAGGGCGTGGTGAGCCCAGGTCACGGTGGTGCCGGACAGCAGCAGGATCAGCGTGTTCAGCAGCGGGAACATGAACGGATCAAGGACCTGGATGTCCTTCGGCGGCCACACGCCACCGGTCGCGGTGGAGATGGCATCATACCCCTGCGGGAACAGGGAGAAGTTGAAGTAGGCCCAGAACCAGGCGACGAAGAACATCACCTCGGAGGCGATGAACAGGATCATGCCGTAGCGGTGGTGCAGCTGCACAACGGGGGTGTGATGGCCGGTTTCGGCCTCGTGCACCACGTCCGCCCACCAGGCGTACATCACGTAGAGAATGCCGGCCAGCCCCAGGCCGAACACCCACGGACCCCATGCCGCGTCACGCATCCACGAAATACCGCCGACCGCTGCTGCGAAGGCAGAGAACGAGGCGATAATCGGCCACGGGCTCGGGTCAATAATGTGATAATCGTGTTGTTTAGCAGCCGCCATCACGAACGGTCCTTTTCTAGATTCTTGTCGCCCCAACGGCCGAAGCGGCTGCCGCAGTCGCTTGCTTCGGAGCCTCGGCCGGTTTGTTTACCTTGTAGAATGTGTAGCTCAGCGTGATTTCGCTGATCTTGCTCGCCTGCGGATCGTCGAGGATCGCCGGGTCGATGAAATAGACCACCGGCATGTCGACGCTCTCGCCAGGCTTCAGCGTCTGCTCCGTGAAGCAGAAGCATTCGATCTTGTTGAAATACTGCCCGGCGATGTCCGGCGTCACGTTGAAGACCGCCGAGCCCACCACCGTCTGGTCGCTGGTGTTGACGGCCTTGTAATAGGCCATCTTCTGCTCGCCGACCTCCAGCGTCTGGGTGGTCTGCTCGGGATGGAACTTCCACGGCATCCCCTGGCTGACGTTGCCGTCGAACCGCACGGTGATCGAGGTGCCCTCGACCGCGCCGGTGGAAGCCTCCGCCCGCTGGGTGGTGCCGCCAAAGCCGGTAACCTGGCAGAATACGCGATAAAGCGGGACGGCGGCATAGGCCAGGCCCGTCATGCCCACGACAATGCCGATTGCAACCAGCGCCACGCGCCGATTGCTGCGGCTGATGTTTTGCTGCTCGCTCACGATCCGCCTCCCATCCGGGCGATCGACATCAGGTAGACGATGACGACGAAGGCGAACAGCGCCAGGCCGAGCGCGATGTTACGGCCGCGCAGGTTCTTCTTCGGATTGGGCTGATCGCTCACAAGCTCCTCCCGAGGTAATGGTCGGCAACCAGCGTGCCGAACAGCACGAAGAGATACAGCACCGAATAGGCGAACAGGTGCTTGGGAGCCTTCATGTCCTCGCCGCGCCACACGCGGAACGCGCCGACAAGGAACAGCACGCCGAGCGCGGTGGAGACAAGGCCATAGGTCGCCCCGGTAAGGCCAAGCGGCCAGGGGGCGATGGCGGCAGCCACCAGGGCCCAGGTGTAGAGCCAGATTTGCAGCCGGGTGGCGCGTTCTCCCGCAACCACCGGCAGCATGGGGATGCCCGCCCGCTCGTAGTCGCCCTTCACGAACAGCGACAGGGCCCAGAAGTGCGGGGGCGTCCACAGGAAAATGATGGCGAACAGCAGGGCCGGCAGCAGGGTGACGTCGCCCGTCACCGCGGCCCAGCCGATGACCGGCGGAAAGGCGCCCGCGCCGCCGCCGATGACGATGTTCTGCGGCGTGCGCCGCTTCAGCCACACCGTATAGATGTGGGTGTAATAGAGAATCGAGGCCAGCAGCAGGCCTGCCGCCACCCAGTTGGTGGCCAGCCCCATCAGGACCACGGATGCGCCCGCCAGCGTGACGGCAAAGGCCAGCGCCTCGGGCTTGGCGATCCGCCCGGCCGGGATCGGCCGGTTGGCGGTCCGGCGCATCAGGGCGTCGGTGTCCGCTTCGTACCACATATTGAACGCGCCAGCCGCGCCCGCGCCAACGGCGATGCACAGGATGGCAATTGCCGCCAGGATCGGGTTGATCGACCCCGGCGCGATCATCAGGCCGCAGATGCCGGTGAAGACCACCAGGCTGACGACCCGCGGCTTAAGCAACTCGAAATAATCCCGCCACGTGGCCAGCTGCCCGCTTTGGGCGAAGCCCAGCCAGTCGGCCTCGGCGCCGTGCGCCGAGGCCGTCATGGTGGTCGAGGTGACGGACTTGTTCACCGTCTCAAGTTCCCTTTTCCAGACCTGCTTACTTGATCTTCGGCAGGGTCTCGAACTGGTGGAACGGCGGCGGCGAGGACAGGGTCCACTCCAGCGTCGTCGCGCCTTCGCCCCACTGGTTGTCACCAACGCGGCGGCCGGCGGCCAGCGTGTAGATGACGTTCAGGAAGAAGAACACCATGCCGAGAATCGTGATCCGGTAACCCCAGCTGGACACCATGTTCCAGTGCTCGAAGGCATCCGGGTAATCAGGGATACGCCGCGGCATACCGTTCAGGCCCAGGAAGTGCTGGGGGAAGAAGATCAGGTTGACGCCAATGAACATCAGCCAGAAGTGCAGGTGGCCGAGGATGTTGCTGTACTGGCGACCGCTGATCTTGCCGATCCAGTAGTACCAGCCGGCGAAGATGGCGAACACGGCGCCCAGCGACAGCACGTAGTGGAAGTGTGCCACCACATAGTAGGTGTCGTGCATGGCCAGGTCGATGCCCGCGTTGGAGAGCACCACGCCGGTCACGCCGCCAACCGTGAACAGGAAGATGAAGGCGATCGCCCACAGCATCGGAAGCTCGAACTTGATCGAGCCGCCCCACATGGTGGCGATCCAGGAGAAGATCTTCACGCCCGTGGGCACCGCGATAATCATGGTCGCGGCGGTGAAGTAGGCCTTGGTGTCCACCGAGAGACCGGCGGTGTACATGTGGTGCGCCCACACGACGAAGCCGACGACGCCGATGGCGACCATGGCGTAGGCCATGCCGAGGTAGCCGAACACCGGCTTCTTCGAGAAGGTCGAGACGATGTGGCTGACAATGCCGAAGGCCGGCAGAATCATGATGTACACTTCGGGGTGGCCGAAGAACCAGAACAGGTGCTGGTACAGAACCGGGTCACCGCCGCCGGCCGGATCGAAGAAGGTGGTGCCGAAGTTGCGGTCGGTCAGCAGCATGGTGATGCCGCCCGCCAGAACCGGCAGCGAAATCAGCAGCAGGAAGGCCGTGACCAGCATACCCCAGGCGAACAGCGGCATCTTGTGCAGCGTCATGCCCGGCGCGCGCATGTTGAAGATGGTGGTGATGAAGTTGATCGCGCCCAGGATCGACGAGGCGCCCGACAGGTGGAGCGACAGGATGATGAAGTCCGTCGCCGGGCCGGGGTGGCCTGCGGTCGAGAGCGGCGGATAGGCCGTCCAGCCGCCGCCGAAGCCGTGCTGGCCGGCCGGGCCTTCGACGAACATGGAGCACAGCGCCAGGATCAGCGAGGGCGGCAGCAGCCAGAACGAGATGTTGTTGAGGCGCGGGAACGCCATGTCCGGCGCGCCGATCATGATCGGAACGAAGTAGTTGCCGAAGCCGCCGATCAGCGCCGGCATCACCATGAAGAAGATCATGACCACGCCGTGGGCGGAGATGACCATGTTCCACATCTGGTAGGCGCTATCGAGATCGCCGCCCGTCATGCCGGTGAGGACCTGCATGCCCGGCTGCATCAGCTCTTCGCGCATGATGCCCGAAAGGCCGCCGCCGATGATACCGGCGACGATGGCGAAGATCAGATAGAGAATGCCGATGTCCTTGTGGTTGGTGGACATCAGCCAGCGACGCCAGCCCGTCGGCAGGTCGTGCGCGTGCTCGTCGTGAGCGTGTGCTGTGGCGTTTGCCATCTTGTACTCCGTATCTCGAACTTACTGCCGCACGGTCAGGTCGGCTGAAGCGAACTGCGTCGACGCCGAGGCAGAGGCGAACTGGGCCTTGGCTTCCTCAAGCCAGGCCGCGAACTGCTCTTCGGACACCACTTCGACCATGATCGGCATGAAGCCGTGGCGGATACCGCACAGCTCGGAGCACTGGCCGTAATAGATGCCGGGCTTTTCCGCCTTGAACCAGGTTTCGTTGATCCGGCCCGGAACGGCATCCATCTTCACGAAGAAGGACGGGATGGTCCACGAGTGGATCACGTCGGTCGACGTCAGCAGCAGCTTCACGGTCTTGCCGACCGGAACCACCACGCGGTTGTCGGTCGCCAGCAGACGCGGAAGATTGGCCTTCGCGGCGTCTTCGTCCGTCAGCATGATGGAGTCGAACGAAAGGCCGTCATGGTCCGGGTATTCATAGGACCAGTACCACTGGTGCCCGGTGACCTTGATGGTCAGGTCCGCCTTGGGCGGGGTATATTCCGAATACAGCAGCTTGAACGACGGAATCGCGATCGCCACCAGGATAAGCACCGGCACGACCGTCCAGATCACTTCGATCAAGGTGTTGTGCGAGGTCTTGGACGGCTCCGGATTGGCGCTGGCGCGATAACGGACCATGACCCAGACCAAGAGTACCGTCACGAAAACCGTGATGGCCGCGATGATCGGGAACAGCCAGTCGTTGTACATCCAGTTGCCGAATTCGCCGATTTCAGTGACCGGCGCCTGCAGCCCAAGAGCTTCAGGAACCGGCTGGCCCGCCACGCTCTCCGTAGCCTGGGCACCGGCGCTCCAAGTCACTGCTGCCCCCGCGGCCAGCATCTGCACCGTGCTTGTGATCTTTCTCATGGTGACCCCGCCATTACTCACCGCCAAGAAGGCGGCCATAATCGCCCGCGTTATAGGGGGAGATCCTGTCCCGACAAGCGGCCAAGGTGACGCATTGACGGAAATCAAAGCTAATTCTGTAAATTCGGGATATCGTTGGAAATCCCGCGCCCCGCGCAACAGCCCGGCGAACCGGGTCCGCGCCCTGCCTTCCGCCCCTTGTTCCGGCCATGAAGCGCCGCGCGGCCCGCAAGGCTGCGCCTCATTTATCGCACCGGTCCCCGCGCCGGCATTGCGGCCTCGGGGCCGTGCGGACATGAAGTTGCGCTTCGTGCCGCTGCGCCTTTCGCCCACGCCATGAATATGCTTTTAAGAAGCATCGAATGAACGAGGTGCCCATGCCCAAGATCGTCCTCAACGGACGCTTGACCGAATTTGATGTCGACCCGGAGATGCCGCTTCTCTGGGTGCTGCGCGATGTCGCCAATCTGACCGGCACGAAATACGGTTGCGGCGCGGGGCTGTGCGGCGCCTGCACCGTGCAGGTGGAGGGTGTGGCCACCCGCGCCTGCCAGACGCCCATCGGCACCATCGAGGGCGCGCGCGTCCTGACCATCGAGGGCCTTTCCTCCGACCGGAAGCACCCGCTGCAACAGGCGTGGATCGAGCATCAGGTGCCGAGCTGTGGTTACTGTCAGTCGGGAATGCTGATGGCGGCTGCGGTTCTGCTCCAGGAAACCCCTGAGCCGACACGGGAAGACATCGCCCGCCAGATGACCAACCTGTGCCGGTGCGGCACCTACCCCCGCGTCGAGAAGGCGATTCTGCGCGCGGCGGAGCTGACGAAGATCGCCGCCCTCAAGGCGCTTGAATCCTCCAGCCCCTTTGCGCGCCCCGAGGAAACGGAAGAAGAAAAAGAAGCGGAAACGACGGAATAACGGGCGCTTCGCGCCCAAATGCAGGGCCGCCTGCCCGGTTTTCGCCTTTCCGTGCCCCGGCCTGGCGCTGCTTCCCCTGACAGCGCCGCCGCCTTGCGGCCCGGCTCAGCAGTGGAAAGCCAGCGTGCCTCCCGAGTCGGACCGGGAATCGGCCCGCACGCCCGCACGCCGCCAGGCGCGCTCGTGGAAGAAGAACACGACCGCGTTGGCCATCGGCTCCACAAGAGCGATGGCGCTGGAGACGCCGATCTGTCCGGTAAAGGCATAGGCGACCGAGAAGCCAACCATGAAATGCAGCATGAGAAAGCTCAGGGTCTTGGCAAGGTCGCGTTTCATACGGAACTCCACATGTCACAAGGGGAATGACATCTCACATATAGTGAAATTGCGAATTACTTTCAATATCACATTGCAAGGCCATTCCCTCGGTTCAACGCAACAGACGGGACGATTGATCCGCCGGCGCGAATCAGCCGCCGGTCTCTTTCTGAAACGCAAAGCGGCGGCCCCTTTCGAGACCGCCGCCCAGAGTCGTTCCTGCCAGGGAGGCCGACGCTGGCGTTACCGTTAGGCCCGCTTGCGGCGCGCCAGGGCGCCAAGAGCGAGCAGCCCGCCGCCCAGCAGGCCGATCGAGGCGGGCTCAGGCACTTCCACCTCTCGGGAGGACAGCCAGAAGCTGATGTGCGAGACGCCCTTGTTCTTGAGGGCCGCAGTCGAGAAGGTGCCGGATTGGGCGCCGATTCCGTCCAGCTCGTAAAGGACGTAGGAGGTGCCGGCCTTGACGGTGATGTACTTCACGAAGACATCATCGGACAGCACCTGCCATTCGCCGGTCAGGATGCCCCCGTCGCCCTTGACCTTGATCGGCGTGATGTCGATGAGGCTGCTATCCCCTTCCCACTTGCCGAACAGGGAAATGTCCACGGCCTCGTTGGTTGCCCTCTGGATCGCCTCCTCGACAGCCTGCTCGCTGTCGCCGCCCGGCGGGCTGTAGACGCCGAAGGGGTCCCCCCTTGGAAGCAACGCAGCCATCGTGGACCAGATCAAGCGCCGCGCTGCCCGTGCCGCCGCTACCGGAAATGCAACGGTACGCAACGGCGCCGGCTTCCGGCGCCGCCAACAGGTAAGCGCACGCTGCAAACACGGCCGTACCGGCCAGCTTGGTCCATCCTGACGACATGTCGTCCCTCCTCGTCCCTCCCGGGCGCGATTCGCTATTGCTGGGTAAGCTAAGCAATAGCTATGCCAGTGGCGGATTTCCGCCGACACCAGCGATTCAGACACCAGTAATCGTATCGGAACTGTAAAGAGTCCCGACTCTTTTCATTGGACTAACCGGCAGATCCGCCGTCCATGATTGCGCGGCTTGCGCGCCTGCCCTTACCGGCCGAGGACCGAAAGGGCCGCCGCCGTCATCGCCTCGATACCCGTGGCAAGGGTCGGCTGCGGATCGGGCGCGAAGAACGGCGAATGCAGGGACGGCAAGGGCTTGCCGGATTTCTGCGCCTCTTCCCAGGTGGCGCGCTTTACGGCGCCCAGCCAGAACAGCGTGCTCTCCAACGAGCGATCGGCCCGGTAATAGCGGGCAAAATCCTCGCCGCCCATAACCGGCTGGGTCTCCACCACCCGATTTTCGCCGAAGCGAGCCTTGAACACGCCGGCCAGCCGGGCGCTCTGCGCCTCGGTGTTGAAGACGGCCGGGGTGTATTCATCCTTCACCTCGACCACCGGCAGCAGGTCCTGCGGCAGGCCAAAGGCGATCGCCTCCCCTTCGGCAACCCGCTTGATGCCGGAGAGCAGATTCTCGCGCACCTCGTCGGTGTAGGAGCGCACGGTCAGCTGCAGCTTCACCGTATCGGGAATGATGTTGTGCTTGGTGCCGCCGTGAATGGAGCCGACCGTCACCACCGCTGGCTCGGACGGGTCGGTGTTGCGGCTGACCAGCGTTTGCAGCGCCGTGACGATGTGCGCCGCCAGCACCACCGGGTCGCGCGTCGTCTGCGGGTAAGCCCCGTGGCCGCCGATGCCGCGCACCGTCACGTCGACCGAGTCCACATTGGCCATGGCGAAGCCCGAATGAACGCCCACCGACCCGGCCGGCAGCCCGGCGTTCACATGCAGGGCGATCACGTGGTCCGGCTTGGGAAAGCGCGCGTAAAGCCCGTCGTCCAGCATGGCCTTGGCGCCGCCGCCGCGCTCCTCCGCGGGCTGGGCGACCATCACCAGCGTGCCCTTCCACTGGTCCTTGAGGGCGGCAAGGCGGCGGGCCGCGCCTACCCAGGCGCTCATGTGGATATCATGGCCGCAGGCGTGCATCACCGGCACTTGCGCGCCCGAGTCATCCTTCGTCGTCACCGTGGAGGCATAGGGCAGGCCGGTCTGTTCCTTGACCGGCAACGCGTCCATATCGGCGCGGATCAGGAGCGTCGGCCCCTCGCCGTTGCGGAGCACGCCAACGACGCCATGGCCGCCCACGCCCGTCGTCACCTCGGTAAAGCCGGCCTTCTTCAACTCCTCGGCCATGCGCGCCGACGAGCGGGTTTCGTGAAACGACAGCTCCGGCGCCTTGTGCAGCTCGATGTAGAGACTTTGCACATAGGGCAGGTCGGCCAAGACCGCATTCCGCAGGGAATCGGCGCACGCCGGCATGGCGACGAGCATGGCTGCAAGGCTGGTGACCAGAAGACGCATGGTTTGCCCCCTTAACGACACTGGTTGGTTTATCCGCCATCCCCCGGCGATGGGCAAGAAGAACGCGTTCGGCCTCAAGGCCGTATTGCGCGGGCGATCGGCCGCTGACGGCGCGGAACCCTGCCTGCGACGAGGCGTGCCCGCACGGTTCGCCGCAAATCATCGAAGACGTTGTTGACACTCATTCGCATAATCAGTTACCCAAAAGCCACCGTAAAACTGGCTTTCGGGTTCGGCGCATGTACGTTTGCATTTGCAATGGATTACGAGAAGCGGATGTCCGCGCCGCCGCGCGCACGTCTGGCGAGCAGCGGCCCAACGCGGTCTATGCCCATCTCGGATGCCGCTTCGAATGCGGCCAGTGCGCCAGCTTCGCACGCTCGGTCATCACGGAAGAGCACAAGGTGGGCCAGCCCACCTGGCCGGCGGAATAGAACCGCGCCGGGCCACCCGCCGAGCATGAACCAGCCGCCCCTGCCGGCGGCCTGGCCTTTTGGCGCGCCCTGATTTCCACTCTCCTTCACGATCCTTTTGGTGTTAGAGTGGCTGCGTATATTCCCGTGTTTTTTCAGCCATGATGGCAGATTCGTCGGAAGGAGTTGAAGATGAAGGGCGATCCCGAGGTCATCAAGCACCTGAACAAGATCCTCAAGAACGAGCTGACTGCCATCAACCAGTATTTCCTTCATGCCCGGATGCTGCAGAACTGGGGCCTCGATCGGCTGGGCGACTATGAATACAAGGAATCCATCGACGAGATGAAGCACGCGGACCGCCTGACCAAGCGGATCCTGTTCCTCGATGGCCTGCCCAACCTCCAGACCCTGAACCGCCTGCGGATCGGCGAGACCGTACCCGAGATCCTGGAAGCGGACCTCGCGGTGGAGATGGAGGCGATGCTCGACCTGCGCACCGCCATCGCCTACTGCGAATCCATCCAGGACTATGTGAGCCGCGAGCTGCTGGAAGACATCCTTGCCTCCGAGGAGGAGCACGTCGACTTCATCGAGACCCAGCTGGGCCTCATCCGCACCGTGGGCCTGGAGAACTACTTGCAAAAGCAGATGAAGGCGGCCGACGAGCACTGATCAACGCGGCTCTCAATCCGGCGGGCGCTTTCAGAAGGCAGGCACCGGGCGCTCCGCCGCCTCGGGCAGGGATATCCGTATCCTGGCGGTCCCTGGCGCGCAGGAGGTGACGGAAAGCCTGCCGCCCCACCGGACCAGCATGGTCCGGATGACGGCATGGCGCGCAGGCTCTGGCATCCGTAGAATCCGCATCGCCTGCTCAGGCTCATCCGGCGCGCTGCTTTGCGCCGTTGCAATTGCAATCTCCAGAACCCCCGCATGCCGGCCCCCTGCCCGGCCTGCGCCCAGCAGCACCTCTCCCTTTCCGCTGATGTCCTCGGCTGCCTCGAGCACGAGGGCCAGAAGCGCCTGCGCCAACTCCGCCCGGCAAGCCATGATCCGGCCCTCCGGCGGGTCCGCCTCCACGCGCACCGCCACCTGCGGCGGCAGGATGAGGCAGGCCGCCCGCGCCACGTCCCGCAGCAGGCCGGCCACCGGCACGACGACCGGAACGCCATCCGCCTCCCGGCCGGTCCGCGCGATTGCCTGGGCCGTTTCCATGACGTCGCGGATCTGCAACGCCGCTTCGTAGATGAAATTGAGATACTGCTGGCGCGTCTCGGGCGGCGTGTCCTCCCGCATATGGCGGGAGAATGTCAGGATCGGTTGCAGGTGATTGTTGAGGGCGTGACCGCAGCCGGACGCCAAACGGCCCAGCACCTCCATCCTGTGCAGGTGCTGGCAGGCGTTGCCGCACGCCGGGTCGCCCATCGCCGTGCCGGCCTCCGGCGTCTCCTGCTCCACGGCGGTCACGGTGCTGATGACGCACCGGCCATCCCCCGCCCCGCCGGCAACGGACCGGTGGCTGATCCGCAGCCGCCGCCTGCCTTCGGGCAACGCCATGCAGTGCTCGGAAACCATGTCTTCCAGCCCGCCATCAAGACACTGCGCCACGGCGCGCTCAACCTCGGCCGCCAGGGACCGGGGCAGGCAGCGGGCAACGGGCTGGCCGAAAACCGCCGCGAGATTCAACCCCAGCAGACGGCAGGCATGATCATTCGCGCCGATGAGCCGGATACGCCCGTCCGCCCCGCGGTCCAGCGCCAGCACGGCCACGCCGATTGCCTGAAGGAATGCCTGCATGGGTCCTCGCCGGGCAGCTCGCATCAAGCCCTGGGAGCGCACCTCCGCCAGGGCTTTGATGTAACGCGCCAGACGGGCTTACGCCCGCAACGGCAAGGTGGGAATTTGGCGGGACGGGCATTGCCCCATCCCGCCGGTGTTCTCGCGGAACGTTACGCGGCTGCGCGGCCCGCCAGTTCCTGCTGCAGCCCCTCGGCGATGAGGAACGCCAGCTCCAGCGCCTGCGCCGCGTTGAGGCGCGGGTCGCAATGGGTGTGGTAGCGATCGCCCAGGGTCTCGTCGGTCACGGCGATCGCGCCACCCGTGCACTCGGTCACGTTCTGGCCGGTCATCTCCGTGTGGATGCCGCCCGCATGCGTGCCCTCGGCCCGGTGGATGGCGAAGAACGAGCGCACCTCGGAGAGGATGCGGTCGAACGGCCGGGTCTTGTAGCCGGTGCCGGTCTTGACGGTATTGCCGTGCATCGGGTCGCACGACCAGATGACGCTGCGGCCTTCCTTCTTCACCGCCCGCACCAGCTGGGGCAGGTGCGCCTCGATCTTCTCCGCGCCATAGCGGGCGATGAGGGTGAGGCGGCCGGGCTCGTTGTTCGGGTTCAGCGTGTCGATGAGGCGCAGCAGCATGTCCGTATCGATCGACGGGCCCACCTTCATGCCGATGGGGTTGCCGATGCCGCGCATGAACTCCACGTGGGCCGAGCCGGGGAAGCGGGTACGATCGCCGATCCACAGCATGTGGGCCGAGGTATCGTACCATTGGCCGGTCAGCGAATCCTGCCGGGTCATGGACTGCTCATAGCCCAGCAGCAGCGCCTCGTGGCTGGTGTAGAAGTTGGTGCCCTGCAACTGGGGCGCGCTTTCCGGGTTGACGCCGCAGGCCTCCATGAAGGCGAGCGCCTCGCCGATCCGGTCCGCCAGTTCGCGGTAGCGCTTGGTGACGGGCGAGGAGCCGACGAAATCCAGCGTCCACTTGTGCACCTGGTGCAGGTTGGCGTAGCCGCCCTGGGCGAAGGCGCGCAGCAGGTTGAGCGTGGCCGCCGCCTGCATGTAGGCGCGCAGCATGCGCTTGGGATCCGGCTCGCGCGATTCCGGGTTGAAGTGGATGTCGTTGACGATATCGCCCCGGTAGCTCGGCAGGCTGACGCCACCGATGGTCTCCAGCGGTTCGGAGCGCGGCTTGGCGAACTGGCCCGCCATGCGCCCCACCTTCACCACCGGCATGCGGCCGGCAAAAGTGAGCACCACCGCCATCTGCAGCAGCACGCGGAACGTGTCGCGAATGTTGTTCGGATGGAACTCGGCGAAGCTTTCCGCGCAGTCGCCGCCCTGGAGCAGGAAAGCGCGGCCGGCGGCCACGTCCGCCAGCTCTTCCTTCAGGCGGCGCGCCTCGCCCGCGAACACCAGCGGCGGATAGGATTGCAGCTCCTTCTCCACGTCCGCCAGCGCCTGCGGGTCGTTATAGGTCGGCATCTGGCGGGCCTCAAAGCTCCGCCAGCTGTCCGGGGTCCAGGGGGTGGACGTTCCCATCTCAGCCATGATGCACCTTGCCTTTCTTCCGCCCGCAACCTTGGGCAATATTCTTACAGATCCGGCACGCCGGATATTCGGTTAATGCGTTGCTTGCGCGCCAATGGCAAGCCTCAACGCATGAGGACAAATTCCTCGGCCGCCGTCGGGTGAACCGCGACCGTCTGGTCGAACTGGGCCTTCGTCGCCCCCAGCTTCACGGCAATGGCGACAGCCTGAATGATTTCAGGCGCATCCGGCCCCAGCATGTGGGCGCCCAGCACCCGGTCGGTCTTCACGTCGACCACCAGCTTGCACAGCGTCCGCTCCTGCCGTCCCGCCAGAGTGAATTTCATCGGACGGAACTCGGAACGGAAGACCCGTATTTCGTGCCCCTCTTTTTGGGCAGTATCTTCGTCGAGTCCAACGCTGGCCAGCGGCGGCTGGCTGAACACGGCCGAGGGGACACGGGTGTGGTCCGCCGTCCAGTGCTTGCCGCCGAACACTGTATCAGAAAACGCATGACCTTCCTTGATCGCGACGGGGGTGAGCTGGATTCTGTCGGTCACGTCGCCCACGGCATAAATGTGGGCGCAGCTGGTCTGGGAGTTGGCATCGACAAGAATCGCCCCGTTCTCGCGCGTCTTGACGTTCGCCTTGTCCAGCCCAAGCCCGTCGATATTGGGACGGCGACCGATGGCGTACATCACCGCATCCGTCTCGATCACCGCGCCGTCGGTCATGGTGGCGCGGATGACATCCCCATCCCTGTCCAGCCGGGCGATGGACGCGCCGCCGCGCATGTGGATGCCCTTCTGCACGTAGATATCCTGAAGCCGCGTCCGCAGCTCCTCGTCCCAGCCGCGCAGGATCGTCACGCCCCGGAACGCCTGCGTCACCTCGACGCCAAGACCGTGGAAGATGCCCGCGAACTCGGTGGCGATGTAGCCGCCGCCGTAAATGAGAATGCGCTTAGGGAGTCGCTCCAGATGGAACGCCTCATTGGAGGTGAAACCCAGATCCGCCCCCGGAAAATCGGGGATGACCGGCGTGGCCCCGGTCGCCACCAGAATCTTGCGCGCCGTCACCCGCTGGCCGCCCACGTCCAGCGTGTGCGGGTCGAGGAACGTGGCGCGGGCGTCGTAGACGCTTACGCCCGCCTTGGCGAGCGTCTGCCCATAAAGCCCCTGAAGGCGGGAGACTTCCCTTTGCACGTTGTCGCGCAGGGTCGGCCAGTCGAAGCGCGCGCCCTCGACGGTCCAGCCGAAGCTGGCCGCGTCCTCCAGCTCCTCGGCGTAGTGGGAGGCGTAGACGAACAGCTTCTTCGGCACGCAGCCGCGAATCACGCAGGTCCCGCCGACGCGGTACTCCTCGGCGATCGCCACCTTCGCGCCGTGCGCGCTGGCAATCCGCGCCGCGCGGACGCCGCCCGAACCGGCACCGATGACGAAAAGATCGTAATCAAACTGGGACATTGCGCGTATCCTGCCTGTCAGCCGTCAGGCTGAGGTAAGACGCCCGGCGCGCGGAAGCAAACTGAAAGTCCCGATCACACCGTTCGAATTTGTCGCAAAGGAAGGGAAGAGGGCGATGGGCCGGTTTCTCATCATCGCCGGAATCGTGATGCTGGCGCTGGGCCTTGCCTGGCCGCTGATCTCCAAGCTCGGGCTCGGCCGCCTGCCCGGCGACATCGTGTGGGAGCGCGGCAATACGAGGGTGTATTTCCCGATCGTCACCAGCATCATCCTCAGCGTGGCGCTGAGCCTGATCCTCTATCTCATTGGCCGCGGGCGCGGGTGATCCGGACTGCCGGGCGGAGCGCGCGCCTCATCTTAAATCTGGCGAATTTCAGCAAAACGCCGCATAGTCCCTTTGGGTTAAACGGCGGGCGGAACAGCACGTGCTTCCCAATCGATGGTCCAGCCGGGATGTAAACGTCCCCCGCACCGCCGTCCTTGGCGGGGCCAGCCCTGCCCCATCCCTTCAGACACTTCCCTGCCAGAGAGAGCCGTTATGAGCGCCACCGCGCACCAGCCGCTGCCAACGTCTCCGGATACGGATGGCCCGGATACGACCGGAATGCCCGACTGGCCGCTGCGCGCCTGGGGCCTTGCCCTGCTGGGCGGGCTGACCGGCCTTGCCGTCTTCGCCATTCTCCGCCCGGACCAGCGGCCCATGGGCCTGCAGCCAACCGATTTCCATCCGACGGCGGCCACATTCCTCACCGTTGCGGGACTGGTCTTCGCCTTTGTCGTCGAGCGCCGGCACATGGCCTGGAGCCTCATTTTCGCCCTGCTCTCCGCCCTCGTGGTCGCCGGGGCGACCCACGGCTCGACCAGAGCAGGCTTTGACGAACCGTGGCGCATCCTCTGTGCGGCGCTGGCCGTCGGCATCGCGGCGCCGCTGTTTCAGGCGTGGCGCGACCAGCGGCTGAAAAACTCTCAGGGCAACCGCTGGGCCATCCCCTACCGGCCCGCGCACAACCATGCCTGGACCAACTTCGTCCTGTGGTGCGCGGCATGGGTTTTCGTTGTCGTTGTCTGGCTGATGGCGTGGCTGCTGGCGGGCCTGTTCAACCTGATCGGCATCGGGATCCTTGAGGACCTTCTGCATAAATCATGGATGCAACTGGCGCTGGTCGGCATGGCGCTTGGCGGAGGCATCGGCCTGTTGCGCGACCGGGCGCCAATCGTCGGGCTGTTGCAGCGCGTGGTGACGACCGTTCTGTCCGTCCTCGCCCCGCCTCTGGCGTTGGGGCTGGCGGTCTTCCTGATCGCCCTGCCCTTCACCGGCCTCGCGCCCTTGTGGGAGGCAACCAAATCGACGACGCCCATCCTGCTGTGCTGCGTGATCGGCGGCCTTGGCCTCATCAACGCCGCCATCGGCGACGCGCCGGACCATGAGGCCCGCCACCCCGTGCTGCGCTCCAGCGTGATCGTGCTGTGCCTCGCCCTGACGCCGCTGGCGGTGATCGCGGCGGTCTCGGTCGGCAGCCGCGTCTCCCAGCATGGCCTCACGCCTGAGCGGCTGTGGGCGATCATCTTCACCGGCATCGCCGTGGCCTATGGCCTCGCCTATCTCGTCTCGCTCATCCGCGGCCGGACCAAGCCTGCGCCGTTCCTGCGGGCTGCCAATCTCAAGCTGGCGATCGGCCTGTGCCTCGTGGCCTTTATCCTCTCGACCCCGCTCATCAACTTTAACGCCATATCGACGCGCAATCAGGTGGCGCGGCTGAACAGCGGCGCCGTTTCGGCAGACGAGTTCGACTGGGCCGCCTTGCGCTTCGATTTCGGTCAGGCCGGCTCTGCCGCAACCGAAGAGCTGGCCCGGAACGGCAAGACGCCCGCCATCCGCAAAGCCGCGGCCAAGGCCTTGCAACAAACGGATCGCTGGGCCGCCAGAACGGTTAATCCGCCAATCGATGCGGCGCGCCTGACCATTCTGCCGCGCCCCGTCGAACTGCCGGCGGCGCTGCATGAAAAGCTGAGCCAGTATAACGCCTGCGGTCTGCACGGCCCCTGCGCCGTCATCCACGAGGCGGGAAGCGACGAGGCGATCATCGTCGTTGGGCAGAGCGTCACGCTGTGGCACCGGGAGGGAGCGTCGTGGCAACCGGTGGAACCCGCCTATGGGATTGCGACACCCCTTCGTGTCAGGCCGGAGCAGCTTGATAAGGCCGTGGCCGCCGGCAAGGTGGAGGTGCGGACCATCCAGCGCCGCCAGGTCTTCATCGATGGCCAGCCGGTTGGCGCGGACTTCAAATGAGCGAGACCCAGCTCCACAATGCCCCGCCAAGGCCCGTGAAGGCCCCTACAGCGCGATTCCAGGGGCGCCCGCTACCCACCTAGCCGGAATAGGCAAAAACCTCTCAGTGAGCGTTTAAACCCCCTTAGCGTCGATTTCGCGCAACAGGAGAATTTTCGCGAAAATATATCGCCAAATAGGTGCAGAAGCGCGCCGCGCGGGAACCGGGGCGCAGAGGGACCGGGTCCCCGTGCGCCCCGCCAAAATCACTCGACCGTCACCGACTTGGCGAGGTTGCGCGGCTGGTCCACGTCCGTGCCCTTGGCGACGGCGACGTGATAGGCCAGCAGCTGCACCGGCACCGCATAGACCAGCGGGGCGATGATGCCATCGACCTTCGGCATTTCGATGGTGGCCATGAGGCCGGTGCCGTGGTGGGCGAGGCCCTCCTTGTCGGAGATGAGGATAACCTGGCCGCCGCGGGCGATCACCTCCTGCATGTTGGAGATGGTCTTCTCGAACAGCGGGCCCGAGGGGGCGACGACGACCACCGGCACGTTCTCGTCGATCAGCGCGATCGGGCCGTGCTTCATCTCGCCGGCGGCATAGCCTTCGGCGTGGATATAGCTGATTTCCTTCAGCTTCAGCGCGCCTTCCAGCGCGATCGGATAATCCGGGCCACGGCCGAGGTACAGCACGTCCGTCGCGCGGGCGACCGCGTGGGCCAGCTTGGCGATGTCCTCGTCGTGCGCCAGCGCCTCGTTCATGTAGGCCGGGATTTCGGTGAGGCACTGCACGAGCGCGGCTTCTCGCTCCTCATCGACCTTGCCCTTGGCCTGCGCCATGGCGATGGCGAAGGCGGAGAGCGTCGCCAGCTGGCAGGTGAAGGCCTTGGTGGAGGCAACGCCGATCTCCGGCCCCGCGTGGGTGGGCAGCACCGCATGGGCTTCGCGCGCCATGCTGGAGGTGGGCACATTGACGATGGCCACCGTGTGCTGGCCGTTTTCCTTGCAGTGGCGCAGGGCCGCCAGCGTGTCCGCCGTCTCGCCGGACTGGGAGATGAAGATGGCAAGGCCGCCCGGCGTCAGCACCGGGTCGCGGTAACGGAACTCGGAGGCGATATCCAGCTCCACCGGCACGCGGGCCATCTGCTCCAGCCAGTATTTGCCAACCATGCCCGCATAGTAGCTGGTGCCGCAGGCGATGATAGACACCCGCTCAACCGACGCCAGATCGAACGGCAGGTCCGGCAGGGCGATGCGGCCATCGAGCGGCCGGATGTAGGTGCCCAGCGTCTGGGCGACCACCGTCGGCTGCTCGTAGATTTCCTTCTGCATGTAGTGGCGGTGGTTGCCCTTGTCGATCAGGCCGCCCGTCACCGTGGAGATGGTGACGGGGCGCTCCACCGGCCGGTCGTCCGCGTCGTAAACCTGAATGGAGGTGCGGCTCAGCACCACCCAGTCGCCCTCGTCCAGATAGGCGATGCGGCTGGTCAGGTCCGACAGGGCGATGGCGTCCGAGCCCAGGTACATCTCGCCGTCGCCATAGCCCACCACCAGCGGGCTGCCGCGCCGCGCGCCGATCATCAGGTCGTCATGGCCCGAGAACAGAATGGCGAGCGCGAATGCGCCGTGCAGGCGCTTCAGCGTGCGCTGCACCGCCTCGACCGGGCCCGCGCCCTGGTCCATCTCGGCGGAGATGAGGTGAACGACCACCTCCGTATCCGTTTCGGATTCGAAGGCGTAGCCGTTCGCCACCAGCTCCTGGCGCAGCTGCTTGAAGTTCTCGATGATGCCGTTGTGCACCACCGCCACATGGCGGCTGGCGTGCGGGTGAGCGTTGCTCTCGGTCGGCGCGCCATGGGTCGCCCAGCGGGTGTGGGCGATGCCCAGCTCGCCCGCCAGCGGAGCCTCGATCAGCCGCCGTTCCAGATTTTTCAGCTTGCCCTCGGCGCGGCAGCGCGCCAGCGCGCCATCAACCAGGGTGCAGATGCCCGCCGAGTCGTAGCCGCGATATTCCAGTCGGCGCAGGCCATCCAGAAGGCGATCCGCAACCGGTTCCTGGCCGATAATCCCAATGATTCCGCACATAAGCCGCCTGTTACCCTGCCTTCTTCTTCGATTGCATGGCCGCGCGGAAGCGCGCTGCCCAACCCTGTTTTTCTACCTGTTGGCCACGCGCCACGGCCAGCGCATCTGCCGCCACGTCCTGCGTCACCACGCTGCCCGCGCCGATGATGGCCCCATCGCCGATCGTGACCGGCGCCACCAGCGACGAGTTGGAGCCGATGAAGGCCCCCGCGCCGATCCGCGTCTGGGACTTGTTGTAGCCGTCGTAGTTGCAGGTGATGGTGCCCGCGCCGATGTTGGCCTTCTCGCCCACGTGCGCGTCGCCGATGTAGGTCAGGTGATTGACCTTGGCACCGGCCTCCAGCACCGCCTTCTTGATTTCGACGAAGTTGCCGACCTTGGCCTTGGCCTTCATCACCGCACCGGGCCGCAGCCGCGCATAGGGACCGACCTCGCAGCCCGCGCCGACGCTCGCGCCCTCAAGGTGCGAGAAGGCGCGGATGACGGCGCCGGATTCAACCGTAACGCCCGGCCCGAACACCACGTTGGGCTCGATCACCACATCGCGGCCAATCACCGTGTCGTGGCTGAAGAACACCGTCTCCGGCGCGATCAGGGTCACGCCGTCCAACATCATCTCGCGGCGGCGGCGGTTTTGGAACACCTGCTCCACGGCCGCCAGCTCGACGCGGGAGTTGACGCCCGCCACCTCTTCCTCGCCGGTCTCGACGACAAGCGAGGGCAGGCCATCCTGGCGCGCCAGCATCACCACGTCCGGCAGGTAGTATTCGCCCGCAGCGTTGTCGTTATCGACGCGCGAGAGCAGCGACCACAGCTGCTCGGACTTCACGGCCATGACGCCCGAGTTGCACAGGTTGATGGCGCGCTGCTCGGGGCTCGCGTCCTTGAACTCCACCATCGTTTCGATGACGCCGTTCTCATCCGTGATGATCCGGCCGTAGGCCGCCGGGTCCTGCGGGCGGAACGCCAACACCACGCAGGCGGGCAGCTGGCCGCCGACCGGCGTGTTCAGCCGCTCCAGCATGGCGCGCAGCGTCTCGGGGCGGATGAGCGGCACATCGCCATAGAGAATGAGAATGTCGCCGTCGAAGTCGGCCAGCTGGCCTTGCGCCGCCTGCACCGCATGGGCGGTGCCCAGCTGCGGTTCCTGCACGGAAATGGCGGCCTTGTGCCCGAAGGCGGCCTCCACTTGCTCCTTCAGCGAGCCGACTACCAGCACGGAGCGGCGGGCGTCCAGCGCCTCGGCGGTTTTCAGCACATGGCCCACCATCGGCAGGCCGCCAATGGGGTGCAGCACCTTGTGCTTGTCCGACTTCATTCGCGTACCCTTGCCGGCCGCGAGGATAATGACGGCCACAGGCCGCGTCGTCATAAGCGGATCCCCCATCAATCAGCTATGCTTGCTCTGCGTGTCGGCGGTGTGCCACAGAAGGCTTGGCGTTTCTACTCAATTGCATCACTCCGGACCTTGCGAAATCCATACCATGACCGTTCTTAATAATATGCCACGTTGCGTTGTTTTCGACCTCGACGGCACTCTGGTCGACACGGGACCAGACCTGACCGCCGCCACCAACCACATCCTGTCCCTGGCCGGGCGGCCGCCGGTCACGATTACCGAGGTGCGGGACATGGTGGGGCTGGGGGCCCGGAAGCTGATCGAGCGGGGCTTGGCGCATACCGGGGGCGGAACGCCCGAGCAGGCGGAAAGTCTCCTCAAGCCGTTCCTCGATTATTACGCCGCGAACGTGTGTGAGACTCCCAACCCTTTCCCGGAGTTGAACAGACCCTGGCCCAGCTTCAGGAAGCGGGCATCTTCATCGGCATCTGCACCAACAAGCCGGAGAAGCTGAGCCGGGCGCTGATCGAGGCTCTGGGGTGGGAGCGCTTCTTCCCGGTCAACGTCGGGGGCGACAGCCTGCCCTTCCGTAAGCCGGACGGCCGCCACATCCTCACCGCCATCGAGCGGCTGGGCGGCAACCCGGCAGAGGCGGTGATGGTGGGCGATTCCGCCGTGGACGTAGGCGCGGCGCGCGATGCGGGCGTGCCGGTGGTCGCCGTCTCCTTCGGCTTCTCCAGCGTGCCCGCGACCGAGCTGGAAGCCGATGCCCTCATCGATCATTACGACCAGCTGTGGGATGCGCTGGCGGCCGTTCACGGAGCGCGGGCGGCGGCCTAGCAAAAAAATCGCAAAAACTTTTGCACCCCTGTTACGCATCGTGTCACGCGGGCGGGCGCTGCCTCGTCTTTCTCCTGCAACCCCGATTTTTCAGGAGATCAAGCGATGCAAGCCCGCCTCGACTATTTCAAGATCGCCCCCGAACTCATGAAGGCCATGCTCGGCTTGGAGACCGCCACGCGGAACAGCGGCCTTGAGATGAGCCTCATGGAACTGGTCAAGATCCGCGCCTCGCAGATCAACGGCTGCGCCTACTGCCTGCACATGCACACCCGCGATGCCCGCCAGGCGGGAGAGACCGAGGAGCGCATTCACCTCCTCCCGGCCTGGCGCGAGTCTTCCTACTACACCCCACGCGAGCGGGCAGCGCTGGCCTGGACCGAGGCCCTGACGCTGATCGCCGAGACTCAGGCTCCCGATGCCGTTTATGATGAGCTGCGTAAGCACTTCAGCGAGGAGGAGATCGTGAAGCTGACGTTGCTGATCGGCACCATCAACGTCTGGAACCGGATTGCCGTCGGCTTCCGCAGCCAGCACCCGGCCGCCTATGTCGTCAAGGCCGCCTGAAGACGTCCCGGCCAACCGCGCGGCGGCGTTCGAGGCTGAGCGCCGCCGCCTGACGGGCCTTGCCTATCGCCTGCTCGGCTCGATGAGCGACGCCGAGGACGTCATGCAGGATGCCTGGCTGCGCTGGCAGAACACACCTTTGGGCGAAATCCGGCAGCCCTCGGCCTTCCTCTCGACCATCACGACCCGGCTGTGCCTCGACCGGCTGAAGCAGGCACGCCGCCACCGGGAGGTGTACGTGGGCCCCTGGCTGCCCGAACCCGTGCTGGAAGACCCGGCCTCCGCCCTCCTGCCGGAGGAGACGATCGCCAGCGATGTCTCCTTCGCCCTGATGCTGGCGCTGGAACGGCTCTCTCCGCTGGAGCGGGCCGCCTTCGTGCTGCACGACGTGTTCGACATGAACTTCGCGGAGATCGCCACAACCCTTGGCCGCAGCGAGGCCGCGTGCCGCCAGCTGGCCAAGCGCGCCCGCGAGCACATCCGCGCCGAGCGCCCACGCTTTACCGTCAACAAACGGGAGAGCGAGGCGGTGGCGGAAGCCTTCTTCGCCGCCTCCCGTACGGGCGACGCCCAGATCCTGGGCCGCCTGCTGGCCGAAACCGCGACGCTGCAAACCGATGGCGGCGGCCGCGCAACCGCGGCGCTCAACATCATCCACAGCGCGGCCAAGGTGGCGCGCTTCTTCATCGGCATCGCCCGCAAGCCGCGCACGGCCCCGCCGCGCTGGTCCCGCCGCATCACCGTGAACGGCCTGCCCGCTGAACTGACGTTGGAGGCCGACGGCACCCGGCAACTGAAAGCCGTGGAAATCAGCGCCGGGCAGATCAGCAACGTCTACATCATCCGCAATCCGGAGAAGCTGGAGCGCCTCTGGGCCGCAGTCGCCGAGGATGCGCCGGTTACCGCCGCGATCTAAGAGTAAGTTTAAAAAGACTATTGCAGGAGGGGGCCTCGCCCCCTGCACCTCCCTATTTGTTTTGCTTGGGCCGCGTTCTGCACAGGCCATAAGGCTCTCCGGACTGTCAACGTTGGCGCATCCGCACGACCGGGTGCGTCCCGTTCAAAACAAATGGGGGATCGTAAGGGGGTCCAAGACCCCCTTAACCCTTCTTTCGAGGTGACGCCTTGGTGCCGGTAGGGGTGCGCTAGGCGGGAGTGCGCGACTGGACCACGCGGTGCTGCCCGCCAACGCTGCGGCGGCGCCATTTGGTCCACAGGTGCCGCGCCAGCAGCAGGGGCGGCATCTTCAGCCAGTGGGAGCGGATGAGGAGCAGGAGGCCCGCCAGATACGCCGCCGTGCCATCTTCCGCCGCCCCGGCGTGGCGGAAGGTGGTGAGGAACAGCCGGTCCATCAGCCAGAGCAGCGGCTGGGCAGGCAGGGCCTGGGCGGCCTCAGACATCGTCGCGGCGGGAATGGCCGTGCCGAACAACCGGCTGGCGTAGCGCAGGGCGTAGGCGAGCGTGCGGCCAAGCCCGTGAAGGCGGGCTCGCTCGGCAAGGTCCGGCCAGAAGGCGGGGCTTTGGCCGAACTCGGTGAGGAGGGCATGAATGTCCCACAGGTTCCGCAGGGGTTTGACCATGTCCCCGCCGTGGAACAGGTGGGCGGCGCTGTGCAGCACCATGTCGGCGGGCGCGAGGATGGAAAGGCCGCTGTCGGCCAGCGGCCGGGCGTCGCGCACCAGCGCCCTTGCATCAGGTTTCGCACGCGCCGTCAGCGGCAGGACGGTGTGGTGCACGTCCAGCTCCGTCCCGCGCGTTCCGTGCACCATGGGCGGCAGCTCGTGCATCCATGCCCGGTAATAGTGCATGTCATAGGAGTCGGTGTGAACGAAGCTCCAGCCCGCTTCCTGCAACTGCGCCTCCGCCGCGCCGAGGTAAGAGCGGGGAATGAGGATATCGAGATCCCCCGCCGCCCGGCCCCGCCCCGCGTGCAGGCCCGCCAGCGCATAGGCCGAGCCCTTGAGCAGGATGACGGGGCAGCCCAGCGGTTTCAGCGCCGCCCGCGCCTGCCGCGCTTCCCACCCGGCAACCACGTGGCTGCGGGCAACCGCAATCTCCGCATCTTCCAGAATGGCGCGCACCTGCATCGACAAGCGGTCCCACACGCCCGTCTCACGCAGGCGGCCCGCCAGCACCCCCGCCAGCCCCTCGCGCCGGGCGCAGCGCAACGCGTCGGACCACGTCGCGGGCGGCAAGCCAAGGCCATCGCCCGGCGTTCGCAGCAGACGGCAGAGCAGAAGCGCAGGCGTCTCAGCCATGCCGCCGCCTCGCCGGGGCCTGCGCCCCGCTGTCCTGCCACACCTGGTCGACCAGCCGCGTTGCGGCATCGAGCGAGGGGTAGGTGATGGCATAGGCCGGGCAGGCATCGAGCAGATTGGCCATGGCGCGAAAGCCCGCCTCGCCCAGGGTCTGGTAGTTGGTGGAACTGGCCACCAGCAGAATATGCGCCTCCGCCACCGGCACCCGGCGGATGGCGGGCGTGCTGTCTGGCTGGAACTTGGGAAAGACGACGCAGCGCGGCCGGGCGGGCTCACTCATGCGGGAGATAGCGTCTGACGGCGGCAGCAGGTAGCCGAGCGTGCCCTTGGGCGCGCCGGTATAGCGGCGGCTGAACCGCTCGGCGGGCGCGCGCTCCATCATCACGTCGATCGACCGGTTCTTGAGGGAAATCGGCCGGGGGAACGGGCGGGCGAGCCCGGTGCGCGGCTCGATGAGGGCGAATTCGTCCCCCAGCAGCCGCCAGCCCGCATAGGCCAGCCCCGCCGCCAGCGTGCTTTTGCCCGAGCCCGATTCGGCGGAGAAGAGGACGCACTCCCCCTCCCGCTCCACCGCCGAGGCATGGAGCAGGAGGTAGCGGTTGAGCCCCATCGCCAGCTGGTAGTTCATGCCCATTTCGAACGCCACCTGCCCCAGGCTGGCGGGCAGCGGCGCGAATGGCCCCATGATATCGGCGCGCAGCTCGATCTGCGGCCGGGCGAATCGCCGCCACCAGCTGGTGAGGCGAACCGATACCTCAAATTCCGGGCAATGCTGCGGGTCGTCGCGCGGATAGTCGCGGTAGAGGGCGGACAACTCCCGCCAGACGGTCTCCACCGGCGTCGCCAACCGATAGTCGATCGGGCCGACACGCACGGTCATGGCGCGCCAGCCCCGCTGGCGAAGCGCTTCACCCGCCGTCATTACGTTGCGGCCTCAACAAGGCCTGCTGCCTGCAACTCCCGCAACTGCCGCTCCACGACGCCCTCGATGCCAACCTCCGGCTCCACATCATAACGCGCCGCGAGCGCCGCGGGAATCTCGGGCACGCTGAGGCTGTTTTCGTCCAGCAATTCAAGCAGGGCGAAGGATTGCACCGGCAGCAGGTGAGTCTGGCCGGAGGGACGAAAGAACACCAGGAACAGGCCATCCACCGGCTGAACGACGCAATCCCGGCTGAGCGAAGACCGGAACTTCAGGTTCATGCAATCGCACGCACGCGAAACAGCGCCCTGCCGGCAGGTAAGTCGCCCTTAGGAGAAGCTCTAAGACAATCAGCCTTGGGCAAGATCCAGGCTCATCAGGCAGGAGACGCCCGCGCCGTGCTCCTGCTTCACCTTGTTGAGGTAGGCGACATAGGCATCGTACTGGTCCTTGTCGGCGCTGATGCCGTCGATGCCGAAGCCGTTCTGAATTTGCTGGGCCGTCAGGCCACCGCTGTCCGGACCCAGATAGCACATGGAGCCGGAAGTCTGGCCGGTCTGCGTCTTATCATGGCCGACCGACAGCCCGTGGGCGTTACTCTGTTCCATGGTATGACCCATGGCCATGCCGGTGCTGTCAGAAGTGCCGGCCACCTGCTGGCTGGACTGGGTCGCGCCGGAGCAGGGCTCGCCCCGCTCGTTCACGCTTGTCGGCATGGGAACGAAGCAATGCAGAACCGAGGTTGCCGCCCGGGCGCTGGCCGGCGCCAGTGTGATGACGGCGGGCGCGGCCATCGCACCCAATTTCAGAAGATGGCGCCGCGACGCCACGTCAGCATGGGGTTTACGCTCGCTCATCCTTCACCTTCTTGCTCACTTAGGTTTTAGTGATGCGTCGTCCATTACGCAAAACTGGTGGCCGTCATCTCAGCGTGGGATCTTGTCTCGATGTATCAAGGCTTCGATGTATCAAGCACTTAAGACGTCGTTCGGTTCCCAACCCGAGCAAAATCCGTACCACATCCATAACTAACTGAATCCGAGCGGCATTTTTTTACTGTTAAGGTCAGCTTGCCTCAAAATTGTAAAAAAAACCGACGAACATCCGCCAGATCGCTACCAACGAGATAACCATGGATTCAATTACAAAGCGCTTGCTCCGTCGTCTGCTCGCCGCAAGCGCTGCCGCTCTGGCCGTATTCCTGACCGTCGCCCTGTTCGCCGACGACACTCTCGCGGCGGCAGCCTGCGCGGTTGTCGCCGCCATGGTCGTCATTGCCATCGCCTATGACAGCGAGGCCCGCGATCGCGAGGGCGCGCTGGAACGCGAGCGCAATCTTAACGCCGAGCTTCGGACCCGGCTGGCCCAGGACCGGGTGCGCCAGATTCTCGAGGCCATCAACGAGCCCCTTCTTATAATCGACCGGGACCTGACCGTCCACCGCGTCAACCGCGAAGCCCGCACGCTCCTGGGCGGCGTGTCCGAGGGCGAGACCCTGGCGCTGTTTCTGCGCCAGCCGGGGGCGATGGAGGCGATCCGCAGCGTCGCGGCGGGCGGCGCGCCGACCGAACGGGAGGTGCAGTTCCTCGCGCCCGTCGAGGCCACCTACGTGCTCGGCGCGCGCCCCCTCAGCGGCGACGAGGGTCTGCTGCTGGTGTGGATGCGCGACATTACCAAGGCCCGGCTCACCGACCAGATGCGGGTGGACTTTGTCGCCAATGCCAGCCACGAGCTTCGCACGCCGCTGGCAACGCTGATCGGCTTCATCGAAACCCTGCAGGGCCCCGCCGCCAGGGACGAGGCCGCCCGCGTCCGCTTTCTCAGCATCATGGGCGAGGAAGCGGCGCGCATGGCCCGCTTGATCGACGACCTGCTCTCCCTGTCCCGCATCGAGATGGACAAGCACGTGCGCCCCTCGACCAGGCTGGACGTGCGCCCGCTGCTCAGCCAGGTCGGCCAGGCCCAGGCGATGCGGCTGGAGACGGACAAGCGGCGCCTCGACGTGCAGGTGCCGGAAAGCCTGCCCAAGGTGATCGCCGATCGCGACCAGGTGCTGCAGGTGCTCCACAACCTCGTCTCGAACGCGATCAAATATGGCCGCACGGGCACGGTCATTACGCTGGAGGCCGATGTGGTGACCAACCCGAAGACTGGCCAGCCCCTGCACGTGCGAATCGCCGTCACGGACCAGGGAGAAGGCATCGCGCCGGAAAACCTGCCCCGCCTGACCGAGCGATTCTACCGCGTGGACACGGCGCGCTCGCGCAAGCTGGGCGGCACGGGGCTGGGCCTCGCCATCGTCAAGCACATCGTCGAGAAGCA
This sequence comes from Pedomonas mirosovicensis, assembly GCF_022569295.1. Lineage (NCBI taxonomy): Bacteria > Pseudomonadati > Pseudomonadota > Alphaproteobacteria > Sphingomonadales > Pedomonadaceae > Pedomonas > Pedomonas mirosovicensis. The sequence continues at coordinate 726,492 of NZ_JAKFIA010000001.1, read as the reverse complement.
CCGGGGCGAATTGACGATCCAGAGCCGGCTGGGCGTGGGCACGACCGTTGCCTTCACTCTGCCCGCCGAAACGGCCGAAACCCCGGCGGAAGCGGCCTAATCTCCTCTTTTTCAAGCTTGTCATAAAACTGTAACAAACCCTTGTCACAGACTTGCAACATAAAAGGCATAGAGGGGTTCCTGCCAGAAGGCGGCGCCGGAGCCGGCAACATAAGGATGCGTGATTACTCGCAGTTCGCTTGGTTTGACGGCCGCCACGAGAAGAGATGGCGCGGGATATGCCCGGCCAAATGAGGAGATCCGAAAGTGCTGAAACAGAGCCTGATGATCGCAGTCGCTACTGCGACGTTGACGGCCGCTTGCGCCGACAACGCTGAAGCGCGCGATCAGATTCGCGTGGTTGGCTCGTCGACGGTCTATCCGTTCACGACCGCGGTGGCCGAGCAGTTCGCCCGCTCGAACCCCAAGTTCAAGGCCCCCATCGTGGAATCGACCGGCACCGGCGGCGGTCTCAAGCTGTTCTGCGCGGGCGTGGGCGCCAACACGCCCGATATCGCCAACGCCTCGCGCCGCATCAAGGCCTCCGAGATCAAGCAGTGCGCCCAGAACGGCGTGACCAAGATCATCGAGATTCAGGTCGGCCTTGACGGTCTGGTCCTGGCCCAGGCCAAGAACGGCCCGGCCATGGAGCTGACCCGCGCCGACGTCTACAAGGCGCTCGCCGCCCAGCCGCTGGGCAAGAAGAACACCGCCCGCACCTGGAAGGACGTGAACGCCAAGCTGCCGGCCAACAAGATCGAGCTGATCGGCCCGCCGCCGACCTCCGGCACCCGCGACTCGCTGAACGAGCTGCTCATGCTCGCCGGCTGCAAGACCTTCCCGCAGATGAAGAAGATGGAAGAGGCCGACAAGAAGAAGGCCGAGGCCATGTGCGTCACGCTGCGCGAGGACGGCGCCTACATCGAGGCCGGCGAGAACGACAACCTGATTGTTCAGAAGCTGGTGGCCAACCCGCAGGCCGTCGGCGCCTTCGGCTACAGCTTCCTGGAAGAGAATCAGGACAAGCTGCGCGGCATCAAGGTCGACGGCGTGGAGCCGACCTACGCCAACATCCAGACCTTCAAGTATCCGGCCGCGCGCGCCCTTTACATCTACGTGAAGGCCCAGCACATCGGCCCGATCCCCGGCATCAAGGAATTCCTTGCCGAATACAGCAAGGAGAGCACCTGGGGTCCGCGCGGATACCTTGCCCGCCGCGGTCTGGTCGCCTCGACGGACAAGGTCCGCGCCGAGGCGGCGAAGATCGCCAAGACGCTCAAGCCGCTTGACCCGGCGAGCGTGAAGTAAAATACACACGCAAGGGGAGCGGTCCCGCAAGGGTCGCTCCCCTTGTCCTTATGCTGAACTGGTGGTTGGTATGCCCTTATCTGCCCTCGTGCTCCTGCTTCTTGGCCTCGCAACCATCGGATTCCTTGTTTCCCGCGGCCGCGCCGCGCAGTTCCAGGCCGATTTCCGCGCGGTTCACTCCCGGCCCAACTACCACGGCTGGTTCAGCTTCATCTGGGTGTTTCTGCCCGCCGCCCTCTTGGTGGTGGCGTGGAGCCTCTTCGCCCCCAGCTACATCGGCCCAAGCGTCATCAACAGCCTGCCGGCCGAGATGCAGCCGGAGCCCGGCATTGCCCGCCAGATGTTCCTGAACGAGGTGCGGAGCCTGGCCGAGGGCACGTCGGACTACGCCTTCAGCCCCGGCGCCGAAGAAGCCGCCGCCCAGTACAAGGCCATTGCCACCCGCGCCAACTGGGTCGTCGCCGCCCTTGCCGGCGCGCTCGCGCTTCTTGGCTTCTTCTATGCCTTTACCCGCGTGAAACCGCAGTTCCGCGCCCGCACGCGCGTCGAGCGCTTCATGATGGGTCTGCTCATCATTGCCTCCATCGTCGCCATCATGACGACGCTGGGCATCGTCTTCTCCCTGCTGTTCGAGAGCCTGCGCTTCTTCGACAAGGTTTCCCCCATCGAGTTCCTGTTCGGCACGCACTGGAGCCCGCAGCAGGCGATCCGCGCCGATCAGGTGGGCTCGTCCGGCGCGTTCGGCGCGGTGCCGCTGTTCTGGGGCACGGCGTTCATCACCATCATCGCCATGGCGGTCGCCGTTCCCATCGGCTTGCTTTCGGCCATTTACCTCACGCAGTACGCCAGCTCGCGCTTCCGCAAGTGGATGAAGCCGATCCTCGAGATCCTGGCCGGCGTGCCGACCGTGGTTTACGGCTACTTCGCCGCGCTCACCGTCGCGCCGCTGGTGCGCCAGTTCGGCTACGCGATCGGCCTGTCGGACCCCTCCTCCGAAAGCGCGCTGGCCGCCGGCCTCGTGATGGGCGTGATGATTATTCCGTTCATGTCCTCGCTGTCGGACGACGCCATCACCGCCGTGCCGAGCGCGATGAAGGACGGCTCGCTGGCGCTTGGCGCCACGCCCTCGGAGACCATCCGCAAGGTGCTCATTCCCGCCGCCCTGCCCGGCATCGTCGGCGGCTTCCTGCTGGCGGTCTCCCGCGCCATCGGCGAGACCATGATCGTGGTGATGGCGGCCGGCCTTGCCGCCAACATGACCGCCAATCCCTTCCAGTCCGTCACCACCGTGACGACCCAGATCGTGGCTCTGCTCACCGGCGACCAGGAGTTCGACTCGGCCAAGACCCTCTCGGCCTTCGCGCTCGGCCTGGTGCTGTTCCTTGTCACCCTGGCCCTCAACGTCTACGCCCTCCGGGTCGTGAAGAAGTATCGGGAAGCTTATGAATAACGCCGCCATGACCTCCCGCCCGGCAGAGGAAGAGACCATGCAGCGCCCGACCGACTGGAAGTCGCCGGAGATGGTGGCGCGCATCCGCAAACGCTACCGCTCGGAGAAGCTGTTCCGCACCATGGGGCTCGTCGCCCTTACCTTCGCGGGCGCGTTCCTGGCCTTCCTGCTGTTCACCATGGTCCGCAACGGCCTGCCCGGCTTCGAGGCGACCGAGGTCCGCCTCAACGTCGCCTACACCGAGCAATCGCTGGGCGTGAGCGCGGCGGATGTGAAGGGTCCGAACGGCCTCGAGACGCTGCGGAACGCCGACTACGGCCTCCTGGCGGGCGATGCGCTGGCGGCAAAGCTCGGTATCGCAGACCCCAACGAGATCATGCGCGCCGAGCGGATGGTGAGCCAGGCGACTTCCACCATCTTGCGCGATCACCTGCTCGCCAACCCCTCGCTGTTCGGCAAGACCGTGCCGGTGTGGGTGCCGGCCGCTTCCGACTTCGATATGCTGCGCAAGGGCAACATCCGCCGCGATGCGCCGGAGGGCGTGCGCCGCATCTCCGACGACATGCTGGCCTATTTCGAGAAGCTGGAAGCCTCGGGCGACGTTCGCACCGCCTTCAACACCCGCTTCTTCACCAGCGCGGACAGCCGCGATCCCGAACTGGCCTCGGTATGGGGCGCGACGGTGGGCTCGCTGCTCACCCTGTTCGTCACGCTCCTCATCTCCTTCCCCATCGGCGTGCTGACGGCGGTGTACCTTGAGGAGTTCGCGCCGAAGAACCGGATCACCGACTTCATCGAGGTCAACATCAACAACCTGGCCGCCGTGCCGTCGATCATCTTCGGCTTGCTCGGCCTCGCCGTGTTCCTCGGCACCTTCGGGATGCCGCGCTCGGCCCCGCTCGTCGGCGGCCTGACGCTGGCGCTGATGACCCTGCCGACCATCGTGATCGCCAGCCGCGTCGCCATCCGCGCCGTGCCGCCGTCGATCCGCGATGCCGCCCGCGGCATCGGCGCATCGCCGCTCCAGGTGGTGTTCCACCACGTGGTGCCGCTGTCGATGCCGGGCATCCTGACCGGCACCATCATCGGCATGGCCCGCGCGCTGGGCGAGACGGCGCCGCTGCTCATGATCGGCATGCGCGCCTTCATCGTGGATGTGCCCCGCTCCCTGGAAGACCCCGCAACGGTTCTGCCCGTTCAGGTGTTCCTGTGGTCTGATAGTATCGAGCGCGGCTTCGTGGAGAAAACCTCCGCCGCCATCCTGGTGCTCCTCGTCTTCCTGATGCTGATGAATGGCCTGGCCATTTACCTGCGCCAGAAGTTCGAGCGCCGCTGGTAACCGGCTAGAAACACGGGGCTGACCGCCATGTATGCAAACAACGAGACGCCAATGACTGAAGCCACCAACAGCGCCCTCAAGATGACGGCCCGCGATGTGAACGTTTACTACGGCGAGAAGCACGCCCTCAAAGGCGTCTCCATCGACGTGCGCGCCGACGAGGTGACGGCGTTCATCGGCCCGTCGGGCTGCGGCAAGTCCACGTTTCTGCGCTGTCTCAACCGCATGAACGACACCGTGGCGGCGGCCCGGGTGGTCGGCGATATCCGCCTCGATGGCGAGGACATCTACGACCGCCAGATGGACGTGGTGCAGCTGCGCGCCCGCGTCGGCATGGTGTTCCAGAAGCCCAACCCCTTCCCCAAGTCGATCTACGAGAACATCGCCTACGGCCCGCGCATCCATGGCCTGGCCAAGTCCAAGGCGGATCTCGATGAGGTCGTCGCCACCAGCCTCCAGAAGGCGGGCCTGTGGGACGAGGTGAAGGACCGGCTGAACGACAGCGGCACCGCCCTGTCCGGCGGCCAGCAGCAGCGCCTGTGCATCGCCCGCGCTATCGCGGTGAACCCGGAGGTGATCCTGATGGACGAGCCCTGCTCGGCGCTCGATCCGATCGCCACCGCCAAGATCGAGGAGCTGATCGAGGACCTGCGCGGGCGCTACGCCATCGTCATCGTGACACACAACATGCAGCAGGCCGCCCGCGTCAGCCAGAAGACGGCTTTCTTCCATCTGGGCGATCTGGTGGAATACGGTCCCACTTCGGAAATCTTCACCAATCCGAAGAAGGACAAGACCAAGGACTACATCACCGGCCGTTATGGCTGAGCTGGCTCGGGTTTAAGGAGAAGGGCGTCATGGCCAACATGCACACCGTCAAATCGTTCGACGAGGACCTGCGGCAGCTCCGGTCGTACATCTCGCAGATGGGCGGCCTGGCCGAGGCCCAGATCATGGGGGCCATCGAGGCGCTGGCCACCCGCAATCCGGAAATGGCCCGGAAGGTTGTGGAAGGCGACCGCGCTCTCGATGATCTGGAAGTGGCCGCCGAACGCAACGCCATCCAGACCATCGCCCGCCGCCAGCCGCTGGCGGACGACCTGCGCGAGGTGATCTCGGCCCTCAAAATCGCGGCGCTCCTGGAGCGCATTGGCGACTACGCCAAGAACATCGCCAAGCGCGCGACCGTGCTCTCGCAGGTGGAGCCGATCGAGCCGCTGGTCATCGTGCCGGAGATGGGCCGCACCGTCACCCACATGCTGAAGGACGTGCTGGACGCCTACGGCTCCCGCGATGCCGACAAGGCCCGGGCGGTGTGGTCGCGCGACAAGAGCGTGGACGACTTCTACAATAGCCTGTTCCGCTCGCTCCTCACCTACATGATGGAGAACCCGCAGCAGATCACGCCGTCCACCCATGTGATGTTCATTGCCAAGAACCTGGAGCGGATCGGCGACCACGCGACCAACATCGCGGAAATCATCTACTTCAACGTGACGGGCAGCTACATGGATACGGATCGCCCGAAAGGGGATGAAACCGCCTACGCCCTTGTCAACAAATCGGCGGAATAACCCATGAAGCCCAAGGTTCTGCTGGTCGAGGACGATGTCAGCCTGACGGAGCTGCTCACCTACAACCTGGAACAGGAAGGCTTTGAGGTCATCCATGCCGGAGACGGCGAGGAAGCCATGGCGCTGGCCGAGGAACGCCAGCCCGACATCGCCATTCTGGACTGGATGATCCCCTACCTCTCGGGCATCGAGGTCTGCCGCCGCCTGCGCCGCCTGCCGGAAACCGCCAACCTGCCGATCCTGATGCTGACGGCGCGTTCGGAAGAAGGGGACCGCATCCGGGGGCTGGAGACGGGCGCCGATGATTACATCACCAAGCCCTTCTCCCCGCGCGAGCTGATCGCCCGCATGAAGGCGGTGCTGCGCCGCCTGCGCCCGGCACTGACCGGCGCGCCGCTGTCCTTCGGCGGCATCGAGCTGGACACCACCACCCACAAGGTGGTGCGCGACGGCAAGGCCATCGCGCTTGGGCCCACTGAATTCCGGCTGCTGCGCCACTTCATGGAGCATCCGCGCCGGGTGTTCTCCCGCGAGCAGCTGCTGGATTCGGTGTGGGGCCATGACGTGGAGGTGGAGCTGCGGACGGTCGATGTGCACATCCGCCGTCTCCGCAAGGCGCTGAACGTCGGCGACCTGCCGGACGTGATCCGCACCGTTCGTTCCGCCGGGTACGCGCTGGACAGCGAAGCGGAGACGGAGACCGTCCGCTAACAGCCTGAAAGCTTTTCCAGAACCAGGCGCCCCGGCGGCCATCCGCCCACCGGCAGCCTTGCCGCATGATTGTAACCTTGGCCTGCTAAAGCCAGGCGCACAGGCTGGCGCGTCCCGGTGGCATATGAATGCAACCGGGCGTCGCATATGGCGTCCTGCGTCGATAGATTTTACATCTTCCCCGAAACGTTCTCGGGCAGCCATTTAGCTGCGCCTTGAATTTATTATATATTTTCAACCTCGTCTCAGGCTGGCCCAAAAATTGCTTCTAAATCGTAACGCTGGCAGCGCTGCCTTTTCCGGGGGCGATGCAGGCAGGCTGCCGCGTCGCGGGTCGCGTCTGGCAGTCTTGTTGTACACGGGGGTCGATACCAAGGGCCGTAGAGTATTCGGCCGGAGGCCGGGGAGAGAAACATGACACGTCTCGATCAGGGCACGGGCCGCCTTTCGCTCCGAAATTCCATCCTGGTATGGGTTGCAGGAATCGTGATTGGCTGGGGGTGCGCGGTCGTTCTGTTCTACCAGCTGATCCGGGACTCGAGCGAGGAACGCGGGGCCAACGCGGCCGCCCTGATGGCAAGCTCGGAGGAGGCCGTGGGCGTGGCCGATATCGCGCCGGCCGCCGGCGGCGCGTCGGATACGGAAAAGGCATCGTCCCCGGCAAAACCCCAGGCCAGGCAATCGGCTAGCCAAGCGGAACAACAGCTCCGCTAAACCTGCCCGCCAATCGGAATGCGCCGCCAGCCGTAGCTGCTACGGCTGGATGCCGTTTGCTGTGAGCAACTGACGGATGAACCCGGCCGGAATGGCGTAGGCGATGCCGCTGGGATCGGCGATGACCTTTTCCCGCGTCGACTTGATGAAGGTGGCGTTCAGAATGCCGATCACTTCGCCGGTTTCCGCATTATAGAGCGGGCTGCCGCTGTGGCCGGGGTAGGCCACCAGATCGAGCTGGTAGACCTCATAGCGCGGGGTGGTCACAAAGGCGGCGTCGAGAAAGCGGCTGTCCGGCTGCGGGCTGACGTTGGGCGTGCGCGCAGAGACGATGCCCGCCTGCGTCGCCGGGTAAAGCCCCAGCACGGTGCCGATGGGAAAGCCGGTGACGGCGATGCTGGAGCCTTCCGGCAGCAGCTCGGGTTCTGCCCGCAGTTGCACGGCGGGCAGCGGATCGCCGGACATGCGGAGCAGGGCCAGGTCGTGCGCCGGATCCTCCGCCACGACGGTGAGCGTGCGCCGGTCCACATCGCTGCCGTTTTTCACCAGCGCGAACAGCGCCTGCTGGCCGCCCTTGCTCGAATCCGAATGAATGACATGGCTGTTGGTGATGACATGCTGGCCGTCACCCACCACGAAGCCAGTGCCCGCCAGATGCGAGGCAAGTGGCCGCATCACCCGGAAGGTGGTGATGCCCACGACCGACGGCTGCACTCTGCGAACAGCTTCCACCAGGTTGGCCAATGCCGGAGCGGGCGCCAGCGCGCTGGCGAAAACCAGCGCCAGCGCGAGCAAACGCGGCAGCGCAACGGCCGCCCGGAGGAGGTGCGCCATTCGTCAGACTCCGGCAGCTGCAGGTTGGTTGACCAGATGTTTGAGGCTGAGGTCGAACATAAGCAACTGCCAAAGCAGGCGGCTGTTGTCGCGCAGGCCCTTGATGTGGTCCTGCGCCGCCTGGGTGATGAACTCAGGGTTGAACCAGCCGGTCTCGGTGACGGTCGCGCTCGAGGCCAACGACAGGGCCGTCTCCGCCAGCGGGCCACGGAACCAGCGGTCGATGGGCACCACGAAGCCCATCTTGGGCCGGTAGAGCAGGTCGTGCGGCACGTAGGGCTCCAGCGCCTTCTTGAACAGCCACTTGCCCTGCCCGCCCCGGATTCGCATGGCCGTCGGGATGCCCGCAGCCCACTCCATCAATTGGTGATCGAGCAGTGGCTCGCGCGATTCCAGGCTCACCGCCATGCTGGCCCGGTCCATCTTGGTGAGGATGTCGCCGGGCAGCCAGACCTTGAGATCGGCATACTGGGCCTGGCTCAGCGGGTCATCCGCCGGGGCCTTCTCCATCACGTCGCGGTAGATGTCGCTGGCGCGATACCCCTGCAGGGAGCGGCGGAACGCGTCGCTGAACAGGCGCTGGCGATCCGCATCGCGCACCACGGCGATGGAGTTGAAGTAGGCTTCAGCCGTCGACAGCCCCAGGGACTGGAAGGTGGTCTTGGCGCGCAAGGGGCGCGGCGCCCAGTCCATCTTCGGCCAGGCGCGACCCAGAAAGCCGAACAGCGAGCAGCGCAGGCCAAGGGGCAGCATGGAGCGCACCCGCTCCTCATGGGCATGGAAACGATAGCGCCGGTAGCCGGCCAGAATCTCATCGCCGCCGTCGCCCGACAGGGCCACGGTGACGGTCTCCCGCGCCAACTCGCACACCCGGTAGGTGGGCAGGGCCGAGGCGTCGGCGAAGGGCTCGTCGTAAGCCAGCGCCAGCCGCTCGATCAGCCCGAAGTCGTCGGGCGAGACGCGGCGGCTGCGATGATTGGTGTGGTAACGCTGGGCCAGCCGCTCGGCATAGCCGGACTCATCGTAGCCGGCCGCATCGAAGCCGATGGAGCAGGTGTTGACCGGCGTGTTCGACAGCCCGGCCATCATGGCGACGATGGCGCTGGAATCAACGCCGCCTGAAAGGAAGGCGCCCAGCGGCACTTCCGAGACCAGGCGGATCTTCACCGCTTCGCGCAGCCGCGCGATCAGCTCTTCCCCCAGTTCCTCCGCCGTGCCGGGGTGGGTGGTGTGGAAGGAGATATCCCAATACGGCTTGGGCTCGGGGATCGAGCGTCCGCGCCGCAGCGTCAGGCTGTGCCCGGCGGGCAGCTTGTAGACGCCGCGCAGGATGGTGCGCGGGTCTGGCACGTAGCCGTAGGCGAAGTAGTCCTCAACCGCCTGCTCGTCGATGGTGCGGGAGACGCCGGGATAGGGCAGCAGCGCCTTCAGCTCCGAACCGAACACCACCATCCCATCGGGCAGCACGCTGTAGTAGAGCGGCTTCACGCCCAGCCGGTCGCGGGCGAGGAACAGGGTTTCGGTGCGCCGGTCGTAAATGGCGAAGGCGAACATGCCCCGGAAGTGCTGGAGGCAGGCCTCGCCCCACTCCATCCAGGCGTAGAGGATCACTTCCGTGTCGCAGTTGGTGCGGAACTGGTAGCCGCAGTCGATCAGCAGAGCGCGGGTTTCCTGGTAGTTGTAGATCTCGCCGTTGTAGGTAACGACGATCTGGCCGTCGCCGGTGGCCATGGGCTGCTGGCCGCTGGCCAGGTCGATGATCGCCAGGCGGCGATGGCCGAGGCCAACGCCGGGGTCGGTCCACAGCCCCGCCTCGTCCGGTCCCCGGTGGGCGATGACATTGGTCATGCGCTGCAGCAGGTTGCGGTCGATCCGCCGTCCCCCGCGCGTATCAAAAATGCCGCTGATGCCACACATGGCTACTGGTGCCCCTTTGCACTGGCGCTGAGGATGCCGCGCAGGCTGGATTCAACCGGGCCCAGCTGGTCCGCGAACGCCTGCAGGTCATCGGTGGATCGCACAGTGGTTTCCTTCCGCTCCGTAGAGAGAACGAGTGTGGCCGCCGCAAGGTCCCCGCCGAAAAGCTTCGCCTTCAACCCTTCGACCTTGGCGACATAGGGGTTTCCGGTCAGCTTGCCGTTGACCCAATACCATTGCCACACGTCCCGCACCTTGCCGCGCCCGTTGATCTGCATGGCCTGCGCCTCGGTCGTCTTGCCGCCGATGGTGAGCCGGTTCGGCAAAGCCGCCGCCCAGGTCCAGATATCGCTCGGCGCCACCGCCGTCTGGCCGTAGGCGACCAGCTCGGCGTCGTCCGTCTGGCGGCCAAAGGCAGCGACATAAAGGCTCACCGTCCGCGTGCCGTCGCTGTAGGTCTGGAACAGCTCGGCGTCGGCCCCGGCGAAATGGGGCTTCCAGTCCGTCGGCGCGGAGGTGGCCTGCCAGCCCTCCACCTCGGGCGGGGTCATTTGGGCGAAGGTGACGCTGGCGGCCCGGTGGTCCATCCAGCTGCCGTAGGCCGCGCCCGCCACGACGACGGCGAGCACGGCGGGCACCGCCACCCACGCCTGCCGGGGCGTGCCGGCGGCCACGCGGGTAAAGCCCTTGCCCACCACATCCACTTGCGGATCGTCGATCCAGCGATCGGAGAACAGGCGGCCGATGAGCAGCACCGCGATCATCACGACGGAGAAGAACAGCCAGCCGTAGACGATGTGGTCGACGCCCACCGCGTATTCGTTGCTGGTCTTGTAGGCGATGTAGATGATGCCGAAGGCGCGAAAGCCGTTGGCGATGACCGGCACGATGAGCGAAATGATGATGATCGCCGCGCGCCGCCACGGGCTGGCGAAGGCCACGTTGGCATAAAGGCTGCCCACCGCCAGCATGGCGATGACGAAGCGCACGCCCGAGCACGCCTGCGCCACCTCGAAATCGCCGGTCGGGATCGAGATGAAGATGCCGTCGTGATAGACGGGGATTTGCAGCCACTCCAGCAGCGCTACCGAGAAGTGGGCGGTGAAGTCCTGCAACGCCGGCATGACCTGGTCGCCGAACGGCACCAGGAACAGCAGGTAGAACAGCGGGAACATGAGCGTGCGCGCCACCGTCAGCCCGAGGACGGTGAGCACGCTCGCCTGAATCATGAAAATGAGCGCGAACTGCTCGACGAACGCCACCCTCGCCACGTCGCCTATGACCCACAGCAGCGCCGCGCCCGCCATGGGGACGAGCCCCCACCAGAACGGCCGGGGGTTGATCTGGGCGAGCAGGCCCCGGCGCATCCACACCAGCCACAGCACGATGGGCAGGATGAGCCAGGCGTGGCCGAAGGTCTCGTCGTTCTCCCACTTCTCGACCATGGAGATGGCCTCGGCCCGGAAGAGGAAGAGGATGACGGCCACCACCGCCAGCCATGCCAGCGCATAGGGCCGCCAGATGGGCGCGAAGCGGATCGGGGCTGTTGCCTTTGGCGTTGCCGTCTTTTCGGCGCTTGCGGCCTCCAGCGCCTCAGCGCCGTCCGCTGTGGTCGTGTCCGGTTTCAAGCCGCGTCTCCTCCGGATGCTCGGCTAAGGGGAACAACGGCAGGCCCGGCCTGCCGCTGAGGCGTCAGGTCAAGCAAATCATCAAGCAACGATAGCGACCGGCCCCAGTCATACCGGTCGAGCACCAGCCTGCGCGCCTCCCGGCCCATGGCCGCCGCCCGCTGGGGATCCTGCGCCAGGCTTACCACAGCGTCAGCCACCGACTGCGCGGTAGCCCCCACCAAAAACTCCTTGCCCGGCGTGGCGGCGATGCCTTGCGCGGCGGCCGGCGTCGTCACCACCGCCTTGGCCATGGCCATCGCTTCCAGCACCTTGTTCTGCACGCCCCGCGCGATCCTGAGCGGGGCAACCGCCATGCTGGCCGCCGCAATGTAGGGGCGCACGTCGTCCACCGTGCCGGTAACCGTAATGCCGGGCCGCCTGGCCAGCTTCTGCACCTCGGCCGTTGGCCGCGCGCCGACGATGGTGAAATGCGTCTCGGGCAGCGCGGCGCGCACTTTGGGCAACACCTCATCCGCGAACCAGACAACCGCATCCACATTGGCCCAGTAATCCATGGCCCCGGTGAAGACGAGGTTGGGGGCGCCGGGAAGCGACACCGGCTCGAACGGCGCATCGGGCGAGAACTTCTCATGGTCGACGCCGTTGAACAGCGCCCGCACGTCATGCGCGGCGGAACCCGCCACCGCCTTGAAGCTGGCAACTTCCGCGTCGGTGACGAACAGCGACACATCCGACCGGTAGGCGGCGGTGCGCTCCAGCCCCAGCACCTTCACCGCCTCGCGCCTGTAGAGGGCGGACATGGGCCAGCGCTTGGACTGGGCATATTGCCGCCACTTATCCGAATCCATATCCACGAAGTCCATCACCACCCGGCGGCCGGGGCGGATAAGCGGGGTGGCGAAGGGGAACATGGCGGAGGAATAGAGAAACACCCGCTCCACCCCATGGCGCTGGGCGATATCCTGCGCCCATTTGGCCAGCGGCTGGCGCGGATAGTAGCTGGCAGTGATGGACTCGCCGTCCATCAACCCCTTCAGCCCCCGCACCTTGCACGCCAGCGGGCTGATGGGCACGAAGCAGGCTTCCCCGCCAATGACGGAGCGCAGGGTATCCTGATGCTGCATGTCTGCGGGATCGTCGATGAAGCAGCCCAGATGCACCCGCGCCCGCTCGGCCAGGTGCCTGAGGATGTGCCACGACCGGATCTTGTCCCCCTTGTTAGGAGGATAGGGAATGCGGTGGGCAAGAAAGAGCACGTCCATCGTCAGGCCAGACCTCGCGCAATCAGGGGGCCAAGCGTGTTGGCAACCGGCAATGGCAGGCGGCTCCACACTTCGGTCATCAGCTTGTACTTGGGGTTGAGCGGGTTGAGGTCGGGCATGGCGTGCCCATCCGCCAGCCGGTACTCATAGACGAGCGGCGTCGGCTCGAACCCCCAGTTCTTCTTGAACGAAAAGGCGCCGGTGCCGACCTTGGAGCGGCCGAAATCGAAGCGGTCGCAGCCCCGCTCCACCGCGTGGAGCATCAGCTTCCAGTACATGTGGTCGTTGGCCCGCCAGGTGCGCGCCGCCTCAACGCCGCCGCCGTAGTAGGGCGCAACCTCGCCGTTGAAGTAAAGCGACAGCACGGAGGAGAGCGGCTTGCCGTCCCTGGCGACGGTGAGGATGTCCGCGTCCGGCCCATAGGCGTTGAGGAGCGCCGCGAACCAGCGCTTGGGGAACACCGGCGTGCCCAGGTTCCGCACGCTTTCGGCATAGACGGCGAAGTGCCGGTCCACGTTCCGGTCGATCAGGGTTTCCAGGTCGAAGCCCAGGCTGCGGCGCACCTCCGCCCGCTGCTTGCGGGGAATGGCCTTCAGGTTGTCATCCTCGCTCACCGCCAGCGGGCGGCGGAAGGTGACGTAGGTCTCCGCCTTGGCCGCCCAATCGGGGCGCAAGCGCTCCTGATTGCGATACTCGAGCGCAGGCACGCCGAACTTCTGCGCCAGCACCCACGCCTCGGCGTCGAGCGCCGCGTGGGCCTCCGCATCGTCCGCCAGCGGGCCGCCATAGACCGCGAAGGCGTTGGAGATGAGCGACTTGCCGAACAAAGCCGAGCGCACGTGGGTGAGCGGCAGCACGCCCACCACCTCCTGCCCGCGCCGGGCGCGCAGGTAAGGCGTCTCATAGCCGTAGGCATCGTTGATGGCCTGCGCCCAGTGGGTGAGGTGGAACGGCGTGCCGCTGGGGTGCGCCCGCACATAGGCGTTCCAGCCCTCGGCGTCCCGGCCGCTGCGTACGTCGATCAGGTCAACCTGCACCATCGCCTACTCCGCCGCCGGGAGGGACGAAGCCTGGGGCAGGAACAGGGCGTCCATCCGGTCCCACGCGAAGTCGTCGGTCAGGCGATCAAGCTTGGCGTACATGCGCTTGAGGTTGGTGTAGTGCCGGAAGCGGGAGCGCAAGGGCGCATCCGCAATGCGCGGCTGCTCCGGGTCCACTTCCCACGGGTGGAAATAGAACACCGCCGGCTGCCCCTCCTCCCGGTTCACCTTGGCGACGGCCCAGCGGGCGACGCCATAGGGCAGCAGGCGGAAGAAGCCGCCGCCGAAGGAGAGCGTGCGCCCGGCCACCGGCACGGTGGTGATGGGCACCTCGATGAGCGGGAACTGCTTGAACGGCTGGTAGGCAAAGCGGGGCGCTTCCGGCCAGCCGTAATGATCGTGCCGAATGGGCGCAACGGAGGAGGAGTAGGCATAGCCCAGCTCCGCCAGCACCTCGAGCGCCCAGGCGTTGCGCTTGCCGATGGAGAAGCTGGGCGCGCGATAACCGCGCACGGCAACGCCGCCCGCATCCTCCAGCAGCTTCTTGGAGCGCTCTAGGTCCGCCCGGAAGCCGCGCGCATCAAAGCTCGTCACCCGGTCGTGGGCGTAGCCGTGGGAGGCCAGCTCGTGCCCGCCCTCCACGATGCGGCGGATCAGCTGCGGCTGGCGCTCTGCCACCCATCCCAGCGTGAAGAAGGTGGCGCGGATGCCCTTCTCGGCGAACAGGTCGAGCACGCGGCGGGTGTTGGTGTCCACCCGGCTGGCGTAGCTCTCCCAGTCCTCGCGCCGGATGCAGCGCTCGAACGCGCCCACCTGGAAATACTCCTCCACGTCCACGGTCATGGCGTTGCGGAGGCGCGCGCCGTCCGCCCGTGCGGCGCGGAACGCGGAGCCGTTCTCCTCGGGGGTCGCCGGAGCGTCGAAAGCGTTGGTTGAAACGTTACTGGGCATCGGTTCCGGTCTTTGAGTAGCTGTCGGAGGCATTCTCCGCCCATTCGGAGAGAATATCCAACATCTGCCGGATTGTCCGGTCGTGCTGGCGCACATAGCGCTCCAGCACCTCCAGCCGCCGCAGGATATGAGCCTCCGCACCGTTCAGATAGACCTCGGAGGCCGCCGCGGCCAGTTCCGCCCGCACCTTGGGCGGAATGTTGGAGCGCATGGGGCCGACGCCCGACACCGTATCCACCTGCGAGATGTGCTTGGGGCCGGTGGTGGGGGTCTGGTCCTTCTTGAGATCGTCGATGACCTCGCGCACCACCTTCTCGTCGATCTCGTGCAGCTCCTCGAGCGCGCCGAACAGCAGCACGCGCGAGCACAGGTTGTTGAGCCGCCGCGGCACGCCGCCCGAATATTCGAACATCAAGGAGAAGGCCTCGGGTGTGAACATGGGGTCGTTCTGCCAGCCGCACAGCTTGAGGCGGTGGTAGACGTAGCCCGGCACCTCCTCCTCCTGCATCGGCTCCAGGTGGTGGGTGGCGATCACGCGCTGACGCAGCTGCTCCAGCTCGGGCGAGAGGGCCAGCTTGTCGCGGAACTCCGGCTGGCCGAGCAGGAAGATCTGGAGCAAGGCCCGGTTGCCCTCCTGGAAGTTGGAGAGCATCCGCAACTCCTCCAGCGCCGAGACCGGCAGGTTCTGCACCTCATCGACGATGAGCAGCACCCGCCGCCCCTCGCGGTGCTGGGAGCGCAGGAAGTCCTCGATGCGGTGAAGGATGGCCGACTTCTCCAGCCCGTCGGTGCCGATGCCGAAGGCGTTGGCCACCATCTTCAGCGTGTTGTCCGCATCCAGCTGGGTGCTGACGATCTTGGCAAGCAGGAAGCGGGTCTTGTCCAGCGCATCGAACAGGTGGCCAACCAGCGTGGTTTTGCCCGCGCCGATGTCCCCGGTGATGATGATGAACCCCTCCCCCTGGTTGATGCCGTAGGTGAGGTAGGCCATCGCCTTCTTGTGGGTCCGCGTATCGAAATAGAAGCGCGGGTCGGGGGTGAGCTGGAACGGGCGGCCGTTCAGCTTGTAAAACTCCATGTACATGGCGCGCTTCCTCCCGCGTTTAATGCCTTGCACAGGACAGGACGCCGTTCGGCGGAACCGCGCCCGGCCCTGATCTTCGTCTCCGATCGCACTGCGTTCCGCGAAGAACCGGCGCCGCTTTCTCGCGCAGTGCCCTAGAAAGTTGCCCGCAACGTCAACGTCAGGGTGTTGCTGTGCTGGCTCGATCCAAAACCCTTTGAAGAACGATGCAGGCTGTTGAACATTGCCGAGGCCTGCAGGTTCTCCATCAGCTTCCAGTTGTAGCTGATCGATCCGCCAAACACACTATCCCGGCGCTCGCGCGACAGGGCGTACTTCAGGTTGCTGTAATACAGGTTGCCGCTGATGGACTGGCTGCCCGACAGCTGGCGCGACAGGCCGGCCGTCACACCCCAGGTCACGTCGCTGCGGCCCGCCAGGGTGTTCTCCGCCACCGGCGTGTCCGGGCTGACGGCCTGACCAAGGTTCAGATAGTTCCGACGGTCGTAATAGGCAGCAATGTTCGCGTTGGTCCGCTCCGTCGTGTAGTTCAGTCGCAGCTGGCCGAGGCGGGACTTGAAGGTAGCGTTGGTGACGATGCCCGGCACCGGCAGCAGGCCGAACTCTGTCGGCACCATGATGAAACCGGGCCCGAGGCGATAGTTGTTGCCCACCATGAAGGAGAAGGGCTGCCCCGCCAGCTGGCCGCTGAACAGCCGCCCGAAGGTGTTGAGCGATTCCGAATACTGGGCGACGAGCGTGATGCCGTTGCGGATCTGGTAGGAGAGATCGCCATTGATGACGGTGCCGCCATACTGGCGACCGCCACGCAGGGTGAGTTGGGTGCGGCGGGACGGCGTCAGGCGCACGCCCACATCCCAGGTCATGCCCGAGCGATCCATCACCATCTGGCGCGGCTGATCGGGGTCCACCTGCAGGCGGCCCTCGTCATCGAGGATGGGGAAGCCGGTCTCCGGGTCCACCAGCAGGTTGTCCTGCTCGTCGGTGATGTCCTCGTAGCCGACGCTGCCGAGCAAGGCGAGCTTGCGCGTCACCGAATAGCTGAGGTCAAGGACGCCCGATTTGATCCGCAGCTCCTCATTCAGATCATCGCGATCATCGGCGGTGTAGTTGCCCCGCAGGGTCCAGCCCAGGCGCGAGTTGCGGTTGGTCCTGTTGGACAACGCCACCTGCACGTCCTGCGAGACGGAATCGGAGGCCGGAGCCAGGCTGAAGGCCGTGCCCGGCGGCGCCTCCTCGCCCGCCTGGAACAGGCGGCCAGCGTTGTTCACGTCGTTGTAGCTGAAGCGATAGAAGGCATCGAACACGGCGATGGTGCCGATCTCCTCCTGCAGCGTGGGCTGCACGTAGAAGGATGACACCGTGGACTGGTTCGGGTTGTTCTGCTCCGGCCCGGTGGAAAGCGGCCCGCGCCAGTCGCGGAAGGTCTGGGTGACCACGCCGCCCGCGTTCAGATTGAGCAGGTCGCGGATGATCGTGGCCTGGCCGTTGGCGTTCAGCCGGTGCTGACCCTTGTCGTAGAGGGTTCCGCTCCAGGCGAAGCGGCGCGAGAACTCGTAATCGAGCTGCCCCTTGAGGCGCTTGGTATCCGCCACCACGTGCATGCCCGGCACCACCGCCGTCAACACCTGAAAGTCGTTGTAGGTCGTATCGCCGAAGCTTTGCCGCAACTCCACGCGGGGCGTCACCTGAACGTCGGCCCGCGCCCCGGACGGCAAGGCCACAGCCGAAACCGATGCCAATAAACCCGTCGTCACGCTCACCCAACGACGCCGGAACCCCTGACGCCGAAACACCAGACGCTGGAACCCATGCACACCGCGCACGTATCCGTTCCCCCCTGTGCAGCTACCATTCCCTGCCCCCCTGATCTGTACGGTCAGGAGCCGTACGTGTAACCGTACCCATACCCGTAGTAGGCGCCGAACCGGCGGCCCGACGCGCTGAAGCGGGTCTTGTTCAACAACAGATGCGTGTGCTCGCACGCCGAAACCATTGCCAGCCCCTCGCGCAACTGCTGCTCACGGGTGCGCTCGGCCTCGACGACGAACATGGTCTGGCCCACATGCAGGGCCAGCACGCCCGCGGCTGACGATGCCAGCGCCGGGGGCGAGTCGAAAATGATGATGCGGTCGCGGTAACGCTGGGCGATCTCTTCGATCATCGCGCCCATGCGCTCGGATGCCAGCAGCTCGGTGGTGAGGTGGTGCTGGCGCCCCGCCGGCAGCACCGACAGGTTCTCGATATTGGTGCGAATGAGGCAGTCGGCCAGGTCGATGTTCGGATCGGCGATCACGTCGATCAGGCCCTTGCCGCCTTCCAGTCCCAGGGTGGAGAGCACCTCGGGCTTGGCGAAATCCGCGTCCACCAGCAGCACGGTCACGTCCCGCTCGGAGGCGATGGAGAGCGCCAGGTTGATGGCGCAGAAGGTCTTGCCCTCGTTGGGCTGGGCCGAGCACACCAGGATGAGGTTGCCGTTCTTGATCGCCGCCTCGCCCTTGGCGAAGGCGTTGAGCAGCAGCTGCCGCTTGACGAGGCGGAATTCCTCCGCCGTGAGCGTGGAGGGGCTGTCCGGCACCACGAACCCGGCTTCCCGCAGGGATTGCAGGTCGATCTCGCCCCGACGGCTCTGGCGGCCGGACGTGCGGCGCGCGGTGGGCCGCGCCGCCGGAGCGGCGGTTGCTGCGGCCGGCGGCGCGGGCATTTCCATTACCGGCGCTGCGCCCGCGGACCCAGCAGGCACGGTCTCCAGCGGTATGGCCGTGGTCGCGCCTTGCGCGGCCTGCGCCTTTTCCAGACGCCGGGCGGCCCGCTCCAGAAGGGAGACGCCTTCGTCGCGGCGGCTCGTCTTGGGGGTTTCGTCACTCATCCCGTCTTGCCTTTCAAATCCGCGTTGCAACGGCGCGTCTAGATGGCCGGCGTCTGCCGGCTGAACTCAAGCACCAGCAGCGCCACGAAGACGCCGGCGAGGCCGATGCAGCAGAAGGCGAAGACGCCAAGCCGGAGCCGTTCCTGCGCGCGCTGCTGCTCGTTGGTGATGGCGCTGACCGCGCCGAGCACCGACATATTGGCGAAGCTGTTCTTGAGGCTGGAGACCGTGACGTAGACCGTGTGGATCTGGCTCATCAGGAACGCCAGGCCGACGCCCGCCGCCAGGCCGACCGCCAGCACCACGGCCAGCAGCATCGGGCGGTTGGGCGCCACCGGCTTGGAAGGCACCTGCGGCGGATCGACGATGCGGAACTGCACCTTGTCGGTCTTGCTTTCAAGGTCGGAGGCGACGCGGGTTTCCTCGCGGGAGCGCAGCAGCTCCTCATACTTGGCCTTGAGCACGCTGTAGTCGCGGTTGAGCTTGGCGCGTTCGGCCTCGATGCCCGGCAGGGTTTCGGCGCGGCTTTGCAGCGCGTTCAGCTCCTGCTGGACCTGCGCGCGCTGGGCCTGGAGGGTCGCGATCTCGGCATCGCGGTCGAACAGGCGGCTGCGAAGATCCACATAGACCGGGTTGGATACGCCACGTTCCTCGGAAGCGCCGGACTGGCCGGCCGCCTTCACCTCTTCCTCGTGCTGCTTCTTGAGCCGCGCGATGGTCTGGCGGGCCGAGACGATGTCCGGGTGCTTCTCCGTGTAGCCGCGGGCAAGCGAATCGGTGATCTGGCGCTCCAGCACCTCGATACGGCCGAGCGTCGTGGACGGGTCGAACCGGGGCGCGCCACCCGTGGGCGCCATGCCCGCGTTCGGCAGGGTCGCCGGAATGGAAGCCAGCTGCGAGGCCAGGGCCCGGCGGGCGCTTTGCGCCTGCTGGATCTTGAAGTCGATGTCCCGCAGGCTGCCCTGGACCGATTCCAGCCGCTGGCTGTAGTTCACATCCCCCGGCAGCAGGCCCATGTACTGGCGCTGGAATTCAGCCCGGCGCGCCTCGGCCTCCTCCAGCTGCTTCTCGTACTCCTGGATCTGCCGGTCGATGAACTGCCGCGTCTCGTTGTAGCTTTCGCGGCTGCCCTCCATGTTCCCCTCAACGAAGATGTTGATGAGGTTGGTGACCACCCGCTTGGCCACCGCCGCATTCTGGGCGTCGGTCAGATCCGGGTTGCCGGAGGTGTAGGAAAGGGTGAACAGGTCGCCGCCCTGCTGGTTGACCTCGATGTTCTCCATCATGTTGTTGATGAGGCGCTCCATGCCGGCCTCGTCCTGCACCGTCAGGTCCAGGTCGGAGCGGCGGATCACCTTCTCCAGGTTGGGACGGCTGATGAGGGTCCGGCGGACGATGTCCACCTGCCGGTAGATGTTGGCGTTCACCGTACCGACCAGCTTGGGCAGCACCGTGTTGGTGTCAACGAAGACACGCGCGCTGGCTTCATACTGGTTGGGAATGGCCGCGACGATGCCCCAGCCGACGAGGCACACGATCCACATGGCCGCCAAGCCATACCACCGTTTGCGCCAGACCATGTAAAGTATCGTCATGATCTGGTCGTAGATCGACGTCATCGCCTACTCCTCAGCCTTTCGCCGGCACCTGCGCCTGTCACTGAAATCGAATATGCCTGTTGTGCCCGACGGTCCGAAAAAGCCGGCACCGCCTACGCCAATCTATGCACTGCCAATCTATGCACTGATCGTAAACGCCTTGTGTACGCAGGCCGGGCCGGCAGGCCGCCCGTCGCCACCTTGCCGCCTTCCGCCTCATTCCGCCCTTCCGGCGGCCGCGACGGGCCGGCCGTCTCTCGGCCAGCCCACCCCGCCGGATCAGGACCGGATCAGAAGAAGCCCTCAGGAATGATGATCACGTCGCCCGGCTCGATTCGCACGTTGGCCGAGGTGTCGCCGTCCTTGATGAGGTTCTCGATCTTCACCTCGTACTCTTTCTGCTTGCCGGTCGCCTTGTCGAAGCGAACCAGGCGCGCCCGGTTGCCCGAGGCGTAGTCGGTCAAGCCGCCGACCGCAATCATTACATCAAGCAGGGTCATGTTCGCCCGGTACGGGATGGCCTGCGGGTTGGCCGCCTCGCCCACCACGCGCACCCTGCTGCGCGAACGGCCCCTGGAACCCGGTGACGATGATCGAGACCAGCGGGTTCTGAATGTAATTCTTCAGCTGCTCCTCGATGTCCTTGGCCAGCTGGGTCGGCGTCTTGCCGGTGGCCGGAAGGTCGTCGATGAGCGGCACGGTAATCCGCCCGTCAGGCCGCACGGTCACGCCGGTGGACAGCTCCGGATTGCGCCACACGAAGATGCTGAGCGAATCCATCGGGCCGATGATGTAATCCGGCCCTGGCCCCTCGGCCGGCGACACGAACTGGGCGGAAGGCAGCTCGCCGGACGAGCCCGAGGAACAGCCTGCCAATGCCAACGCGAGACACGACACAAGACCAGCAAATTTAAGATAGGATGACGTCACGGTTGTTACCCCCTTGCGAACAGCAACCGCCCCGACAGCGGCCTGCCACTTTGCCGGCGCAGACCCTGCGCTATTGCACCACCTAAAACTCCAGAGCTGCAAACTATGGGCTCGGCGGGCCGGGCGCAATGAGAATCACCTAGTTCCAATGCATTGCCCGCTTTGAGAGAAAGCATAGAACCCCTAGCGTGGATCCAATTGGTGACCCTGTTCAAGTGCCGCCGCGATCAAACCAATCGCTCGGCAGGTTCCGGATGCCCCAGGAATCGGACCGGGCTTGCGGTCAAGCCATAGGCACCCGCGAGAAAAACGCCAATGACCTCACCGGGTTCCACGACGGGAACCTGGATCTTCTCGGCCAGGCGGTCAAGCGGCGTGCACAGACAACCAACAATTGTCGCAGTCTCTTCTGGTGAAGCACTGAAGCGTGTAGCGACCGCCACTGGATAGTTCCTTCGGATGACCTGCCCGAAGTTGCCGCTGGCGGCCAGCTGATGGTGCAGCCCGCCATCGGTAATGAGGAATACCTCGCCATGGGACACTTTCCGGTCGATCACTTGCGTCAGATAAACTCCGGCCTCGCCCACGATGTAGCGACCGAGCTCGATGATGATTTCGCTATCTGCGATTTCCACGTCCAGCCGGTCAAGCCGTGCAGAAAGAGCGGCGCCCACCGCAGCTAAATCGAGGGGCTTATCCGCAGGCGCGTAGGGAATACCGAAGCCGCCGCCGATGTTGACGAAACGGGGCGGGCGCGGCGCATGGCGAGCCAGCTCGGCGGCAAGGGTGAGCGCCTTGTCCTGCGCCTCGATGAGCGCGGTGGCGGAGAGGTTTTGCGAACCGGTGAAGATGTGGAAGCCTTCGAACTGAAGGCCGAGTTGCCCCAGCTCCGCCAGCATGGCGGGCACCCGCTCGGCATCGACGCCAAACGGCTTGGCCCCGCCGCCCATTCGCATCCCCGAGCCCTTCAGCTCGAAGTCCGGGTTCACGCGCACGGCGGCAGAAGCCGGCTTGCCCAGCTGCTTCGCCAGCCGGGCGAGGCGGCGCATCTCGCCTTCCGATTCCAGATTGACGACAACGCCCGCAACGATGGCGGCGGCCAGCTCCGCATCGCGCTTGCCGGGCCCGGCGAAGCTGATATGGCGCGGCTCCATGCCGGCGCTGAGCGCGATCTCCAGTTCCCCGGCGGAGGCGATGTCGAGCCCGTCCACCAGCGGCGCGATGAAGCCCACCACATCCGGCATGGGGTTGGCCTTGATGGCGTAGTGCAGATGAACCCGCTCCGGCAGGGCGGCGCGCAACTGCTCGATGCGGCGCGCAATGAGCGCGCTGTCGTAGAGGAACAGGGGCGTGCCCCCGGCCTCCTCGATCCAGTGGGTGACGGGGCGACCGCCAACCGTCAGCACGCCGCCGGGCGTAACGCCGAAGCCCTCCGGCCAATAGCGCTGCTCCCCATGCGCGGGCGCGACCCCAGAACTTGCGGGCGCGGTCATGCCCCGGTCTCCTCCAAACGCTGCCTCGACGACTCCACCAGACTGGCGCTCAAGCTCGCCCGGTCCAGCTTGCCGTTGGCGTTGCGCGGCAACGCCTCCCGCCAGATGATCCGGGCAGGCACCATGTAGCCCGGCATTTCCCGACGGCAAAAGTCGAGCACCGCTTCGGTGGGTTCGGGGTCATCGCCCGCGGGCGCGGCGATGACGACGATGGCCTGCCCCAGCCTGTCATCAGGCACGCCGACGGCCACCGCCTCGGCGACGAGGCCGGAGGCATAGAGCGCCTCCTCCACCTCCGTGGGGCTGACGCGATAGCCGGAGGTCTTGATCATTTCATCGTTGCGGCCGACGAAGGTGAGGAAGCCCTCTTCGTCTCGCACCACCATGTCGCCGGACCACACGGCCAGCGCGCCCGGCTGCGCCGTGCGGGAGCAGGGCGGGGCAGGTTTGAAGCGTTGGGCCGTGCGCCTTGGGTCGCCCCAATAGCCCAGCGCCACGAACGGCCCCACGTGCACCAGCTCGCCGGGCTCGCCGGGGGCCGTCTCCTGCCCGTCCGGCCGCACCGCCAGCACCTCGGCGAAGGGCACCGCCTTGCCGATGGACTCGGGCCGCCGGTCGACTTCCCTTGGGTCGAGGTAGGTGGAGCGGAAGGCTTCGGTCAGGCCATACATCAGGTAGGGCGTGGCGTTGGGCAGCAATGCCCGCAGTTTCGCCAGCAGCGGCCGGGGCATGCGCCCCCCGAGTTCGTGAAGAAGCGAAGCGACTCCCTCGCCTCCTCCGGCCAGGTGACGCCCGCCAGCTGCATCCACAGCGGCGGCACGCCCGCAAGGCCGGTGATGCGGTGCTTCGCCACCGCCTTGGCCACATCCAGCGGAAACAGGTAATCGAGCAGAACGACGCTCGCCCCGGCCCTGAGCGCCGAGGTGATCTGGTTAAGGCCATAATCGAAGCTGAGGGGGAGCACGGCGAGCAGCCGGTCATCCTGCCTCAAGCCCAGATACTCCGCCACGCTCACCGCCCCCATCACCAGGCTACGGTGGGGCAGCACCACGCCCTTTGGGTTGCCGGTGGAGCCGGAGGTGTAGAGGATCGCCGCCATATCCTCCGCCGTGCGGGGCGCGGGCGAAGACTGGGGCGCGGCGGCGAGGAAATCTTCCCAGCCGATGAGGCGGGCATCATCCGCATCGGCGGGCTTGCCGCCAGCCAGCACCACGCGGCGTACCGTCTCCGGCACCGCGTCGCTGTCGGCCAGCGCGCGCCAGCGCTCGGGCGAGGTGACGAGGGTATCGACCGCGCAGTCGGACAGGATGTAGTGCACCTGCCGGCCTTTCAGCACCGGGTTTACCGGCACGAACACGCCCCCGGCACGGGCAGCCCCCAGCATGGCGGCGACCGCCTCCACATCCTTGCCGAGATAGACGGCGACGCGCGCCCCCGCCGCCAGCCCCAGCGCGAGGAAGCCGTTTGCCGCCGCGCTCACCAGCGCATCGAATGCCGCATAGTCGAGCTGGCGCCTGCGGTCGGCGAGCGCCGGGTGGCCTGGGCAGCGGCGGGCGGCTTCGGCCAGGAGGCCGTCAATGCTCACGGGAATTGGGGTCATACGGCCCTCAGCGGCGGCGCGAGGCGGATGACCGGGGCGTTGCCGCCAACCCGGTGCCAGTGCGGGCGCTCCAGAAGCGATGATCCGGTCAATTGCCACTGCCCCATGCTGATTGCCCAAACCGTTCCCAATCGCCAGCCCTGTAGCCGGGCATGGGCCGAAAGCGAAGCGGCGTTATAATCGGTTATCCTGCTGAACGACCAGCCCAATCCCCGCGCGTCCAGCCACGCCCCCGCCCCGGCCCACAGGGCGGCGAAGGCGCGGGTGGCCCGGTGCTCGGGCGGCACGTAAAGCCCCAGGTCCCAGGCCCCCTGCCCTTGCGTATCATACCATAGGTCGATCTCATCCTCCCGGAAGGGGGAGGCGGTGAGCCAGAACACGCCGACCAGCTGGTCCTTGCGGTTGAAGGCGGCCAGCGCGTCACACCCCATGGACAGGCGATAGGCCACGGCCTCGGGCGACGTGCCCAAATTCATTCCGGCACATTGCGCCGCGCTCAACGTTTCCACCGTGTAGCCGCGCGGCATGGCCGGCATGGCCTGACGGGGCACGGCAGTGAGGATGTAACGGTGAAAGCCCAGGCCCGGCAGGAGGCCGAACGCCCGCGTGGTTTGCCACGAGAAGTCGGCCCAGCGGTCCAGTTGGCCGCTGAGGCGCACATCAACGGGCCTTTTCTGGAGGGCAGGCGGTTTTCCGGGCAGAGACGGCGGGACCGGGGATGTCACAATGTCTCGAACTCCGCTGAGGCGCCCCAGAGAACGGCTCTGTGCTGCGCTATTGCTGTTGGCGTTGAACCATCGTGCGGGTATAACCGCGCGGTTTCGTAGCGAGATATAATCCGAAGGCAACGAACCCCATGGCTCAGCTTATCGCAAAGTCCGATCCCGCCGTCGAGGCGCGCCTGCGCGATCTGCTCGGCAGCGTCCTCAATCTGGGCGCGCGGGCGGACGGACTGGAATCAGACACGCCGCTTCTGGGGGCGCTGCCCGAACTGGACTCCATGGCCATCGCCACGCTGCTGACGGCGCTGGAGGAGCGGTTCGACATCATCATCGATGATGAGGACGTGAGCGCCGATATCTTCGAGACCTTCGGCAGCCTGTCCGAATTCCTCACCGCCAAGGTGGCGGCTTGAGCCGCCCCGGCTGGCCAGAGGTTCGATTTCTCCCCACCGAGGCGGGCCTGACGCCCGCCATCTGGCGGTCGCCCGCGCCGGAGCGCCCCCGGCACCCCTTCGCGGCGCTGTTCGTCCCGCCCTTCGCCGAGGAAATGAACCGCACCCGCCGCCTGATGGCCCTTGCCGGCCAGATGCTGGCGATCGAGGGCATCCCCTCCCTACTGCCGGACCTGCCGGGCACGGGGGACAGCCCGCTCCCCTTCCGCGAGGCGACGTGGGAAGGCTGGGTCGAGGCGCTGACGGCCTGCGCCGGGCATCTGGCGGAACAGGGGCTTGGCGTGCGCCTCGTCGGCATCCGGCTCGGCGGGCTGCTCGCAGCAGACGCGCTGGCGCAAGGGTGCCAGGCCCAGTCCCTTGCGCTGGTGGACCCGGTCGAGGACGGGCGGCTCCACATGCGCCATTGGCTTCGCATCCGCTCCGCCGCGTCCATGGAGATTGGACCGCGCATCACCCTGAGCTACCTTCAGACCCAGCTCGACAACGGCCAGACCATCGAAGTGGCGGGGTATGAGATGGGCCCGCAGCTGGTGAACCGCATCAACGCGCTGAAGCTCGCCCCGCTGCTGGCGGAGGCGCAGGTGCCCGTGCACCGGCTGGACGTGACGGCGCCCGGCGCGGAGACGCAGGCGCCGGTGGCGGATGGCCGCCGCATCATCGCGGCGGACGCGCCGTGGAATTCCTTCGAACCCGCCGAGCCGGCGGCGCTGGCCCGCGCGGTGGCCGACATGGTGCAGGAGGCCGCATGACCGCCTCGCGCACGCCGCCCTTCACGCCGCTGATCTTTGCCTGCGAGGACGAGCCGCTGGTGGGCGCGCTCCACCCGGCTGCCCAGTCCACACCGGGCTCGATCGGCGGGCTTATCGTCAGCGGCGGGGTGCAGGTACGCGCCGGGCCGCACCGCAGCCATGTGGATCTGGCGAACGGCCTCGCCGCCGAGGGGCTGCCGACGCTGCGCTTCGACCGGCGCGGCGTGGGCGACAGCGGCGGCACGAACCCCGGCTTCGAGATGGCCGGGCCGGACATTCTGGCGGCCATCGACGCCCTGTGCCGCGAAACCGGAGTCGAGGGGTGCATCGGCTATGGCCTGTGCGACGGCGCGACGGCCCTTGGGCTGCTCGCCCCCTACGAGCCGCGCCTTGCGGGCCTCATCCTGATGAACCCGTGGACCATCGACGAGGCGGACAACGGCAACAGCCTCGTCATGCACCACTACCGCCGGCGGCTGCGCGACCCGCGCCAGCTCGGCCGCCTGCTGCGCGGGGAAATCGCGCTGGGTTCGGCGATTGCCTCCCTCGGCAGCACCCTCGGCCGCTCGCTGAGCCGGGTGACGCTCGACCGGCTGCGCGCCCGGCCGCGCCCGGCCATCCTGCCGCTCGGCCACCGGCTGGCCAAGGCGCTCAGCAGCTTTCCGGGGCCCATCCACATCATCCTGTCGGACCATGACCGCACCGCAAGCGCCTTCGAGGCGGGGCTGCACACGCCCGCCTGGAAAGCCGTGCTGGCCCGCCCGAACGTGACGGTGCAGCGCATCGGCGGGGCGGACCACACCTGCAGCCCGGCCACCGCCAAGGCCGCCTTCCTCAGGGAATGCCGCGCCGCCGCCAAGGCAATGGCCGCACGCGAGGCGATACCGGCCTGAGCGCAGGCGAAATCAGGCTCCCAAGGCGATGAAGCGGGCGCGACCCGAGGCGGAAACGCCGGGTAAAACCGAACTGAGGCTCGACCTTCGGCCGGGGCCGTCTATTTTTCCGAAGAGTCCGGCTTATCCTCGCGGATGGCCCAGACGAACAGGACATACAAGCCGATGCAGGTCAGCGCGATGGCAATGGTGGTCATGGTTTTCTCCCTCCCTTCCCGTCTCGCGCCCCCTTTCGCGCGGCACGAGCGCGCTTCCGTTTTGTCCGGGCGCAAGCGCCCCGGCGGCGCATCGAACCATATCTAGGGCACAAACTCCGCTGTTGCAGCGAAAACGATGATAGCATACCTGCGAACCAGGGGGACGCGCAAACACGTGCATCCGGAAACGCAACACGATGATCGGGCAAACCGGCAGCGGCGCGGGCGCGCCTGCCTGCCAGGGTTCTGCGCCGGCCAGGGCGGCGTCACTCCAGCGGGAGAGGGCCATTGGGCAGCCTGTTCGTAGCGATCGTGGTGATGGCGGTGGTGCCGCTGATCTTCAAGCGCGCCTTCGTCGGCGTGCTGGCCTGGTCGTGGCTGTCGTTCATGTACCCACACCGGCTGGTCTACGGCTTTGCCACCCGCTTTCCGTTCCTCGACGTGGTGGCGGGCTCCACCATCCTCTCGGCCCTGTTCTCGCGGGACAAGAAACGCTTTCCGGCCCACCCGGTACTGATCCCGTTCATCCTCTATGCCTTGTGGGTGTGCATCACCACCGTCTTCGCCGCCGACGTGGAACTGGCGGCGGGCAAGCTGTCCAACGTGATGAAGGCCATGCTGCTGGGCCTCATGGTGCCCATTCTCATCACCACCCGGCACCGCATGATCGCGCTGATGATGGCCATTGGCGGCTCGTTCGGCTTCTACGCGCTGAAGGGCGGGGCCTTCACGCTTGCCACCGGCGGCCAGTTCAACGTGATGGGCCCCATGGGCACCTTCATTCAGGACCGTAACGACCTGGCGCTGGCGCTGGTGATGTGCGTGCCGCTGTTCCGCTATCTCCACATCCACGCGCCCCACAAGATCCTGCGCCTCGGCGCGCTGGGCCTGATGCTGGGGGCATCGGTCGCGGTCATCGGCTCCCAGTCGCGCGGCGGCCTCATCGCCATTGCCCTCGTCGGCCTGTGGCTCATCCTCACCTCGCGCCACCGGTTTGGCCTCCTATGCGCGGCGGGCATCATGGTCGTCTTCACCATTAGCTTCATGCCGGATTCCTGGCGGGAACGCATGGAAACGGTGGAAACCTACCAGGAAGACGGCTCGGCCATGGGCCGCCTGCATATGTGGCGCTACGGCATCGAACTGGCGGACAACCACCCGCTCGGCATCGGCTTTCGCGCCTACAAGAACCGCGCCGTGGCCGCGGGCTATCTGCCCCAAGGCATCAAGCTGCGCGCCTCCCACTCCATCTATTTCGAGGTGCTGGGCGAACACGGCTACGTGGGGCTGTTCCTGTTCCTCTTCCTTTATGCCGCCGCCTTCTTCAGCTTCTGGGATACGCGCAGGAAGGCCCGGCGAAACGGCCTCTATTGGGCGGCGGACCTGGCCAGCATGATGCAGGCGAGCCTCGTTGCCTATGCCATCGGCGGGGCCTTCCTCGAGGTCGCCAGCTTCGACCTGGCGTTCCAGATCGTCGGCATCTCCATGGCGCTTGGCCTCATCGTCCAGGAAACCCTGAAGGAGCGGGAAGCGGCCAAGGCCCCCGCGCCCGTGCCGTTCGGCCTGCGCCGGCCCCAGCCGGTGGGCCAGCTGGCCGCGACCAGACAGGGGCCTGCGGCGTGATCCTTCTCAAGGAAGCCTTAGCGCCTGCCTTCCCTGCGCCGCGCCCGCGCGCCGCAACCGTTCGTTCTCTCCGCTTCTCTGCCAAGAGGTGTTCATGCCTGCCCTTGTTCATCTGATTGCCGCTGCCCGGCCGAATTTCATGAAGGTCGCGCCGCTCTACCATGCGCTGAAGGCCAGCGGCGATTTCACGCCGAAGATCGTTCACACCGGGCAGCACTATGACTTCAACATGTCCGACGCCTTCTTCGTCGATCTCGGCCTGCCCGAGCCGGACCACCACCTGAACGTGGGCGGCGGCAGCCATGCCGAGCAGGTGGGCAACGTGATGATCGCCTACGAGAAGGTGGCGCTCGCCGAGCGGCCCGACTGGCTGGTCGTCGTGGGTGACGTGAACTCGACCGTCGCCTGCGCCATGGTGGGCGCGAAGCTCTGGATTCCGGTCGTGCATCTGGAGGCAGGCCTTCGCAGCCGTGACCGCCGCATGCCGGAGGAGATCAACCGGCTCGCCACCGACGTGCTCTCCGACGTGCTGTGGACCCCCTCGCCCGACGGCGACGAGAACCTAGCCCTTGAGGGCATTGCGCCTGAGCGCATCACCCGCGTCGGCAACATCATGCTGGACTCTTACGAGTTGCTGCGCGAACGCATCGAGGCGGAGAACGCCCCGGCCCAGCACGGGCTGCAACCCGGCGGTTACGGCATCGTCACGCTCCACCGCCCGTCCAACGTCGACCAGAGGGAAACGCTCGAGCCGCTGGTCGCCCAGTTGGAGAAGGTGGCCGCCCGCCTGCCGCTCATCTTCCCGGTCCACCCGCGCACGCGCAAGAAACTGAACGATTTCGGCCTCTGGGGACGGCTGGAGACCGCAGGCATCAAGCTGGTGGAGCCGGTGAGCTACCGCCCGTTCATGAGCCTCGTCAGCAACGCCCGCCTGTGCATCACCGACAGCGGCGGCGTGCAGGAGGAAACCACCTACCTCGACATCCCCTGCCTCACGCTGCGCGAGAACACCGAGCGCCCCGTCACCGTCACCGAGGGCACCAACCGCCTCGTGAGGCCCGAAAAGCTGCTGGAAGCCGTGGAGACCGTTCTGGCCGGCCAGTGGCCCTCCGGCCGCCGCCCGGACCTGTGGGACGGCAAGACCGCCCAGCGCTGCGTTGAGGACCTGCGCCGCCGCGCCGCCCTGCGCCAAGCAGCGGAATAGGGCCGGACCGGAAGAAGGTGTTTGATGCAGAGGGTCGCGGACCCTCTGCACTCCCGTCATTTTATCGGAACGTGTCTGGCAGGATCCACCGTACACTTCCAGCCTGCCGGGCATATGCGCGCAGCCACAAGCTCTCCAACCAAGGGACGCCGGGCGGCATACGGCGCGTCCGGCCGCCGCCCGCATATCCGGACAACCGGATAGGGTCGCAGGGGCCCTTTTGCTTGTACGCCTCCGCGTCCTTGGCTCCCTGCATATGCAATTTGAAAAAACTACACCCTGAGAACCATTCGCCCGATCTGCGGCCAAACGCCAAACAGGGCGAGACCCAGCCTGGCAATGCCCCGTAAAGGCCCGTGGAGGCACTTTACAGCGCGATTCCAAGCTTGCCCGCTACCACCCTAGCCGAAATAGGCAAAAACCTCTGTACGGGCGTTTAAAGCCGATTACGGGCCATTCGCGCTTTACGAGCACAACAGCCCATCCAACACGCGCCATTTACAAGTCGCTGCGGGCGGACCACCAGGCGCGGTAGGCGCTGGCGGAATCGAGCAGATAAGCCAGCTTGCTGTGCCCGAGCTTGGTGAACATGAGGGCCGCCAGCTCCACCTCCGGCCGGATGAACGGCGGGCGGCCGAGCCCGGCCTCGCGCACCGAGCGGTAGCGGGCCAGCGCCGTGCGCCGCTGCTGGGCGTGGTAGTCGGCGCTGAGGGGCTTCCACTGGATGTCGGCGTCCGGCAGCGGCAGGGGCGAGGCAATATGCCCGGCATAGGCCTGCCAGGGCACGGAGCGCACCACGGCGGGAAAGCGATCCATCCACTTGTCGTAGAGCTTGTGGCCCATGCACTCATCCAGCGGGAAGCGCTGGAAGGCGGCGGCCAGCTTGGTGTCGAACAGCGGCATCACATATTCGAAGCGCCGCAGGTCGATGTTCTCGTAAAGACCGGTGACCTGAAAACGCTCCTGCGTCGTCAGCATGAACCACTGCACCGCCCGGCCGGGATCGCGCCCGCCGTAACTGCGGAGAATGTCCGCGATGCGAGACTCGAAGTAGCTGTTGAACCGCTCACGCTCCTCGCGCTTGAGCAAGGTCGAGCGCAGGCGCATGAACTTGCGCTCCACATGGATGCGCGCCGCCTCGTTGTAGCGCCCGGCCCGCAGCGCCTCGACAAGCGCCGGGGTGGTGTTGACATAGCCGAGGCAGACGCTGCCGCCGTCCCCCGCCCAGACGAGGCCGGGCCGCGCGCCCGGCACATCGCGGAAGGCCGCGTTTTCCCGGTACACCTGATCGGTGTAATAGCTGATGTCGTGCGGCATGGGGCGCGGCACCTCGGCCATAAAGTGGCGCGCGCCAAGCCTTGCGGCGTACTGCTCCGCCAGCACGGCATCGAGCGAGCGCGGCCAGGTGAGCGTGAGGGTTCGCACGTCCACGTTGCGCCGGCGCAGCTCGGTGACGATCATGCGGGAGTCGAGCCCGCCCGAAAGCTGGGCGCGCGCGGCCGTATCACCGCGGAGCCGCAGGTCAACCGCCTCGCGGAACAGCTGGTAAAGCTCATCCACCGCCTCGGGCGTGACCGGCCGGTCATCGGGCACCTTGTCCCACGCCCAGTCGGTGACGACACGAACGCCGTTGCCGTCCGCCAGCAGCCGCTCGCCGCCACGCAGCATGTAGATGCCCTGATAGGGCGTGCGATTCTCGAAACAGTAGTGGATGGTCACCCACTCGTGCACAGCGCCGTTGTCCACCCGCTTCGGCACGAACGGCAGGGCATCCAAAATCCTGAGGGCCGTGGCGAAGACCACGCAGCCGCCCACCTGCGTATAGTAAAGGGTGCGAACGCCAAGCCGGTCGTTGGCAAGGCAGAGCCGGTGCGATCCGAGATCATAGAGCGCAGCGGCATAGGTGCCCCGCGCTTGCGAGAAGGCCGTGGCATCGCCCTTCACGTGGGCGCGCAGCAGCGTCTCCAGATCCTGCTGGCGCGGCGCGGCGGGCGGCCCGCTGACCAGCGGCTCGCCCGCGCCGACGGCCCCATGGCCCTCATCGATGAACGCCGGTTCGCCGAAGACGCCGATATCCACCTTGGCCAGCAGCAGCCCCGGCCGGTTAACGACCTGCGCCACGTCCCTCGGGTCGCGCGACAGGGCGCGGGTGAGCAAGCGCCGCCAGCCCTCGTCGATCGGCTGGCGATCATGACGGAACACACCAGCAAAAACAGTCATGCAGGATTAAACCCCGAAAAATGCCGCGCTTCGCGCAGCGCCTTTCCTACAAGATATTTTCGGAGACAAATTGGTCCAGCAACTCGAACTGCCCACTGCGGGTAAAACGCTGCTTGTGGGGGCTTTTCACATCAGGCAGACGCGGCTGCGCGTCCTTCCGGGCGATCCACTCCCGCAGCTGCGCCGCCAGCACGTCCGGGTTGTTGGAGACAACGCCGAAGCCGCCCTCGCGCACGATGTCCGCCGCCTCGCCGGTCTCCGAGCCGATCGCCAGAATTGGCCGCTCCGCCCCGATGTACTCGAACAGCTTGCCGGGGATGATGCCATCGTCCGCCGGGTTGTCCCAGCGGCAAAGCAGCAGCACGTCCGTCCGCCGCTCCAGCTCCAGCACCTGATTGCGCGGGATGGGCGGCGAGATGGTCACCTGCGCCTCCACCCCGTATTTGCGGGCGAGGGCCTGCAGCGAATCCGCCTGCTCGCCATAGAACAGCAGGCTCACCCGGTCCTTGAGATCGCCCAGCTTCGCTGTTGCCGCGAACAGCGACGAGGGATCGCGCTTGCCGATGTAGATGGAGCCGGCATGCATGATGGTGAGCCTGGCGGGATCGAGCGGGGCAACATTCTCCAGCCCCGCGAAGTCCGCCGGATCGTAGCCGTTCATCGAGAGGATGGTGGGCTTGCCGTAGGCGTTCATCAGCGTCTGGCGGGTGGTGGCGGTGAGCGCCACCAGCGCCTGCGCCTGGCCCAACACCCGCTGCTCCAGCCGCTTCTCGAGGAACGAGCGCAGCCAGCTCTCAAGGCCGTAAGGGTTGCCCGCCCACTCGTCGCGCAGCTCCGCGACCCACGGCGCGCTCAGCGACTGGGCAAGGCGGGCGGCGATGAGATGCCCGGAATGGGGCGGCCCGCTGGAATAGATGAGGTCCGGCTTCCATCCCTTTGTCCACTCCAGCCCGGCGCGGGTGCCGGTCTCCACCCAGAACAGGTGCTTGTCGGGAATGAACATCAGGTCCCAGTAGAGGTCCGCCAGCAGCTGGCGGAACGGCAGGCCGCGCAGGCGCGGGCCGGACTTCGCCTCGGACCGGGACCCCGAGCCTCCCCCTGCCGCCACGCCGGCGACGCCCTCAACGGAGGGAATGCGCCCCGAGAGATGATAGGCCAGCACGTCGCGCAGCGCCTTCACCTCGGGGAAGGGCACGAACCGCACCGCCTCGTCCGGCAGGCTGTGGCTGAGCACCTGCGGCTTGCCCGGATTGTGGGCCGCCAGCACGCGCACGTCATAGCCCCGGTCCATCCAATAGCGCGCGAGCGTCGGCGCGCGGGTGGAGGCAGACGGGGCCAGTGGCGGGAAAAAGCCGGTGACGAGCAGGACGCGGCGACGCGCGGACTCGAACGGCGGCGCCGGTTCCGTTACGGTGGTTTCTAGGATGGCGTCGTTCTCCACCTGGGTGCCGCACTCGCAAAGTTAATCCGGCTCGACGGTTTTCCTTATCAACCTGCCCTTGGGTCGATCAAGCCCGCAGCCTGAGATAACCCGTAAAAAGCGCAGGGCAACTTTGGAATAAATTCTTTGCACTGGCCTGAACGCATGGGAGAAGACGCGCTATCTTTCTGTGCGATGAACCATGAGCTACAACGGGCGAGATGCCCCAGCCGTATAACGGGCGCAACGCCCAAGCCGGAGGTTGCCGCTTCCCACCATGCGTATCCTGCACGTCTTCGACCACTCGCTTCCGCTGCACAGCGGCTACACGTTTCGCAGCCGGTCCATCCTGCGGGAGCAGAACCGCCGCGGGTGGCAGACCATGCACCTGACCACGCCCCGCCATATCAAGCCCGGCCCGGACCCGGAGGAGGCGGACGGCCTCCTGTTCCACCGCACCCCACCCATCGGCGGGATGGCGGCGAAGCTGCCGGTGCTGCGGGAAATGGCGGAGGTGAACGCCACCACGCGCAAGCTGGCCGAACTGGTGGAAGAGACCCGGCCGGACATCCTCCACGCCCACTCGCCGGTGCTGAACGCCATTCCCGCGCAGCGGGTGGCGAAGCGCTTTGGCCTTCCGTGGGTTTATGAAATCCGCGCCTTCTGGGAGGACGCCGCCGCCTCCCACGGCACCACGCGGGAGGGCAGCCCCCGCTACCACGCCACCCGCTGGCTGGAGACCCGCGCGGCGAGCCAGGCCGATGCGGTGGGAGCCATCTGCCACGGCCTGCTCGATGACCTGCGGAAACGGGGCATCGCGGCGGACAAGCTGTTCCACGTGCCCAATGCGGTCGATGCGGAACAGTTCACCTTGGGACGCCCGCGCGACGAGGCGCTTGCCGCCCAGCTTGGCCTCCAGTCGGCTGATATCATTGGCTTCATCGGCTCCTTCTACGACTACGAGGGGCTGGATGTGCTGCTGGCCGCCATGCCAGAAATGATCGCGGCCCGGCCGAAGCTGCACCTCTTGCTGGTGGGCGGCGGGCCGATGGACGCAAGCCTCAGGGCCCAGGCGAAGGCGCTGGGGCTTGAGGGGCATGTGCATTTCACCGGCCGGGTGCCGCATGGGGAGGTGGACCGCTATTACAGCCTTGTCGACGTGCTGGTTTACCCGCGCAAGCGGATGCGCCTGACCGAGCTGGTAACGCCGCTGAAACCGCTGGAGGCGATGGCCGAGGGCAAGCTGGTCGCCGCTTCGGATGTGGGTGGCCACCGCGAGCTGATTACGGATGGCGAAACCGGCGCGCTGTTCCGGGCGGACGATCCGAAGGCCCTGGCCACCAGCGTGCTGGATCTGCTCGCCCACCCGGAAAGGTGGGAAGAGCGGCGGGAGATCGCCCGGCGCTACGTGACGCAAGAGAAAAGCTGGGCCAGAACGGTGGACAACTACGTGCCGGTGTACGAACGGCTGACGTCAGGGGCCGCGCGTAAGCTGGCCGCCTGAGGGCTGGCCCTTGCCAGCGGACGTAATTGGTCAAGATGTGCGATCGGGACACACGTTCTGATCGGAACAGGATGCGCGTTCCAAAGGTATGACGCGCAATCGGAGCAGGGAAGCTTGGGGGGCTGAGCCATGGTCAACAAGGTTGCATTCTGGATCGGTCTGGCGGCAGCTGCCCTGATCGTCGCCATTGCCGTGGGTGCGGGCGACAAGGTGGCTGCCCTGTCTTCCGACGCCGGGCTGGCCTCCGCCTTCTTCGGCGCACCGCTGGCCGAGCCGCTGGTCATGACCAGCCTGGGCGTGGCGCTGGGCACGCTGGCGTGGATGCTCATTGGCTGGACCATCCCGCTGGTCGCGCTCGATGGCCGCATCGGCACGGTGCTGGAAGACGCGCTGGAGCCCGGCCAGATGGAGTTCGACGCCCTCAACGACCGCCTGGGCGGCAACCTCGTGCCCCTGCCGACCGGCGACGGCGGCGTTGCCTCCGCCCTGCCCGAGCAGGGGCGCGGGCATGCGCTCCTCAACCAGTATGCGGACGCCTGGTTTTTTCGCCTGCTGCCGCTGGCGGCGCTGGGGCTGGGCGTGCTGATCGCGGGCATCGCGCTCATCAACGGCCCGACGCACGCCACCAGCCTGGCGGGCGGCATCGAGGGCGCGCTGTACGACGTGCTCGACCTGCCCACGCCCACGGGCGGCACGCTGGCGCTGGGTTGCCTCATCATCTCGGCAGCGGGCGCGTTCTTCGCGGCGCTGCTCTACTGGCTGACCGGCGGGGCCGTGGCCGCCCGGCTGGACCGGCTGATCGCCATTACCCGCGCCCGCGTGCTGGGCGGCGCCTCCCATCGGCTGGAACACCGGCTGGCGGAAGCGCTGGCGCCGGTGTCCGAGGCGCTGACCGCCACGGCCGAGAAGCTGGCGGACGCGCAGGCCCGCACCACCCAGGCGGGCATCGAGGAAGCTTGCGCCCGCTTCCTCAAGCAGCTGGAGAAGGCGACCGGCAGCCGCGCCGCCGCGCTGGAGAAGACCATGGCCGCGCTGGAGGGCAGCGCCGGGGCTCTCTTGGAGGCCCTCACCCAGACCGAGGCCCGGCTGGCGGCCGCCCGCGAGGCCCAGGCCGCGCAGGTGGCCGAGACCTACGCCACGACCCTGCAAACCCTGCAACAGCAGCAGGCCGAGCATGCGGATACGGCGCTGGGCGAATTCCGCGCCCTTTCGGCCGAACTCAAGGCCCTCACCCAGACGGCGGTGGAGAGCGTGACCGAGCAGGTACGCCAGACCCGCGATGCGACCCAGCAGGCGCTCGACCTCATCACCAAGGAGGCGGGCGGCGCTGATTCCATCCGCCAGGCCGCCGAGCAGATGGCCGTTGCCGCCAAGGCCAGCCGCGAGACGGTGGAGCGGTTCATCGCGCTGGCCGAGCGGATGCGCGATGTCAGCCAGACCATCACCCCGCTGGCAAGCAATGCGGACCTCACCCCCGAGCCGGCCAACATCAACCGCATCGAGCCGCCGCTCACCAGCCCGGAGACCGCCAAGCGCCTCTCCAACGCCATCCGCTCGCTCAAGCAAACGGTGGACGAACCGCTGCCGGAGCTGTGAGGCAGGCGGCCCGTGCGGCCGCCCGGCCCAGCGCCGGGCTTCGCTTGCTGTTCATTCTATTGAATGGTATGCTTCTCTCTCATTCTGGAGAATGAAGCCATGCACCCAGCTCCGGCGATGGATACCGCGCCCGCCTCCCCGACCGACACAACGGCGCGGGAGGAACAAGCCCTCACCCGCGCGGTGACGAAGG